>CAMNBC010000001.1 GCA_946532115.1 uncultured Treponema sp.
CTCCGCATCAGAACTTAATTCATGAAGTTCCACCGCCGCCAATTTTCACATTATCATGTACTTAATAAAAACGCCCTAAACGTTCTTATTAATAATCTTTTCCTCGTACTTGCCGCTTTCCAAGTCAATAAATCTCACAAAAAGTGAAACCTTGTTTTCTTCATTCAACGAAGTCCAGATTGTGTTTGCGAACGCTTCGATTCCGCCTTCAATCTTGAGTTTTACAGGCTCGCCTTCAAAACTTGGGAGAGGATTTCCATCACCCATATAAGTGTGAATATAGTGTCCTTCACCGGCCACAGGATTGTCATAAGTGTAAGTAAAACGCAAAGTGTTATCGCCGTTTCCGCAGTCGCTCTTCAAAATAGAAAGTGAGTAAGCATAGCCACCATCAACTCCGCCTTCCAAATCAAGCAGAGAAGAAATACGCGGTGTGTAGTTTGGAGCGTCGTGCTCGTACTTGCGGCTGCGCAGAGACTGTTCAAATGTGAGCCCACTCTTCAATCCTTCAAAAATTGTATCTGTCTGATCGCCGTTTGTTACGATTGTTTTTTTACCAAGTTCGCGGACTGCAGCATAAATAATAAGGCTTGGGTCACCTGCAATCAAAGACTCATCAAAAGCCTTTGTGCGAACAACCTCAGTTCCATTTTCTGTATCAGTTACAAAAACACGATTGCGGCTTCCTGCGCTGCGGCCCATTGTCCAGTAGGCAGAAACTGCATATTTTCCATCAGCTGAAAGGCCGGCGATAATACCGCGTCCAGGGTATGTTGTACTTGATAATTCTTCTTTAATTTCTTTCATTTTTTACTCCTCAGGTCCCACATCTAAATGCTGTTTTTCAAGATATTCCATAACTGCATCAACAGTTTTCTGTTTTGGATCTGCTTCATCTGCAGGCAGACTTTCCAGAATCTTGTTTCTGAATTCCTTACAGTCAATTACAGGACTTGCAGTAAATGTACATTTACCTGGCTCAAGAATATCAGCAAGCATATCATCAGGATTTTCAGGATTAATTCTCAGACAGTTTCCGTTAATAGAAACCAGAATCATCTTATCAAAAAGACGAAGATAACTGTCTATCTCGCGCAAACCTCTTTTTGTCTCAGGCTTGCCCGGTCTATATCGTGTTCCGCTTGGGAATACAAGAATCATCTGTCCGCGTTTTTTACAACTATCCATTGCGCGCATTGCGGCAAAGTTAATTTTTCGAGCTCTCTGCTCTTCAGCAATCTTTTCTTCTTCAGAAACTTCTTTTTCTTCAACAGCATTAAGCGAACGAGTAGGATAAATTACAACACGTGTAAAACCTTCTGTAAATGCACGAACGCCAGGATTTGCTTCATTCAGTTTCATTCCGGCAACAGCAACAATTCGCTCAGACATATCTTTTGCCCAGTCTTCACCCTGTTTTTCCAGAAGATAAAGAATCCCCGGCAAATCAAGGTTTGTATAATGCTCCATAAGAATAAGGCCAGATTTTCCTTCCTTTGTAACTGCATCATAAAAAGCCTTAAAGTTTTCGATGTTTCCTAAGCTTGAATCTGCATTAAATGCTTCATCCAAAAGCTTCCACATGTAAGGTCTGAGCTCCATGTTTGCTTCTTCATAAACCTTTGTCTCATCGATTTTTGCAGCAGCATGTGATTTTTTAAGCATTTCTGCAAACACACTGCCAAATTTTTCTTTTAACATTATTCCCATAAATAAGATTCCTTATTTTGTGTAATTGTCGTGACACCACGACATCTTATAAATAGTCGAATTCCATTATAGATTATTTATGACTTCAATACAATAATAGAAAGTATGATGAAAAAAATTATAACTATACTTGCCGCAGCACTTGTAATTTTCACAGGCTGCACACAAAAAAAACTTGATGCTCAGGTTATCGAAAATAAAGATGGCAGTGTGAGCATTACCCGGATTGATGAGGATGGAAAAGCCATTCTCTTTAATAAGAAATTTGACGGCGCTGAAAATGTTACTCAGGTAAAGCTCGCACAAACTACACGGACAAATCCAATTACAATTGATTTGTCTGCGTATGAAGGAAAAGATATTGATATTCAATTCTCCTGCGAAATGTATATCGAAAATAAAACCAGCGAAAAAACTCAGCTTGTATGGATGATTAATGAACTTAATGAAAATTTTCCAAGACTTTTTGACCGTAAAGTTCAGAACGGAAAATGGTTCAATGTAAACAAACATCTTACAATTCATCTTTCTGGTAAAAGACAGCTTTATGTTTCTGGAGCCGGATTTGACAAAGACAATACAACCATTTATATAAAGAATTTTAAGATGCTTCTTACCGGTGAAGGTCTTACAAAAGATGCACCTCAGCCAGTCTCATGGGTAGATGCACCAAGCATAAAAGAAACCTACAAAAAGTATTTTGATTATTTCGGAATGTGTGTTTCTTACAATAATTCTTTCCGCGAGCCACTGCTTCAGAAAGGACTTCCGTATCAGGCAGACTGCATCACTCCGGAAAATGAGTTTAAGCCTGACTTTATTTTCGCATGGGCTAAACCGGGAAAAATGGCAGAGTTCCGTGGAGAAGACGGTAAACTTTATGAAGTTCCTGCTGAGATTCCAACTTTCAGACAAATGGACAGCATTCTTGCTGACATGCAGAAACTTGGATTAAAAATCCGTGGGCATGTTCTTGTATGGCACAGTCAGACACCGGTATGGTTCTTCCAGAAAAATTATGGTCGAAATGGTGAAACTGATTTTGTAAGCCCGGATGAAATGAATGCCCGCATGGAATGGTATATTAAAACTGTTCTGGAACACGTTGCTGACTGGGAAAAAGAAAACAACAATGGTGAGCATATAATCTTTGCATGGGACGTAGTAAACGAAGCCGCTTCGGATAATGCAAGCGACGCTAATTATTTGCGCGATGCCAATTCAAGCAACTGGTTTGCAATTTACAAAGACGTGACCTTTATTGTAAATGCCTTCCGCTATGCAAACAAATATGCACCAAAGGATGTAAAACTTGTTTACAATGATTATGGCTGTGCTTCAGTTAATAAAAACAAAGCAATCTGCAAAATCATAGATGCAATCCAGGCTGCTCCAGATGCCCGCATTGATGCAGCCGGAATGCAGACTCATATCGGCATTAATGATTCAGCTGATAATTTTGAAAAAGCTGTAAAAAACTTCCTTGCAAAAGGAATCAATGTTCAGATTACAGAAATGGATGTTGCGAACGGAAATGCAGGCTATAACGCAATGAAACTCAAAGACTGCTATAGAAATTACTTTGCAATGTTCATCAGAAACCGCAAACAGCCTGGCAAAAATGGAATTGAAGGCATTACCCTATGGGGTGTTCGCGATGAATGGACCTGGCTCAACGGAATGCATAAAGGCCACACACAATACCCTCTTCTATTCAGGGGAGAAAACTTTGACTGTAAACCTGCATTCTACGGAGTTCTCGAAGCTGCTGAAGAAGCAGAGTAAAAATTCCAGTATAAACTTTTGCTAAAGAAGTTCCCTTTTTCCGCCGATAATTCAATGAGGTAGTTTTTATGAAAAAGGGAACTTCAATTTTTACAGTTATTTCGATTTTATGTCTTACACTCTGTGCTTGTAATTTATCTTTGGAAGATACAGATTTACTTGATGCACCAGAAGCTTCTCCACTAAATAATCAAATTTCAATCATTATTCCTAAAATTAATAATGAAACAAAATATATTAATATTTTTAGACAAGAATCATCTGACACTGATGTAAAAAGCATTGGTATTGTTTTCCCAAAAGCGATCATAAATAAAAACTATTTTTTTGTTGATGAATTAGCAGTGAAAAACAGAACTTATAAATACAAAGTACGCTATTGTGATAAATCCGGATACCGTGAAACAAAATGGTCTTCTCAAATTTCTACAAAAGATTGGACTTTTCCTCATGATGAATCTGAAACAATGAAATATGATGCTACTGGAGCTAAATTCAACTTTGACAAAGATGATTATACTCTTACAATAAATGGAACAATTTCTGAACCTGATTTTACAGGATATTCATCAACAATTTATAAACCTATGATTATTGTCTCTAACTTAGAAACTAATAAATCTGAAGCCATAAAAATTAGTTCAATTGATAATCATACTATTATTCCTCTAAGAAATATTCTTCCAAATTATTTTCTAGATACTAATATATCAATAGTAGGAATTGTTGCTCAACGTAATGTTTATGTTGATGAGAACGCAGAAGAAGATAAACTTGAAACGATGTATATTGCATGGACTGAACCAGAAAGCATTACTATTAAGGGTGCCGGAAGCGACAGTATTCTAAATATTCCTTCACAGCTGGGTGAGGCTGGCCTTGATTACCGATCTGCACAATAATTCAGGATCAATAGTCCATCAATAATGACAATTGAACAAAATATGTAAAAATGGTATTTTAAACCAGTATGAATACTCTGGTCGCATTATGCGCAGTCGGAGCCGAGCGAATTCTCGGCAACGAAATTAAACATTTAGGTTACAAACTCAATGGCAACGCACCCGGACGCGTTAGTTTTCTTGGTGATGATGATGCTCTTTTTAAGGCAAATCTTTGCCTGCGTACAGCAGACCGCGTTTACCTCCAGCTTGCAGAATATGAGGCTTTAGATTTTGATGCTCTTTATGATGGAACTTACACTATAAGCTGGCAGGATTTTTTACGCAAAGATTCAAGAGTCATTGTAGATAAAGTCCGCACTTACAAAAGCAAACTCAATTCAGAACATTCCATTCAGGGAATTGTTCACAAAGCAATTTACTCAAAACTCGGTGACGTATGGAAAATGTCTTCCATGCCCGAGACCGGAGAAGAATCTGATATCCGCGTTTATGTAGATGAAAACAAGGTTTTGATTTTACTAGATCTTTCGGGTCTTCCTCTTCACAAACGAGGTTACCGTGTAGATGGTGGAATTGCTCCACTCCGCGAAACTCTTGCATCCGTTCTTCTTCAGGAAATGATGTGGCGCCGTAAGACTCCGCTTCACGATCCGTTCTGTGGCTCAGGAACAATTGCAATTGAAGCAACTCTTTATGCCTTCAATGTTGCACCTGGATTCGGCCGCCGCTTTGCTTTGGAAAATCTTCCTATTTATAATGCAGAACGTGCCCAGCAGATTCGTGACGAAGAAGCCTCAAAAATCCGCACAGATGTTGAAGTCCGCATTACCGGTTCAGATATTGATAATGCCGCAGTTGAACGTTCAAAGAAAAATGCCGAATATGCCTGTGTAATGGCTGGCCGCGCACTTAAATCAATCGGAATCAGTGCACACATTCCACGCCCGGATTTCATTCAGTCAGATTTTGCAGACCTTGCCGCACCATATGATGAAGGTCTTATTTTGTGTAATCCTCCATACGGTGAACGTCTCGGAGATGCAGACCAGGCCCGCGAACTCTACAAAAATATGCAGAGTCTTTGGACAGACTTCAACGGCTGGGATATCGGAATCATTACTTCAAATGAAGAGTTTCAGGAAAATTTTGGTCACAAGACTTCCGCAATCAAAAAACTTAAAGCTGGAAATCTTGATACCTCTTTCTATATTTACAGGAGATAAGGAGAAAGTTAGATGGCAATTGTAGTTGAGCATGACAAACGCAAGCAGGAAATACTTCAGAAATCGCTCGATGTTTTTATTGAAGAAGGTTACGAAGATGCAACCTTCCAGAAAATTGCCGACCGCTGCGGAATCACCCGTACCACTCTTTATATCTATTTTAAGAATAAACATGAAATCTTCCTGGGAAGCATCAAGGAACTGCTTTCCGAAGTTGAAATTGCCCTTAAAGCAATTATGACTGATTCAAACCTCAATTCTGAACAGGCATTACGCAAAGTTCTGGAAACTCTAACTGATGCCTGCGAACATAATAAAAAACTCTTCAGCGTTCTTTTGAATTATCTTATGCAGCTCAAAAAATCCGGAGTAGACACAAGCGAACGAGTTCGCCGTCGCGTAATTCGTGTACGACATCTTTTGAGCACCATTTTAATTAAGGGCATTCAAACCGGAGAGTTCAAAGAACTCAACGTAAAAGACGCAAACGAAACTTTGTACGGACTCATGGAATCAGCAATTTTCCGAATTGCAGTTCTGAATCAGGATAATCTCGCCGACATCAAAGCAGCCCTCAACACAACCGTAGATCTTTATAAGGCATAAAAAATTTTCTCATTCTCAGAATATGCTGTATAATTTAACAGAGGTATTCTGATGAAAAAGAAATTTCGTATTTCAGTTCTTGGACTTGAACTTATTTTAGGCGGAGTTATTTTTGGCGCTGTAATGTGTTTTGTAAACAGCTACAACGGCTACCGCGAATTCAAAAAAGAACTCGAAGTAATTTACGGCAATGTAACAGAACAGTTTGCACAAACAGCCGCAACATATGTTAATGGAGACAAACTGGAATACTGGCTTGCAAATGGACCTGATGAAGAATGGGAAACAACAAATCAACGGCTTATCGATATTACAGAAGCCTCAGAACTTGTTTACGTTTATGTAACCACAATTGCCCCGGATTATAAGTCCCGCACCTACGTTTTTGATACCGTAAATAGCAAAGAAAAAAACAGTAAAGTAATTGAACTCGGCTACGTTCAATCTCTTGAAAAAAAAGATGACTACTATATAGGTAAACTCCGTGGCGTTATTGAAGACGGAGAAAATTACAGTATGTTTTCCTATAAGAAAGGTGGCGGCCACGTAACCTCTGCCGTTCCACTTATAGGTTCAAACGGCAAACCTTGTGCAATTGTCAGTATTGTAAAACCAATGCACGAAATCAAATCTTACAAAAAGAAATTCCTGACATCCATAATAATCTGGGCACTTGTAGTTACCGCAATTTTTATTGCCCTCTATGCACTCTTTTTATATATGGGAATTATCCGCCCTATCCTCTTTGTAACCCATGAAACTTCACATCTGGCAGAACAGCATGGAGAACTCTCCGGCATTCTTAAAAAAGTTCATGGTTATAATGAAATCAGTACCCTTGCAAAATCTGTAGAAAAAATGAGCCAGGATCTTAATCGTTATATTCAAGACCTTACACATACCACAGCCGAAAAAGAAAGGCTTGGTGCAGAACTCAATGTTGCAACTCAGATTCAGGCAGAAATGCTTCCCCGTGTTTTCCCGCCATATGAAAATCACAAGGAAGTAGAACTTTTTGCAACTATGGAACCAGCTAAGGAAGTTGGCGGTGATTTTTATGATTTTTATATGATTGATGATGACCATTTTGCACTGGTTGTTGGAGACGTAAGCGGAAAGGGAGTTCCTGCCGCACTGTTCATGGTCATCACAAAAACCTTAATAAAAGATACTGCGGCACATGAACACGACCCGGCAAAAATCTTTGAACATGTAAACCGCATTTTATGCGAAGGAAACGAAAGCGGACTCTTTGTAACCTGCTGGCTTGGAATTCTCACACTTTCTACAGGAGAATTTAAATTTGCAAATGCAGGCCACAATGCACCGCTCATTCTTCAAAATGGAGAAATCAAATATCTTACGACAAAACCAAATCTTATGCTTGCCGGAATGGATGGCATTCCTTATACAACTCACAGTACAAGGTTAACAAAAGGTGACCGGTTGTTTGTTTACACCGACGGTGTTACAGAAGCAACAAATCTGCAGAACGAACTTTATGGAGAAGAGCGGCTTCTTACAGTAATGAAAGGTGCAACTGATAAAACTCCTCACGAAGTTCTGGATCTTGTACACAATGATATAAACGAGTTTGTCGATGAGGCACCTCAATTTGATGATATCACAATGCTCGAAATGGTTTTCAAAGGCCGCTAGAAGGAAGTACTTATGGAATTGAGAGTCAAAGCAAATGACGAAAGCCTTCAGACCGTAAATGATTTTATACACTCATTGCTGCCATCAGTTTGTGACGAAATGATTTTGAATCAGATTGATTTAGCAGTAGAAGAGATTTTTGTAAACATAGCCCATTATTCCGGCTCGGCTGAAGCAAGCATAAATTGCAGTTTTGAAAATGATAAACTTGAAGTAACATTCAGCGACAGCGGAGTTCCATTCAATCCGCTTGCAAAGCCAGACCCGGACATAACATTAAATGCCGAAGAACGCGAAATCGGCGGCCTCGGCATTTACCTTACAAAGAAATTTATGGATACAGTTTCTTATGAATATAAAGATGGAATGAACTGTTTACGAATAATAAAAACTATCCACCAGCAATAATTATTCAACAGTTAAAATACTATCCATACCTGTAGCTGAAAGCACCTGTTTACAGAATGCCGACGGCTGACGAATAATCATCTTACCGCCAATCGGAAGCATAAGTTTATGCGCAAGAAGCACAACCCGCAAACCCGCACTTGAAATATATTGAATATTAGAAAGATTCAGATAAAGAGTCTGTGTATCTTTTGGAATAGTTTTAAGCTTAGCCTCAAGCTCTGGAGCCGTAGCAGTATCAAGCCGCCCAGAAATCACGAGTTCAAGAGAATTTGGAGTTTTGTTTTCTGTAATAGTCATATTTTTATTGTCTCACTGTTTTTAGTATTTTGCAAGTCAGATATATCTTGTAATTACATGGTCTCGCCAACAGCAGAGCAGCAAACTCTAAAGCCCAGACTACTGCTCTTTCCGTTTGGAGCACTTCCGCTGCGATAGAAAACTGTGCACTGCTGAGGATCATCCAGCCAGCTTCCGCCACGTTTTACGTGCATATCGCCGGTTGTCGGGCCATGAGGGTTAGTTTGAGCACCAGCAGGAAGTGTTGGAGTATAATAGTCCCAGCACCATTCAGCAACGTTACCGCACATATCATAAAGCTTAAGTGCATTCGGATCTTTGCAGGCAACGTCGTGACTTGTGATACCACTGTTTTCACCATACCAGGCAACAGCATTTATATTTGAACTTCCCGCATAAGGATTTGGAGTAGAAGTCTTACCATCACGTGCAGCATATTCCCATTCAGCTTCAGTCGGAAGTCTATAGCCGTTTGCAGTAAAGTTGCAGACAATTCGTTTCCATACAGGACTAGTTGATTCAAAAGCACTCAAATCTGTAGAAGTTCCAATACTGTAGCATGGAGTCAGACCGTTTAACTTACTGAGCATATTACAATAGATGATTGCCTCGCACCAGTTTACGCATTCTACAGGCCGATTGTCGCCCACAAGTTTAGAAGGATTTTTTCCCATTACATACGAATATTGAAGCTGAGTTACAGGAACTTCTGCAAGATAATAACTTACAAGCGTTACAAGACTGTTGCGTGAACCACCGCCCATTACAAACTGGCCGCCCGGAATCAGAATCATTTTTGGAGTTTTTCCAAGCTGTACACGAGATTTATCTTCTGACTGTGCAACACCCACACCCTCTTTCACAACCTTTACAGGAACGCCGCATCGTGAACAGAATTTATCCATAGTGCTGAGAGTATTACCACATTCCTCGCAGGAACGAAGAATTTTTACATCGCCAACAGGATATCCGCATTTAAAACAGAAGTTTGCTTCATCAGGAAGCATGGTACCACATTTAATGCATTTCATTTTTTATACTCCAAAAATATACAATAATTATACCACAGATTTTTAAGATAGGAAAAAAATAATAAAAATATCATAAATCAAAAAGAAAACACTTGCATAATCATTCAAATGAGATTATTATTTGAATAGTTGCTCAATTGTTCAAGTATTCAAATGAGACAACTATAAAGGAGTCATATGAAGAACGAAGAAATCTGTGAATGCGAAATAATTCACAATGAAGTAGTCAAAGCTGTGCGCGAGACTCTTCCCAAAGACGAAGTAATCTGTGACCTTGCTGATTTTTTCAAGATTTTTGGGGATACAACCCGCGTAAAAATTCTTTATTCGCTGGATAAAAGTGATATGTGTGTCTGCGATATTTCAGCCCTGCTCGGAATGTCAATTTCCGCTGTATCACATCAATTAAAAAATCTGCGCGATTCAAACCTTGTTAAAACAAGACGCGACGGAAAGATTGTTTATTACAGTCTCGCAGATGACCATGTAAAGAGTATTCTGGAATGCGGATTTGAGCACATTCTGGAATTAGAATAATTTAGAGGAGGGGGAAGTCTCCCCCTACGCGCCCACTTCGTTGGTCGCTACCCTCTCTGCGGGGCTCAACCGCCGCCCCGCAACGCCCTGCTAAATACAAATGGAGAAGTATATGGATGAACAAGAATTAGAACACGAGCACAAAGAGTGCCAGTGCCATGAAGAACATGAACATAATCATGAGCACCATGACAACTGTGAGTGTCATGAACATAACCACGAACATCATCATAATGACGACCACTGCGATTGTCATGATCACGAACATCACCACCATGATGATCATTGCGAGTGTCACGAGCACGGTCACCACCACCATCATGAACATTCCCACGGGGGATGCAGCTGCGGTTGTGGCCATGAACACGGACATTCACACAACCACGAACACGGCGAAGAAGAAGAAAGCGAGCTCACTGTAAAACAATTGATTCTTGCCGCAATACTTTTTGTACTTGGATTAGTTATTGAACACTTACCTGTAGCATCTTGGCTAACTAACGTTAGTAAGGCAGATTTAATTCACCGCGCAATTTACATGGTGCTTTACTTCGCAGCCTATATCATCACAGGAAAAGATATTGTAATCGGTGCCGTTTCAAATCTCTTTCACGACGAACTGATGGATGAATCCTTCTTAATGTCAGTTGCATCCATTGGTGCAATTCTTCTTGGCGAATATGAAGAAGCCGTTGCCATTATGATTCTGTATCAGGTTGGTGAAAAGTTCGAAGATTATGCCGTAGATAAATCCCGAGACTCAATAGAAGAAATTGCAAAACTCCGCCCCGACCATGCAACAGTAAAAATTGGAACAGAAACCCGTGAAGTTACTCCTGAAGAAGTAGAAACAGATTCTGTAATCATAGTAAAACCTGGTGACCGCATTCCAATCGACGGCGTTGTAGTAGACGGCGAAAGCTTTGTAGACACATCTGCCCTCACTGGAGAAAGTATTCCACGCCGCGTAAGTGTCGGAAGCGAAGTTCTCTCCGGTTCAATAAACAAACAGGGAGTTCTGGAAATCCGTACAACCCGTCATGCAGGAGACTCAGCACTTGCACGTATTCTCGAACTCGTAGAAAATGCGACTGAAAACAAAACAAAGTCAGAACAGTTTGTTACCCGCTTTGCCAGAGTTTACACACCAATCGTTGTATACTCAGCAATTGCGCTCGCAATCATACCAAGCCTCATAATCGGCTTCAAAACCGGCAACTGGAACTGGCAGGCAACCTGGAACACCTGGGTATACCGCGCACTTATGTTCCTCGTAGTAAGCTGTCCTTGTGCAATTGTAATTTCAATTCCACTTTCTTTCTGTGGCGGAATCACTGCTGCTGCCAGAAAAGGAATCTTAATCAAAGGAAGCGTTTACCTCGAAGCACTTGGTAAAACAAAAACTGCCGTATTCGACAAAACAGGAACCCTTACAAAAGGAAACTTTGTTGTATCACATATTCACGCGACAGATCCTGCAATTACAGAAACAGAACTTCTTGCACTTGCAACCCACACAGAAATGTTCTCAACACACCCAATTTCTGCTTCACTCAAAGCCGCTCATCATGACAAATGCTGTGATCAAGTAAAACTTGAAAATGTTGAAGAAATATCCGGTAAGGGAATTAAAGCTCTTGTAAACGGTAAGGAAGTTCTTGCCGGTAACACAAAGCTCATGGATCAGTTTGGAATCAAATATGACGAATGCCCTGAACATCTGGATGGAACAATCATCCATGTTGCAAGCGAAGGAAAATACAGCGGTCATATTGTAATCAGCGATGAAATTAAAGATGATTCTGCTCAGACTGTAGAAGGTCTTCATAAGATCGGTGTCGAGAATGTTGTAATGCTCACAGGAGATAACGAACGCGCAGCACACACAGTTGCTGCAAAACTCGGTCTTAAGAAAGCTTACGGCCAGTTACTAAGTGCAGACAAACTTGCAAAAGTAGAAGAACTACTTAATGAACTCAAAGGCAAAAACGGCAAAAAGCGCGGCACCCTTATTTTCACAGGAGACGGAATAAACGATGCACCAGTTCTTGCCCGCGCCGATGCTGGAATTGCAATGGGAAGCATGGGTAGTGATGCCGCAATCGAGGCCGCAGACATCATCGTAATGGAAGACAAGCCAAGCAAAATTGTAGACGGAATCAAAATCAGCCGACGCACCTTGCGCATAGTTTACGAAAACCTCTATGGTGCACTGGGAATCAAAGGAACTATTCTCCTTCTTAGTGCCCTCGGTATTTCAAACATGTGGATTGCAGTCTTCGGTGATGTAGGTGTTACAATCCTTGCAGTTTTGAATAGTCTGAGACTTTTGAAAAAGCAGAAGTAATATAAGAATGGATTGCTTCGCTTCGCTCACAATGACGCGTCATTGTGAGCGAGCAGAGCGACGTAACAATCTATATCTACACTATTTGCCACAAGTTTGAATTTTTCTTATACTAAATCCATGAATCTCAACAACATTGTAATTGTATTAGACCATCCGGATGAATCCAGAAACATTGGTGCTGCATGCCGTGCAATGGCGAACAATGATATAAGCGAACTCCGAATTGTCGGCAACAAAGCTGATTATGACATAGAACATATTCACGTGCTTGCAATTCACGCAGGCGGCATTTTTGATAAGGCAAACTTTTATAACTCTATAACCGAAGCAACAGCAGACTGCGCAATCTGTGCAGGCACAACCCGCCGCCGTGGCAAGAAGCGCGGAAAACTTCTTTTACCGGAAGAGTTTGCGGATATGGCAGAAAGCATTACACAAAATGCAAAGGTTGCCGTAATTTTTGGAAATGAACGCACAGGCCTTACAGACGAACAACTGGATGAATGTAACCTGGGTGTAACAATACCTTCTTCAGATAATTTTGGTTCGTTGAATCTTAGCCACGCAGTTCAGATTATGAGCTATCATCTTTTCAGAAAAGCTCTTGTCCAGAAAAAAGGTGAATACCACGGTTATACGCCACTAACACTCGAACGTGTTGACCGCACAGTTCAGACCATTACGGACAATATGCAGAAAATCGGATTTTTTAAAATGCCTGGCCGCAAAGATATGGAAAACTTCTGGCGCAGCATATTGAGCCGCGCAAGCCTTTCTGAAGGCGAGGCACAGTATCTTGAAAAGACGTTCAGTAAAATGGCGGGGCTTGCTTCTAAGAACTCAAATAGTCCTGCCGATTGTTCTCTTCAATAAATTTTACAAACTCGGCTTCTGTCAGCGGTTTGCTGAAATAGAAGCCCTGCGCGTAAGTGATTCCTAACGATTCAAGATATTCATACTGTTCTTTAGTCTCAATACCTTCAACAACAATCTTGCGGCCTATCTGCAGCAGCATACTTATCATATTTTCAAGAAGGATTTTTGCATTTTTTGTACCATCTGTTCCATCTTCCTTAAAACACGGCCACAATAAACTTTTGTCTATTTTTATCATTTCAAAATCGGCTTTTGCAATACGGGAAAGATTTGAATAACCAGTACCAAAATCATCCATAGAAAAAGAACAGCCAAACTTTCTCAACTCTTCCATATTCTTCTTAAGCATATAACCGGAAGTTACTGCAATAGATTCTGTAATTTCAAGGTTTACACTATCCGGAGCTATATTATGCTTCATCAAAAGAGACTTCATTAATTTTGGAAGATTTGCATCTACAGACTGTAAGCCCGAAAGATTTACTTCAATATGATTTACACCTTTTTTTCGAAGATTATTTTCAGACATAAAACTGAAAACATGATTAAAAATTAAACTACTCAAAGGCATAATCATACCTTTTTTTTCTGCAAGAGGAATAAATTCTTCCGGCGAAACATAACCAATTGTCTGCTCATCTTTTAAGCGGACAAGTGCTTCGGCATTTGAGAAACGTTTTTGAGACATATTATAAATCGGCTGATAATACATTTCTATTGCATCAGCTTTTATAGCATCAGAAACCACATGAAGAATCTTACGATGCCTGATTCGTTTTTCACGAGCTTTCTCATCAATGCGTTTGATAAAACCAATTGTCTGTCCGTAAGTTTCAGCTTCTTCTGCAAAGTCTAAAAGTTCCTGAACACTTCCGTCAAAAGGGAAATCTTCAGGACAACAAAGTACATTTGCATGAGAATTCAACCGAATTGATTTATCCTTAAATTCCCAGGGTTGAGAAAAACGATCTACAAGTATTTCAAGATAAGTATTTAACTTTGAAATTCTCTTGAAATCAATAATGAAGACAAGAGTCATACGGTTCATACGGTAACATTGAGTTTTAAAAGTCTTTTCAACATAAATTCTAATTTCTGTAAGAACATCAGAAATCATGGTGTTGCTTGCATAATTCTCAATAATTGTTGCTTCATCAAGCTCTATACTTACAACCGCAAATTCTTTTTCACGATTAAGACTTTCCTGCAAAACTGTTCTCAATGCATAATAATTAAAAGCTCTGGTTTCACCATCAAGATATTCAGAAGGATTTTCAAGCGACAAAAACATCAGCAGAATAATTGCCGCGATACCAACACTGGAAATCAAAATCTTAGGTTCAAGAATCTGTGCCCCACCAAAACCGATCCACAAAGCCATTGTCATAAGCACGCAGATTTTCTGTTTACGGTGTGCTTTATTTTTCATATGGCGCAATGTTTGAAAAACTGTCATAAATGAATAAATAATGAGCACCGCATATACACAGTTTACCATCAAACCATAAGAATAAATTCCATCTTCTTCTATATAGTAATCAATTGGAGCAAATAAAGCAGAAGCAAGCGCTACTACATACGAAGCAATAATAAGCGAGAGTTCAGGTTTTGTATAAGGTCTCTGATCCCGATTAAGCATATCAATGTAAAGATAAATACATGATAGTGCTACATACAAACATATAATAAACCCCTGATGAGTAAAACGAACAAACCACAGGGGAAGATAATCAAAATATACAAGAGCAAATACAGTTGCAAAATCAAAAATAAGGTATAAGAGAGAACTAACCATTAAAACGGTAAAAATTCTGTTTGAGACGAGTTTTATTTTTGGCCTCAGAAAATAAATTACCTCAAGAATCAGCAGAATTGTAAGAGAGGCAATTTGAAATCTGATATGATTGAACAAAAACGAATTCATCTTCCATATATTTTACAACGAGATATGCATTAACGCTAGTTAAATATTTTGGTATAATTTAAACTATGAAATTTTCTCACCTTCTTTTTGATATGGATAACACACTTTACCCTTCAAGCTCTGCCATGGATAAAGGGATTACACGACGAATGCTTGAATGTGTCGCAGAGTTTTTTCATTGTGATATGGAGAAGGCAATTGAACTCAGGGCAGAGAGAATTGTTCATTACTCTACTACTCTTGAATGGCTTAGAGCAGAAGGAATGACTAATATAGAAGGATTTCTGGCACATGTGCACCCTGCAAACGAAGCTGATGAATTGCCTCCACAGCCAGGTCTCCGGGAGTTTCTTATTTCACTTAATATGCCGATGTCAGTCTTAACTAACGCACCACATGAACACGCCGATACAGTTTTAGGAAAACTTGGAATTGCAGATTTGTTTGAAGCTGTAACTGATATACGTGATGCGGGCTTTAATGGAAAACCATATCCTGATGCATTTATGGCAGCTTTACATAAAGTTGGGGCAAACATTGAAAACACCCTTTTTCTGGATGATATGCAAAAATATACCGACGGCTGGGTAGCACTTGGTGGAACTGCAGTTTTGATTGGAAACTCAAATGGAAAACCCCTGGCAGAAGATGCGGAATCTATGATTAAGGCAAGAGCTGCAAACAAAACCGGAAAAGCCGGTAAAACAATCAGAATGAATTCTATTTATGAAATAAAGGATATTTTATGAAAAAAATACTTTGCATTTGTTTAAGCTCTACAATTCAAAGAACAATTAGTTTTGACTCACTTGCCCTCACAAAAGTTAACCGTTCAAAACACTACAGGCAGGATGCATCTGGAAAAGCCGTAAACAGTGCCCGCGTACTTGAACAGCTGGAATCAGGCTGCAGCATAATAGTATGCCCACTCGGAGAAAATAATGTAAAAAAATTTACAGACGATGCCGCGCGCGACAAACTTAATCTTTTATACACCACAATTCCTGGTGCAACACGTGAATGCTGGACTCTTCTTGACCGTACAGCCGGAACTACAACAGAACTTGTTGTTGGCGAACCTGTACTAAAGAGTGATGAAGAAAAAAAGGCAGTTGCCTCTGCTGAAATCAAACTGCTTAAAATAATAAATGATATACTTCCACAAGTCGACGGTGTTTTACTTGCCGGAAGCCGTCCAGCAATCTGGAGTGAAGATTTATATGCTACAATCAGTGGAATGACACAGGATGCTGGAAAAATATTTCTGGCAGATTTTATTGGTTCTGATATGACCAGAACCCTTGCCACTGCAATACCTCAAATCATCAAAATTAATGAAGAAGAATTCCGCACCACCTTCCCGGAAATTGCCACAACACCACTCAAAGAAGCAATCATCAAAAAAAGTCAGGAGCTTGCAAACATAATTGTAATAACCCGAGGCACTGACTCTACCTTAGCTGCAGTCCGAGGTCAATTCTACGAATGCCCTGCAGAAAAAGTCACAGCATTGAACACAACTGCATGCGGCGACAGCTTTAATGCAGGATTTCTTTACGAATACCTTCAGAATGGCGATATAGAAGCAGCCCTCAAAAAAGGCACCTGGTGTGCAGCCCGTAACGCCGAGCTTGAAACACCCGGTGCAATAAGAGAATAAATTGCTACATCAAACACCGTTGAGAATACAATAAAGCGATTAAATCCCCTAGGTAATACCGCTGATTGAACAAATAATGACTAGATAATATAATGAATTAAATTAGGCAACCGGTTGCCTAAAATTTGTGGCCTGTAAAATCAGGCACTAACAGGAGAATATATGAGTATCGAAAAAAAGCCACTTGTAAACGACCTTTACACAGCTGACCCTTCCGCACACGTTTTCAACGGAAAGATTTACATCTACCCTTCACATGACGAAGATATCGATGTAGAAAGCAATGACAACGGTGACCAGTATGATATGAAAGATTATCACGTTTACGAAATGAAAGACACAGAAACATACCCACGAGATTGCGGCTGTGTTTTCACTCTTAAAGATGTAAAATGGGCAAGCAAACAGCTCTGGGCTCCTGACTGTGCAGAAAAAGATGGAAAATACTATTTCTATTTCCCAGCTCGCGACAAAACAGGAATGTTCCGCGTAGGTGTTGCAGTAGGCGATAAGCCAGAAGGTCCATTCACACCGGAAGACGATTATATTCAGGGTACTTATTCTATTGACCCATGCTGCTTCCAGGACACAGACAACAAATACTACCTTACAATGGGTGGACTCTGGGGCGGACAGCTTGATCAGTACCGCGACAACAAATGGAGCGCAGACAATAAAGAACCACAGGGAAAAGAACCTGCCTGTACACCAAAAATCGCACTTCTTAAAGACAATATGAAGGAACTCGCAGAAGATTTGCGCGACCTCGTAATTGTTGATGAAAAAGGACAGCCTCTTACAGGTGGAGATGATGTTCGCCGCTACTTCGAAGATCCATGGTTGTTCAAAAAGGATGACACTTACTACTTCACATACTCAACAGGTACATCACACCTTTTGTGCTATGCAACAAGCAAGAACGTTTACGGACCATATACATACGGTGGATGTATTCTTTCACCGGTTCTTGGCTGGACAACACACCACTCAATCCTCGAGTTCAACGGCAAGTGGTACCTCTTCTACCACGACTGCGAACGCTCAAATGGTATCAACCAGAAGCGTAACGTAAAGTTCCGCGAGCTTACCTTTAAGCCGGATGGAAAGATTCAGACTATGGACGGTTTCGACCGCTAACATCCCCCATAAGTAAGCAAAAAAAAATCCAGTCGCAAGACTGGATTTTTTTTGGGCCATCTAAGACTTGAACTCGCCTACGATAGCAGAACCGTTAAAAAACGAGCTGCGGCAGCGGGTCGTTTTAGGTTCTACCATCGTATGGCGCACGAGCAGGTTATACCTGCGAGTTTTGAAAGATATAAAAAAAGGATCCTGTTTCACACAGAATCCTTAAAACATGGGCCATCTAAGACTTGAACTTAGGACCAAAGGATTATGAGTCCTCTGCTCTAACCACTGAGCTAATGGCCCGGAATGTTTTTATAATGTATCAGATTATCACAAAAAATTCAATAAGCTAAAAAAAAGATTGAAAAGTTAGAAACATAGTGTAATAATAAAAAGACTAGGATTAAAAGGTTTTAGTATGAATAGTTATTCCAAAGAAAGTGTTTCTGATTTATTATTTCAGAAAGTTGATGCAATAATTATTGTTGACTCAAAGAATGATGCCTATCACACAATAAAAAAGCAGGGACTTTTTGAACAGCTGATAGATAATGAAGGCACCTATAAAAACCTTATTGAAAAACTTTGGTTTCATCTGCATGACAAGCCAGATAAAATTACAGATGATTATCATGTGTTTATACCACTCTTTGGAAAATTTAAGGGAAAATACGTTGACCGAATCAATTTAAATTTTCAAAACAAAATTCATCTTATTCAGGTTTCTATTTACCCTATTGATAAATCTTTTGAAAAATATATTTTTATTCTTGATGAACTAGATAGTCATGAGCACTTAAGAGAAGTATTAACAGATCGCAAACTTGATACAATACAGAATACATTCCTTTTTTCTATGTATGTCGATTTGATTAAAGATATTTCATACAGCATAAACATCACCGAAATGTCTACAAATCCACAAAACTACGATGTTAAATACTCATCCTGGCGACAGATGATTGTAAATATGATCTGGCCAGATGACCAGAAGCTCTTCCTTGAACGCACAGATCCTGACTACCTTAAGAAAAATCTCGAACCCGGCCGCGCAACTTCTTTTGATTGCCAGATGAAAAACCTGGAAGGCAAATACATCTGGGTAAAGCTGATTTTCAGTCGTGCACATACAACCAATGAAGAAGATTTTAGATTTGTTTTCATGGTACAAAATATTCACGAAAATCATCTTAAGCTTTTCGATACCCTCAAACGCTACGAAGAGCTTGCTTCAAAAGATCCTCTTACAAACATTTTCAATCATGGCAGAATTGAAACAGAAATTATTAATTCAATCGATTCCTACAACACGAATAAAAAGCCCGTTTCTTATATGATGCTTGATATTGATTATTTCAAAAAAGTTAATGATGATTACGGGCATTCCGTTGGAGACTATGTTCTTAAACAATTTGTAAAAGTAATAAACACGTTTATTGAACCCTATAATTTTACAATTGGAAGATGGGGTGGCGAAGAATTCGTGTGTGTCTGCTATGGAATGAATCTCAAAGAACTTCAGCCAATTGCCGAACAACTAAGACAAAAAATTGAAGATTCACATTTTGAAAAGAAAATAAAAATTACCTGCAGTATCGGTTTAACAGAATTAAAGAAAGGTGATACTGCACAAGTAATTTTTGACCGCGTAGACCATGCCATGTATGAAGCAAAGACCAGCGGTCGAAATAGAATTATCTCAAATAATTAATTACTCTACAGTAACACTCTTTGCAAGGTTTCTTGGCTTATCTGGATTAAAGCCGCGCATAATTGCACAATAATATGCAAACAGCTGAGCTGGAATTACAGTAAGCAGTGAAGCAAGTGTAGAAGAACACTCTGGAATCTTGAAGACTAAATCAGCCTTACCGTCAAACGCATCGCCCTCATCCTGAGTAATAACCATAACAGTTGCCCCGCGGCTCTTTACCTCAACCATATTCGAGCCAATCTTATCATAAAGCTTAGGCTCACTGGCAATAGCCACAACCAGAGTCTGAGGATCTATCAAAGCAATAGGACCATGCTTAAGTTCGCCGGCAGCAAAAGCCTCCGAATGCATGTAACTTACCTCTTTCAATTTCAAAGCACTTTCCAGAGATGTAGCACTGTCAAACTGGCGTCCAATGTAGAAAATCTTATCCTTATTAAACTGCTGAGAAGCAAACTTCTGAATAATGTCTTTACCATCTAGAATCTGCTGAATCTTTGCAGGAATACCTTCCAGCTCGCTCAAGAGCTTTGTTGCCTCTTCATCACTCAAAGTGCCGCGCAATTTACCAGCTTTAATTGCAAGCAGGAACATACACAAAACCTGAGTTGTATAAGCCTTAGTAGAAGCAACCGCAATTTCCGGACCAGCAAGAGTATAAATTACATCATCAGCCTCGCGGCTTACAGTCGAACCAACACAGTTAGTAATTGCAACAACCTTAAGTCCCTGAGCCTTAGCAAGACGCAAAGCACTCAAAGTATCAGCCGTTTCACCAGACTGAGAAACAACCATAAAAATATCACTCTTATCAAGAATAGGGTCACGATAGCGGAACTCAGAAGCAACGTCCACGTCAACCTTCATACGTGCAATTTTTTCAAAAGCATATTTTGCAACAACACCAGCATGGTAGGCAGTACCGCAGGCAGTAATTACAACACGACTTGCCTTTTTCCAGGCATCATCCATTTTATTTTCTTCAAAATAAACATCAGTAGGCTTACCAGAACCATCTTTCACAATGCGAGGTCTCATAGTATCAGTAAGACCCTTAGGCTGCTCGTGAATTTCCTTAATCATAAAGTGCTCATAGCCACCCTTTTCTGCCGCATCAATATCCCATTCAACATGACTAGGCTGCTTAATGATTTTTTCACCTTCAAAATTGAAAAGATCAACATGGTCAGTATACAAAACAGCAAGCTCACGCTCACCAAGATAGTAAACATCACGAGTGTGCTCCAGAATAGCAGGAACATCAGAAGCTATAAAATTTTCACCCTTGCCAAGACCAACAATAAGAGGACTTTCCTTACGTGCAGCAATAATTCTGTCAGGATAATTTTTGCATACAACACCAAGAGCGTAAGAACCTTCAAGCATATGCAAAGTTTCAATTACAGCCTTAAAAATATCACCAGTTGCCTTATATTTCTGATCAAGAAGATGAACAACAACTTCAGTATCAGTCTGAGACTTAAATACAACACCCTGAGCCTGGAGTTTAGCCTTCAAATCAGCATAGTTTTCAATAATACCATTATGAACAATTGAAATTGTGCCATCCATATTTGTATGAGGATGACTGTTTGTGTCACTTGGTTCGCCATGAGTAGCCCAGCGTGTGTGACCTATTCCTAAAGTTCCCTTTACAAATTCATCAGTTTTGAGTGCAAGTTTATTTTCATAATCAGAATATTCATTACCCTTCAAACCTTCAGGAATTACTTCTCCGGTGATTCTTTCAGAAAGATTTTTCAAAGCACCTTTTACTTTTTTTACAACAATTTCATCACCAGTATAAACTGCAATACCTGCAGAATCATAACCACGGTATTCCAGTTTTTTTAAAGCCCTGATTAAAACAGATGTAGCATTTTTATTTCCAACGTAGCCGACAATGCCGCACATATAAAACTCCTGTATATTAAATTCATATTATTTTAACGGAATTATCAGTTTTCCGCAATCAGACCATTTTCACACAATTACTTGCCCACACAGAAGTTTGCAAAAATACTTCCAAGCACGTCATCTGGAGTTACGTCTCCTGTTACTTCACCAAGAGAGTCGAGGGCATCTTCCAGATCCTGCACAACCGCATCAAGAGTGTAATTATCATCAGCAGAAACAAGTGCGTGTCTTACACTCTCAAGCGCTGCCGCTACCGCATCTTTCTGACGTGCAGAACCAAGACCAGCCTGTGAACGTTCCGTAGCCGCACCCGCAATGCCAGCAGTTAGTATAGTGTAAATTTGTTTAAAGAGCTCTGCCATGCCTTCGCCGGTTTTAGAAGATATCTTGCATACAGAGGGGGAAGTCTCCCCCTGCGCTCGCACTTCGTTGCTCGCTACCCCTTCGCCTAGGGGCGCTGCCCCTAAAACCCCGGCTTTATCACTCTTCGTAAAAACCACAATCAGCGGCACTTCGCACTTTTCAATAAACTCACGATCCTCGTAATTCAAGCCCTGAGTACCATCAACAAGGTACAGAACAACATCCGCATCGTGCACAAGACTACGGCTTATTTCTACGCCCTGAGCCTCAATAACATCACTTGTCTGGCGCAACCCGGCCGTATCAAACAACCGCACCGGAATGCCATTAATGCTCGCCCAGCTTTCCAGCCAGTCGCGCGTAGTTCCCTCAATGTCGCTTACAATTGCGCGCTCTTCCTTCAAAATGGCGTTAAATAAAGAAGACTTACCCGCGTTCGTGCGCCCCGCTAAAACAACCCGTGCCCCGTCCTGATACAATTTTTCGCCGCGCCACGACTCAACCAGTGCCTCAAGTCTTTCCGCCGCAGCTTCAATATCTTCACGGTCAAAAGAATCTGCAATAGTTTCCTCGTCTTCTGGGTATTCAATTTCAACTTCGATAGCGGCGAGCGTATCAATGATTAATTTTTTAATGGAATCAATCTCTTTAAAAAGAGAACCTGCGAGTCTTCCCGCTGCATGAGAACGCGAAACATCAGTGTGTGAATCAATTATTTCTTTTACAGCTTCCGCTCGTGTAAGGTCAGTTTTTCCGTTAATAAATGCGCGGAAAGTATATTCGCCGCGGTTTGCCTGGCGGAAGCCGTTTTTAAGCATAAGTTTTTGAATTGCCATTACAACAGCAGGACCACCGTGACAGAAAATCTCAACCATATCTTCACCGGTAAAACTTTTTGGAGCACGATAAACAGCAAGCATAACCTCGTCTATTTTCGCCTCACTCGTCATCCCGAACTCGTTTCGGGATCTATTAGAAGATGCTGAAACAAGTTCAGCATGACAGTTTTCTTGTATCCATCCATAAACCAGAGTATTTCCTGCCGCTTCAAGCAAAGCCTTTGGTCTGGAAAAAACTTTGCTAACAAGTTCAATACAGTCCTTGCCTGAAACTCTTACAATTCCAAGTGCTGCAGGTGCCAGGGCTGTTGCGATAGATGAGATTGGTTCTTCCGGTGTGTACTGGTTAGGAGTCATAAAATCACCTTGTTATGGCATTACCTTTAAGAACGGACGGAATACTGTTGTATTTTCCTCACGATACGGCGAAAGAATACTATCCAATACAGAAACATCCGAATCTATGTAAAGGGGCTTCATTGTATCACCAATTGCAGGTTTACGGAATTCCCTGCTGGCTTCTGCAGTTGTTCCTATAAAGTTTTCTGTCTCAGTTATATCCGGTGGAGTAGTTCCGTATTCACCAGAATTATTCCAGCACATATAACCACGATCCAGGGAATCACGAACTCCAAAGAACTGTTTTTTTATATAATCTGAATCATAATAAAGTCTGTCATAGCTGACATTCAAATAAAATGACTGCACCCAAGGTCGAATAATTGCCCTGTTACGGCACAAAACAGTATTTCTAAATGAACCGTAATAATAAATACGATATGTACGGTCTGCAACAGGTGCATAATTCAGGAAGGTCTGCTCAAAATGACTTGGATAGAACATAGGACCTATTACGTCAACATATTCAGCAAGCATTTCTGCATCCTGTCCGGTTCTTGTTCCGCTTCTGTACCAGCCGTTCGCACCGTAAATATCAATTCCAATAGGTGCATTAATATTTTCACGGGCATATTTCAAGAACGAAATCAATGCTGATTCCTTGTCCATTCCCTTATTCTGCCAGCGATATTGCGCGTTATAAAGATTTAATCCATCTGTAGGAAATCTAATATAGTCAAATTGAATTTCATCAAAACCACGGGCAACCAGTTCCTTTGCTATTGCTACGTTATATTCCCAAACCTCTTCTGAATATGGATCTACCCACTGTTCATCATAATAGCTTGTTTCCTTGCTGCCGGTTGGCTCCCCGTTTTCATCAACGACTTCTTCATAGCCTTTTATTCCCAGCCATGGCTTATTTAATTTTTTATCCCAGACTGCATATTTTCCATTTTTATATTTAGAAAGCGAACGATCCTTAAATGTTACAATTCGTGCAACAAGATAAATATTTTCCTTCTTAAATTCTTCAATGAATTTATTTAAGTCTTTAATTGCATAACCCGATGTAGAACACTTTTCTAATACCAGCGGGTCGTGTGAATCATAACGCAAAAATCCGTAATCATCCTTCATATCAATTACAATAGAATTCATATTTCGGTCTTTGACAATCTTTTTGAATTTAGCAACACCTTCCGGGAAACTGCACTGATATGCGGAAGCATAAATACTTTTACGGCCGTTTGCTATTTCTGCATACGGAGAATTCACAGTTCCCGGATAAAGTAGCCAGAGTTCATTCAACTGCAATCCACGTGCAAAACCGCTTCTAGATTGTGGAATCCATGCGGTATTTATCATTCCAGGAACAGCACTAAATGCTTCATGCCAGTCTCTTTCCTGACTCGGAGTTCCAGGACTCTGCAGAGTATCCAGATCTATTGCTCCAAAACCTTCAAGCTTCGTATAAAGCAGCACATTATCAATTGTTGTAAGTCCATCTGTAACATCAGTTGGTTCAGAACCAGTAAATATCAGTTCTGCAAGTTTTTCCTGCCAGTTTAAACGGTAAATTCGTGGAATATATGTCTGTGAAATATAAATTTCAGAATATACAGAGCCATCTGCATTTGTTCTTACAACCGGCAGAATATCTGCAATTTCATCTGGAGAAGTAAGTGATGGCATCTTTTCAAACCCTGC
This sequence comes from uncultured Treponema sp., assembly GCA_946532115.1. Taxonomy (GTDB): domain Bacteria; phylum Spirochaetota; class Spirochaetia; order Treponematales; family Treponemataceae; genus Treponema_D. The sequence goes on from CAMNBC010000001.1 coordinate 24,985, forward strand.
ATCTATATCATTCCAGACAGGTTTAGGCTCATCAGGAAGAATATAAGAAAGTCCGAATATAGGATGTGCCATGAATACAACAGTCTGATCTTCAATTGTTGCAACGGCTACCGCTTTTACACCCGGTGAATTCTTACTCATAGAACTTAAATTCTGCCAGCTTAGCCCACCATCGCGGCTAAAGAAAACACTGTCTTTTGTTGCCGTAACAACTTCACTGTTATTAAGAGGATTTACACAAAGGTCTTTTAATTCCTGAATCTGAAGTTCAAGAGTTGTTTCACCAGCAGCATATTTTTTGATTGTTAAAAATGGAAGACCTTCATCTCGTTCTTCAAAATTTTTAAGGTCATTACTATAAAAAATTCCCTTTTGTGTTCTCATAAGCCAGGCAGGTCTTGTAACACCACTTGAATCTGGCAGAGCAACACGCAATAACTGATCTACACGGCTTTCTGTCCATACAGGAATTGCAGAATTTCTGTTAGTAACTCTAAACAATCCGTCATCTGAACCAACTAAAAATATTTCATGCTCAGATTCACCTGCCTGTGCATTTACAGGATTTTTTTCAGGGAGACGGTACAGCGGTTTTACTTCATCTGCAAAAGTAAGTGCCGTTAAAAAAACAAAGAGAGTACAAAAAAGTGATTTTTTCATACTCTCTTTATCGGCATTTATTATGCAAATATTTAATAATGGATTAAACTATCTTATCAAGTGCAGCTACAACTTCTGTATCATAAATTCCCGGCTGCTGTTTAAGAGCTTCAAGTGCACTTTCTTTATCCATTGCACCACGGTAGCTTCGCTTACTTGAAAGTGAAACATAACTTTCTGCTACACGAATAAGGCGGGCAATCTGAGGAATTTCATCTCCCTTTAAGCCATGAGGATATCCTGTACCGTCTATATTTTCATGATGCTTCATAGCCGCATCCTCAAATACACTCCAATATTTCTTTGGTACAAATTCAAGGTGCTTTTCTGCAAGATTAACGTGTTCCTTCATAGCCTGCTTTTCTTCTTCGGTAAGCTGAGTTGCAAGAAGAAGATCTGGATCGATTGCAAGGAATCCTGCATCATAAATCATGGCAGCACAGAAGTTGAGCATAGCCATTCCCTGTGGTAAACCAAGCTGTACAGAAAGCTTATATACAAGTTCAGATACATTCTTTGAGTTATTCTTACGGCCAGTTACATTATCAATCTGCTGACCAATCTCTTCACATTTTACTGCAAGCTGTTTAAGTTCTTCTTCATCCTCTTCAGAAAAAGTTACATCTGGAAGCGCAGCGGCTGGTGCCCAGGTAGAAGAGCCTGCAATTCTGAGAGAAGGATTTCCACTGTAAAGATCTGTAATTCCACCAAGCATAAGGCGGTTTGTCTGGTTCTGATTTGCAGCAAGCATTTTAAATGCCTGAACATACTGTTCCTGCTGAATCTGAGAAGCTTTAGCTGCCTTGCGCACTATTATCATAATCAGAATTACAATAAATACTATAAGAATAGCAATACCAATAATAGAGAAGGCAATTACGCGGGTAGAACGCTTCTGTTCCTTTGCATTTTCACTGAATGAAGTACCAAGATTTTCAAAGGCTTCCTTCATCTCTTTATTATTCTGCTTCTGAGCTTCAGCCTGTTCCTTAATTGCAGCGGCAGATTCCTTATTTGCCTGAGCCTGTTCTTTCATTGCTTCGGCCTGTTCTTTTATTGCCTTAGACTGAGCCTCCATAGACTCCTGCTGGGCTTCAAAACGCTCCTGTTCAGCCTTACGCTGAGCAGCAGTTTCTGCTTTTTGTGCAGCTTTCTCTTTATTAGCCTGATCCTGTTCAATCTGCTTTACAAGTTTTTTGATTGAAGTACTTTCAACATTAGGATACTTTTCAAGATTCATCTTAATGTCTATAAGTGCCATATCATCATACTTCTGCTGAATCTTCTGTAACTTTACCTTGTAAACAGTCTGTGCAAAAATAAGAACATTAGCCTGTGAATCCTCATCCTTTGCTACAGCAAGAGCCTGATTCACGTACTTATAAGCATCTTCAATATTATCTTCTTCGAATGCTTCGTTTGCCTTATCCAAAAAGCGTATAGCCAAGTCTGTAGTTGCTGCAAAAACCTGAGTAGTAAAGAAGACCACTAACAATGTAATAACAAATCTCTTAAGCTTATCTAATAACATTTTCCACTCCAATAGCCATAATTACGCTTGCTCTATTTTCAAGTCCTTCATTCTTCAGGAAGAACTTATCCCTAACTCCTATATTGAAGTTCAACTTTACTTTTTCCAATTCTGCAAACGGAATTTCTAGGTTCATAGAAGCCGCTGCTGCTACTTTTACGTCTTTTTCAAATAGATGACCGGCAAGCCAGTCAACGCCTAAATCAAGTTTTACATTGCCAAGAGGCAGCCGCTCCATTTTCAGACCAATTGTTGGAGAATACATAGTACCAACAACTCCCTCTGTATTTTGAGCAGTTTTAGATTTTCCAGCAATCAGAGTATCAAAACCAATTCTAAAGAACAGCTTATTTGAAATCTGTGGAATTGATGCCTTTAATGCAAGATCAATATCTCCGATTAAAGGAACAAGTTTTTCTTCATCTGCAAAACCCAAAAACTGGAATCCCGCAAAAACGTCTGTTCCTATAACCATTTTATTTTCCATTGTATATTCGTATCTAAAATCTAAAGATACACCATAATGGATTGAACTTATATCCCCCTGCTTATCATAAAGATGAAGCAAATCTATCATTCCAAGTGCAGCTTTCCAGTTATAGCTTGTAAGTTTTGTTTCCTTACCAGTAACATAAACTGCACCAGAAGAAGTCATAGTTGCAGGAACATATTCTTTTTCTACATTTCCGCGCTGCTTCTCTTTTTCCATTTCAATTCTGGCAAGCTCAAGCTGTCGCTGATGTTCAAGTTCAGCCTCGTGCTTACGCTGAATTTCATATGCATCCGAAATTACCGAATACATTTCTACAGCTTCCTCATTATCAAGATTATTCTCAATAAGAGCAAGAGTAGCATCCATCGCAAAACTGTAATCATTATTTACAATAAGACGACGGATTCTTTTCTGTGTATAATTCTCAATTAAATAATAATACTTATCTTTTGTATTTTTTGAAAGTACATCATTCAATTTTGCTTCATCTTTAGAAGTAAAACAAGCGTCTATCTGTTTATATATTTCATTTACATACTCCTCCAGAGCAAAAACTTTGCCGGAAAAGATAGTAAGAAGAAGTATCACTGATAGAACTTTCAGTTTTCTATAAGACATCTGAACTCCTTTACGCCTAGAAGATATTTGTTCGAATACCAAATGAAATCTGCGGTTTAATGTTATCAATCTTCACAACACTCGAAACATCAGTTGGAATAAACCATACAGAACCTTCTGTGTACAATGAGAAGGTACTGAACATCTTCACATTCGGAATCTTAACTTTTGGGAATTCAATCTGACCAATTACAGCAGAAAGGATCTGAGGTCGACCACTGTTTGTTTTATCAAACATCGCAAACTCAGCACCAAGTGCAAACTGAGCAGAAAGCCAATCCCAGTCATGGCCAAGGAAGTAACTGAATGGAATAGAAGCAATATTAGCAAGAATCTTTCCAGACAGAACATTTCCACCATAACGAAGATCTGTAAGCTCTCTCTTGAATACATTTGAAACTGCATCACGCTGCTGCTGTGTAAACTGACCATATGAAGCCTGAACCTTTACAACATCATCAAAGAAGGTAAGTCCGGCACCTACAGAGAAGAGTGTAGCACCCCAGAAGCGGAAGTCAATGTAGAGTCCCTGAATGAATGATGGGACTTCATAAGAAGATTTATCACCTTTTCGCAAAGCTACTGTTACATCTTCAAGTTGAACATCATCATTTGAAAGACCTGATGCATTGAGCATCTGATTATAACGACCTCCCTTCATTGGTGCAATAAGACGAATAGTAGGTTTTGTATTATCTATCTGGATAATTGTACGAGTAATTGCTGTTTCTCCATTCTTCATGGTTGCACGAATAAGGAAGAAGTGATATCCCTCTTCAATATCCTGATTTTCAATACGATACATCCATTTTTCATTCTTAGAAAGTTCTGTGAATGTCTTTCCGTTATCAAAACTCATTTCAATTTTTGCAACCCGCTTTGCAGCTGTAGCAGCTTTCTGTTCTGGAGTTGCCTCTTTTGTCTTAGAGAACAAAAGTTCATCTTCACTGATAGAGTATCCTGCCTGTCCGCGAATATAAGGACGGTTAGTAGCAAAGTCACCATAAGTAAAGTTCTCAATTGTTACCCATGGACCAACTGCCTGATAAATGATTGTCTGCTCACGTGAACTTACAGTTTTTCCAGTTGCAAGAACTGTATCTACATGATATGTATGCTCTCCATCTTCAAGACTTCCTGGACCAAGGTCAAACTTAAAGAATCCACAGTCTGTAAGAGTTGTTTCAGCAACATATTTTCCATCGATATAAAGGTTGAGGTAATAAATATCGCTTTCAGATTCAGCCTGTCCATAAATTGTGAACATACCGTTTTTGTGTTCACCATTCAATGGATAAAGAATATCAACTGTTGCAGGAGCTACATTCTTTTCAAGGTGAATGTTTCGGCTGACATTTGATGTATTTCCAGCTTTATCTTTTCCAGTAAGTTCTACGTTATAGAAACCGTCAGGAAGATTTGTCATATCAATTGATTCACCAATAATACGATCAATCTTCAAATCTTTTACTACCGGAGAAGAACCTTTTTCGAGGTTTCGAATTGTAAGATACAAGTCTGTTACTTCAACATTATCATAAGTATAACCAGAGAAGAACAGCATACCTGTTGTTGTTGAATCATCCAGTGGAAGTTCAAGATTCAACACAGGTGCATTGTTATCAATATTAATAAGGCTCGAATAAAGCCCCTGGATGCCATAATTATCTGTTATTTTAAGGAATACAACCTGTGTTCCACCAGGAATTGCCCGTGTATCTACTGTGTAGCTCCAGTTTTCTGTTCCAACAGCCTCATTATAGGTATTACCGTTATCAAGAGAAACCTTTACATTTGCAATTCCGTTCTTGTCACTTGCCCAACCAGAGATTGTTACAATATTACGCACAGAAGTGTCAATTGTAGGTTTTTCTACAGCACCCTTTGGTTCCTCAAGAGAAATGCGGTAGGTACAAGATACTTCAGGACCTTTTACACCATTTACGTCTACTGCATATACAGTTACAGTGTGTTCATTATCGGTCATTGTCGAAAGAGGAACATCAATTGAGAAGCTTGTATTCAGCTTATATTCTGCATAAGGATCCGGCTGCTTATAAATTTCTTTTGCAGAAACCTGTTTATATTCACCGTTATCAATTTTATAGAAGATAGATGATTCTCCATCATCATCATAAACAACACCAGAAATTGTAAAATCGCGGGTAATAACCTGCATATTTTCCGGAACATGAATTTCTGCACGAGGAAGGTCAGATTCATTGTCTATACTGAACATCCATGCCTCAATTGGAGTTGAGTTACCGGCATCATCTGTGAATACAAAAGACATTGCATCACTGATTGGAGCTTCAACAGTACCAATATGAGTATAAATAAGAGGATTCATTTCCAGAGTCTGGCGAACCTGAGTCTTACCCTTTTCTGGTGGAGCAAGATATTCAGCCTTAGCAAAGAGACCGTTATCCTTTACCTCAAATACAATGAGGTTTTCACCATTTACAACATCAATATCAAGCGGTTCAATTACACGTACCTCTGGAGGAGTTACATCCTTAAATACTGATGAATAAACTATAACTTCGTGACCTGAAGTATCGCGGGCACGAACATTAATTGTAATCAAACCATCATAAATAGAAGAAATATCTATTTCCTTACTGAAGGTGATTCCAATTTTATTTGTATTTTTAGAAATATCAAAAGCAGTCCAGTTTTCACCGTTATCCAGAGAGTATTCAACAGAACGGATTCCAAGAGGATGGGTTGCTGTACCAGAAATCTTCAGAGAATTTCCAACCCACTGCTGAAGTTCTGGAGTAACAAGATTTAGTTCCGGAAGGTTATTATTTGCGATAAAATTCAGAGGCTTTGAATTATGTGTATCTCCAAAGCGGTCTGTAACACGAACAACAACATTCTTATAGATTCCATCCTTTTCTGCAGAAAGGGTAATAAGGTTTCCATTTACTTCTGCAACAAGCCCCTGTGTCTGAGAAACAACTTCTACACTAAGAGGTGCATTGTAGTTTGCATAATAGAAGAACTTAGAACCATTACTCAAAATGTAGTTATTATCAATTTCATCAAATAGTGTATCTGCTGCAGCCATTGGATAAATGCCTTCAGCATCATTAATTCTAGATTCCTCGGTTTCGCGAATTACAGTAAAGGAACCTGTTATTGTCTGCTCAAGAGCACCAGCCTTAATAACTGCACTAACCTTATTTACACGAGAAGGAAGATTCGTTGCAGGAATTTCTGCAATCCAGCGCATTGGCTCTTCTGCAGTAGGTTTAATGAGTTTTGCAGCACCTTTCTGATTTACCGCTCCACCGGCTACTTCATCACCAGTAATTTCAAAGTTTACAGAATTTACTACAGCGCCGGTATCAATATACAAACGGATTGTTGCAATATCTTTAGATGCATGTCCAAGAACTACCGGCATACCGCTCATATATTCAGCATCATTAATCTGAACGATATGTGCAGAAAGCGAAGGCTTCTTTACAGCTGTAAACTTACCGGAAACAGCCTTACCATCCAAAGTAGCAGAATTAAAGGTAACAGGATTATTTCCTTCAATCATTTCTGAACGAGGGTAAACAGCATAGTCCTGTTCAAGTTCGCCCTGATATACTGCAAGAGCATAAACATCAAAACCATCTGCCCAATAAACAGCAGGTGCTTTTGGAGCAGGCATTTTTCCATTCTGCTCTTCAACATCCGGAATATTCTTTACGGCAATTGCTTTACAGCTCTGATTTCCACCAGCACTTTCTGCAATAAGTTCTACAATGTGCAGACCGTTTCCAATGCTATCCGGATAGAAGTCAAAACGGAATGTACCATCATTATTTACGCTAACTACAGTAAACTCTTCATCTGCAACAGGTGCTGTCACAGTTCCAATAATTCCTTTCTGAATGTCAACTTTTGCAGACAAAACTCTATATTTAAGTCCGCCTACTCCAGTTTCACAGGTTACTTTTCCAGAAACAGAAACAGAACCTTCTCTGCCGTTTAGAGCAACTGTATCTGAATAATCATTTATTGTAATTTCTGGAAGTGCTGTATCTGCACGGAAACGAAGCTGACGTGATTCTACAGTCTTACCCTTATCTGTCTTAATTCTTACTACAACAGGCTCTGAACTTCCAATAGCATCAAGCGGAATAAGTTTAATAAGATTTCCTTCAAGTTCAACCTTTGCAAACTTTGTTGCAGGGACAAGTTCTGCACTTGCAGCATTTGCTCCAAGCAGATAACCTGTAACAGGGAAATCTGGATTACTGATAATTGAACCATCTTCTGCAACTGTACTATCATCAAAAACAATTACAGGCTCTTCTGATTTTACAACAGTAGTATTTGTAACGTAGTAAGTACTGCGGAATGTTGAAACACGGCCAATAATATCTTCTGACTGAATCTCAAGAGTCATTACACCCTTTGCACTTTCTGCTCCAATTGGGAGTGTAAAGTTGTAAGAGTTTACATTTTTAAGGTCAATTGAAGATTCAGAATATTCATATTCACCCCAGCTGAGTTTAGAATATACTTTTACAAGTCCAACCCCAGAACCAATATTTACAGAGAAAGTTTTTCCGCTTTCCGGATGTATCTCCATTCCGTTTGTAAATTCTTCTGCTTCTTTGCCGCCTGTAACTTTTGCATCTGAATAAACAGGTGCAAGCCCGCGAGAAACAATATTAATAACTACAGGATTTCCAACTACATCATTAACATCAACTGCAGTAACTGTAACCTTATGATTTCCGGCAGAAAGTTCTTCTGCAGTGCAAAGATGCTGGTAGAATACACCCTTAGTTTCCTGCACAACAGGTTCATTTGAATCAAGCTGAATTCTTACTTCTTTTACACCATCCGGATCAAGAGCAATACCGCGGACAAACAGTGGATCAGAATCACCAAAATTCTGTCCATCAGAGGGTTCTGAAACTGTAACGACCGGCTTATCATTTTCCTGATCAAGAGGTATGTTACGGGTTACATCAACAACGTTTCCTGCACGATCCTTTGAATGAATTGTAAATTTAATGGATTTATCTTTAAGTCCGAGTGTATCTACATTTACAGCCCAATATGGGTTACCAGGAATAAGTTCTATTTCGCCAGACTGAGAACCAAAAATCCATGAAAGTTCTGTTACACCAATTGTATCTTTAGCATAACCGGCAACTGTAAACTTACCGTTCATAACCTGATTCTCTTCCGGATAAACAATTGCAACATCAGGTTTTGTATTATCTATAAAATAAAGGAATGAATACATTCCGACAGAACCGGCCTTATCTATAGCCTTAAACCACAAAACTGCCGGTCCATCTTCGAATTTTTTTGTATCAACTGAAACTGTAAAATCACAAAGGTCTTTATTTTTATTTCCTCCGAATTTTACAGGAACAAAAGTTTCACCGTTATCTGTAGAAAAATACAATTCTTTGATTCCGTTTCCATCCGAAACGACACCATCAAATTTTACATTTCCAGAAACAAGAATACCCATAGTCTTATCCTGAATTTCTGTTACAGGCTGCTTACGGTCAAGCTGCCAGGTAAGAACGGTCGGATTGCTGACTACCGGAATATCATTAATATCGTAACCGATTACTTTGATTGTATGAGGTCCTTCTTCAAGGTCATTGGTATCGAGGTAGTATGACCAGAATTCTTTTCCTTCTGCAGTTACGTGTTTTTCAATTTCGGTTCCTTCATCAAGAATCAAATCTACCCGCGAAACACCATCATCATCCACACATGTACCTACAATATTCAGGTTACCTACAACACGCATGTTTGGATAAGGGTTTGTAATTCCACAAATAGGTAAATCAGATTTAGGATCCAGATAGATATTATGAGGTCCTTCCACATGAACATTGCCACCAAGGTCACGAGCAGTAATCATAATATTGTACTTACCAGGCTTGCGGCTGTCCAAGTCAAACTGCTCCTGCCAGCTGTTCATATTCTTTACGCTGATTTCTTCAACATCTCCCTTTCCATGGGCAAATATGCACAATGGCATGAGAATCATTAGAATCGTCGTCAAAAAGACTTTTTTCATATCTACCATCTAATACCTCTATTAGAAAAATTTCTTCTAGCTAAATTCTCTCTTTTTGAATATCGGCGGATTATTACTTTTTCATTAATAAATTATAGGTTATACTATTTTAAACGTTTATTAAAATGGAGAACAGGTTATGAGCACAACTGACATATCTATTTTACAACATATAATAGATAAAAGCAAAAAAATTGTTTTTTTCGGCGGCGCAGGAGTTTCTACAGAATCCGGCATTCCTGATTTTAGAAGTGTAGACGGATTATATAACCAGCAGTGGAAATATCCACCAGAACAAATTATAAGCCGAACTTTTTTTTATGGCAATACCCCTGAATTTTACAGATTCTACAGAGCAAAACTTTTACCTCAGGGAATAAAACCTAATTCTGCACATTACAAGCTTGCAGAACTTGAACAGGCAGGCAAACTGCTTGCTGTTGTAACCCAGAATATTGACGGACTACACCAGATGGCTGGAAGCAAAAATATTTTTGAACTGCATGGCAGTACGTTGAGAAATTACTGTCTGGACTGTCATGAATTTTATGATGAAAAAATAATCATTGAAAGTGAAAATGCACCGGATAAACTTCCGCACTGTAAAAAGTGCGGCGGCCTTATAAAACCGGACGTTGTTTTGTACGAAGAAGGACTTGACCAGAAAGTTATTGAAGGTGCAGTAAGAGCCATAAAGGCCGCCGATACACTTATCATTGGAGGAACTTCCCTCACTGTTTATCCTGCCGCAGGTTTAATAGATTACTTCCATGGTGAAAACCTCGTCCTTCTGAATAAATCAAGCACACCACAGGATAGTATGGCATCGCTTGTAATTCATGAACCAATTGGCGAAGTTTTAAGCCAGATAAAAGTGAATTAAAAATTTACATCAAGTCCAAAAGACATTTTTATTCGTTCTTCCGGCTTTATAAGTCCGGAGGAATGAATAACATAACTGAACGTTGTAATTAAAACGGTCTTATAGTTTGTCCTTGCAAACACACCAATATTCGGTGTCAGTTCCAGAGCCGTCTTCAGATAAACCGAATCAAGATAACATCCTGTTCCATTAAAAAGATTCCCAAAATAATTCCCAAGCTGCAGATTCTGAAAACCTGCTTCCGTCACATGCCCAGCAGAACCGCTTCCTGCGTATCCTGCAGAAACATAAAAATCATTAATATAAAGTGCTGTAAATCCTGGGACTGCTTTTTGAATATCCATACTGAAAACTGTTGTTTCTGCAGTTGCATCAAATAATATAATTCCCGGAGAAGCTGCTGGCTTTGTATAACCATAAATTGACTGAGCCGGAAAAAGAATGGCATTAAATCGTAAAGGAAAGTTATATGTATAACCGTATTTTGATTCAAATGGAAGAAGCCTTGGAATATAGAATCTTAATTCCCCGCCTAAAGCCGCTGCTTCAACATTATCATATTTTATACCAAAAGTCAGACCAGCTGCGAAACCTGCATATTCAAAGCGGCCAGGCCCTGCACGTCTCAAATTTGAATATCTTAAAGAGACAGCATTCTGTAATGTATAATAGATAAGATTACTGTCTGGTGCTGTAATTCCAAGAAGTTCTTTATCCCAGAAACTAATGGTTGGTAACAATTTATAATTTTCACTTGAACCATCTGTGAATTTTGCAGGGAATCTTGCATCCTGTTTTCCGACAAAAGCTTCTGACGAATTTGAAATTCTTACTGTTGAATATTTTCCAAGATTTACATTTACAGCAAGCGCAAGTCTTCCCCCGCCCTGCTTCCATCCTTTTGCATCAAATTCTGATTTTAATTCTGTTTTACTCTGAAACAGAGAAGTTGCAGTTCCTTTTGTTATCTGTAAATCTATTCCAAAAGCATTTGAAAGTGCATTCCAGCCTGTTGTAAACGTATATAAATCTGAAGAACCATCTGCCCAGGGATTTGCTGTTATATATGTAAATCCCAGATATGCGTTTCCCGCTTCTGAATAATAATCTGAATTTGCACCAAAATATTCAGTTGTGTAAGTGCTTACAGGAATTAAAATTCCACGAAGAAAATACGGAAATGGATTATATGCAACCGATGGTAAATCTTTGCAGAACTGAAACTGCAACGGCATTTCTTCCACAGAGTTCTCACCACCCTCCGTCACCAGCGCAACCTGTCCTGCATCAAAATTGCGTGCAGCAATATCCCTCATACAAAGAAGTCTGTTCTGCCGGTAAAACTGACCTGTATATATAACAGTTCCCTTATACAAAACCGGGGTAAACACTCCACCAGAAATATCTTCACTACTCAGCAGAAGCTCACCAGATTCAGTATCCATAAAACCAAGACGCGGCAAAGTTCCATTTTTTGCATAACTGAAAACAAAACGTCCGTCTGCTGCAGACAGAGAGCGGACTGTCAAATCTTCTGGAAAAGCATACTCACGAAGCGGAGCCCCACCCATTGCCACAGAACTCACGCATACACTGTAATTCTGCCGTTCTTTTTTTAAGTAGGCAAAGGTTCCGTCGTCAAGCGGAGTAAATGCAAATGGGTTTGTTTCAACTGGAAGTTTAATCTCTTTATAAGATTCAGTACATTTTATACGGTGGGAGTTATCGTCAAAAACAATTTTTGATACTATAATTGAAAAATGCTGTGCAAAATATTTCTGAGCAATAAGATAGTATTCGCCGCCACAGTATGCTATTACTGCCTCTTTCAATCCTTTTTCTGGCACTGAATAAAAGCCGCCGCGCTCAATATCATAAATCTTCACACAGGCCGTACTCCCCGGCGCATTTTCGCTTATACAGCTCACAGCAATGAAGCGGCCATCATTTGAAATACGCACGCCTGTTGTTCCCCGCATTGCAAAAAGTTGCCGAGGTTTGATCTGTACGCTGCCACTACCTGTAACATACGAGGGATCTATATCTGACAGAAAGACACGTCCCCCAAAACGATCGAACCACACAAGCCGTGTTATGAAATCATCATATAAATCACTTTTTATAACTGCAGAAGTCAAAGAATCATAAAGAGAACCTGCATCATTCAGCATGGAATAATCTCGGCCCTCCGGACAAAAAAAGTCGCTGACTATACCGGCAATCACAGGGTTTGCTGCAACTTCCGGAACCTCATAAGCCTTTACAAATTTTGACCAGGCATTTTTTAATTTTTCTCCGAATGCTCTTTTAAATGAGCCAGCTATCGTAAAATCCCTGCCATTTACAACACGAAACCAGAATTTTGCATAAGCCGCAAGTCCATAAGTTTTCTGAAGCCACTGATGAAATGCCCCGTTAAAATAATACGGTGCGCCGCCCGGCTGTGCGTCTCCTGCACCCGAAACATCATGGTATGACGGAAATTCTCGTTCTATCTTTGCCTGTTTTACATAATGCTTTGCATATTCATCGTTAAGTCTACCCTCACCTGCTGCACTCTCGCTTGGCAAAGTAGCACCTTCTGCCATTCCTGTCGTTATAGAAAGCATTCCCGGTGAAAAATAATCACCAAAAATTTTTCCCACAAACCTCCAGGCCGGATCTTTCATATTATAAGTAACTGCATGGGTTAATTCATGTCTAAATGTAGAAAGCAGTGTTTCACTGAAAACTGCAAGCTCACTGTCTCCCGAAACTCCTGTATCATAAATTGCAATATGATTATATGGGACTGCTGTCCAGAATGCATTGAACTGATCTACTGCAGGTGTTAGAACAACCGGCATTCTGAATGCCGGAATAAGTCCATATTGAGCAGTAACTTCCTCATAAACAGAATCTGCCTTTTCATATAAGATTGCAGCACTTTCTTCACATCTTTTTGGGTAAATAATATCGAACCATTTTGTCTTTAAAACCCTGAGATTCTTTTCGCCCCAAAGCATTCCACTTCTGGCAAAAAGATTGGTACACAAAATTGAAAATACAAATACTGTGAATATTTTTTTATAAATCCTTAAGACGCTTTTCTGCATATCTGAAATATCCCGCTCCGATTGGTGATGAAATTATTATAAAAATTACACTCAAAATCAGAAGGGCATTCATTTTTTTGGGCAGAACAACAATCACAAGTACTACAACTAAAGCAATTGTAAGCATGGTCAAAAGCATGGACCATAAAACATTAAAATTCTGCTTACATGCCGCCATTGGGGTTTCCCAATTTAACTTAGGATTCATAGTATCTATGAACATATCTATAAAAATTAGAAGAATTGAAATTGAACCGGCCACAAGCGTCATAAAAAGACACATCTGTACAAATTCCCAGAATGTAACAGGAACTGCAATCAGTGAATAAAGAACAGACAAAAGGATTATTGAAATAACATCTGCAATTCCTACATAAAGCATTGCATGCCAGAATTTTACTTTAACAATCATATCAAATTTTACAGGCATGGCTTTTAAATCATTCAGAGATTTTCCTTCGCGTGAAAATGATGTAGTTGCAATATTTGCAAAGGTTCCTGTAAAAATTGTATATGCTGCAAAACCCAGTGTAACATAGTATTTTATTGACACAAACTGCTGAGGTGAAATTTCCATCATTTTCAATTGCAATTCAGAAACTATCTCTCCTATATTTTCTCCGCTTGCAACAAACCCTATAACAAATGAAATTCCAAAAATTACCGGAAAAAGAAAAACAAACAGCGGGCCGTTTGAAAAGAATGCCGGTTCCCGCAAAACATTACGTACATCCCTCATAAACAATGCATGAAAAACAGAACCGGAGCGGACATCTTTTTTAATTACTTCTGCAGCTTTTTCGGTTGTGATTTTTTTTGATTTTACATCTGAAAAACCATTCAGACTTTTTATGTACATATTTCCAAAAAGCGGAACAAGAACAAAAATCACAAGTGAACCGGCGGCGGCAAGAATCAGAATAGGAATAACCTTTCCATTCAGTGCGCCTGAAATATACATAAAAAATGGAATATCAGAACTCAATTCAAATATTTTATCTATTGAGTTTCCTATTCTTTCGTTTGCAAATTCCATGTTTGAAAATGAAATTGAAACCGAAGAATTCAAGAACCCGTAAAACATACAGAATGCAATCAAAAGAATTGTTGCAATTACTGTCATAACCTTTTTTTTACGAAGAGCCGGAATAAAATACAAAATCAAAATGAACAGCAGATAAATGATAAAAACTGCTGTAATGGAAAATACCAGTGCCGTAACTAAAAATCCAAGATAAAAAAGCGGATGTGTAAGCAGACCTTCATTATACCCATAAACAAATGAACTTATGGCAAACATACCGACGCCCATTATGGCATCTGACACAAATGAAACGGCAAATTTAGCCCCGAAAAACTGTGCCGGAGTAAGAGGAAGACTCATAAGGAATTCCTCTCCTGTTCCCGTATAATATGTTGATGCAACGGAAGTAAAGCCAAAGAACATAATGACCATTAGAGCAACCATCATTGATATAAATGGCATAAACTGCTGATTGCCGCTTTCTGCAAGATATTTGTAAGTTCCAATCATGTACATTGTGTACATACCAATCATTACACCAAATACATAAATTGCCAGAATGGACAAAAAGATTGCTTTGATTATTCCTTTAGGTCCTTTTTTAAATTCTCCAAAGATCCCGGAAAAATTATACGATCCCTGATTTAAGATTTTAAAGAGTTTGTAAATCATAACGGTGCCTCACTAATTTGGCTGACCGCCGGATTTTGCTGTACTTCCTATCATCTCCAGGAAAATATCTTCCAGAGACTGCCCTTCATTTCCATGCTGTTCTTTCAACTCATTCATTGTACCCTGAAAAAGCAGTTTTCCCTGTTTTATAATTCCAATTCTATCACAGATTTTTTCTGCAACTTCCATAACATGAGTTGAAAAGAAAACTGTTTTTCCGGCGGCTGCACGCTCACGCATAATCTCTTTGACAATAAATGCTGCTTCTGGATCCAGACCTACCATTGGTTCATCCAGTATCCAGTTCTGCGGATCTGTAATGAGACTTGCAATCAGAAACAGTTTCTGCTTCATGCCATGACTGAAAGACGAAATTTTATTATTAAGAACTTCCTTTAAACCAAATTTCTCTGTATATAATTCTATACGCTGTTTGCGGATATCTGCGGAAACTTTGTAAACATCGCCAATAAAATTAAGATACTCAATTGCCTTAAGGCGTGAAACTGTTTCTGGATTATCTGGAACAAATGCAAACTGACGTTTGGCTGCGACAGGACGCTTTAGGATTGAGATGCCATCCAGTTCAAGTTCACCTTCATCAGGCTGCAGGATGCCTGTAAGCATCCTTATGGAAGTTGTTTTTCCAGCCCCATTAGGACCAAGAAAACCAAAAATTTCACCGTTCTGAACTGTAAGCGAAAGCGAATCTACAGCTTTTGCTCCGTTCTTACCGTAAGATTTTGAAACATCTTTTATTTCAAACATTTTTTATCCAAATTAATAAGTCTTAGTTTGACTCAGTTTTTCTGCTTTCCAATTCATTGAGAATCTTATCTGTATTTGCAAACTCTACAACAGAAAGATTATCATTAAGCACAGCTTTTACAAGAGAACCTTCGATTTTATAAATAATTTTTTTGTATTTTTCTGGTGAGCAGTTTGAATTCATATAAGACTTTATTGCCTTATCTACACTATCAACTACTAATTTCTCTTTATTCGTTACCATCCGAATGCTCTCCTCTAAAATAGTTTCCGGCTATTTTATAATATTGATATTTTTAATTTACGGTTCTCCTCCTAAGCGGACTCCCTCTTATTCAATTTTATCCAATAAGTTTATTTTTTTCAACTCAAATATCAATTTTCTAATTACACTTCGAAAATCGGTTCAAAATCTTCTGCAGGGTGTCCGCACATAGGACATTCATAATCAGCAGGCAGTTCTGAACCATCAAATTCATAACCGCATATTTTGCATCGCCAGCCTTTAATTTTTTTTGATTCTGCACTGGCAGCACCCGTGCCGGCCTTAGGTTTTATATCACTCTGATAATAAGCATAAGTAAGAGGCTCTTTATTACCCAGAACTTTTGCTTCTGTTACTTCCGCAATAAAAAGCATATGTGTTCCCAGATCAAGCTTATTACAAACTTTTGCTTCAATTACAGAACAGGCTTCTTTGTTTATATACGGGCAGCCATTTTCAGCTATTTCATATTCAAAGCCCGCAAACTTATCGACATTTCTTCCACTCTGGTAACCAAAGCGTTTTATTGTTTCAAAACTGCAGGAACGGTCTAAAATGGAAAGAGCAAATACTCCACTCTCTTCTATCATCTGACAAGTGAGATTCTGTTTGATAACTGAAACAGCAATACGAGTTGGACTGTTAGCTGCCTGAAAACAGGTATTTGTTATACACGCGTTTATTTTTCCGTTTGATTTTGTTCCAAGCAGAAATACACCATATTGCAAACTGTAAAGTGCTTTATTATCCATAATTAATCTTTCCTTTAAGATTAATTATAGCACACTATCTTACACGCGCAAGTACATAAACAAATGCCGAATTCCAGTAAATTGCAACTTCATTTGTACTGTAACTTGGCTGAGCATCTGCAAAGCATTTAAGCGGTGGTTGTCCTGCAAGATGTTCCTTGGCATACGCATCAAGCAGACCTGCACAAGGCCCACCACTGAGCATTCCGGCAAATACTTTTCCAGTTGCACCACTTGGTCTATGGTGAGGATGAACAACCTGTTTAGAACCAGCTCCTGTCACATAACAATAGTTTACAGGATTACAGCCGAGTATATAATCTATCTGAGCTTTTGCAGCTTTAAAGAAATCTTTCCGACCAGTAAGATCATAAGCCATAAGCAGAATGTGAGCGAGGTCACAGACAGCACCATTACTTCCCCAGAAAACAAATTTTGAACAATAATGAAATGCAGTTTCATTACACCTTTTAAGATATTCTTCTGCCTGAGAAATTATGCAGGTACGAATTTCTGAAAGAAGATCCTTTAACATTTCAGAAACTTCAGCATCTTTTTCTGCCGCTTCAAGAAGGATTTCTGTTCCATAACCAGAAACAAAAGGCCAGCCAAATCCTTCCTGCCAGCCGCAATTCCATGGATGCTTTGGATCAGGATTATCATTCTTTTTATCTTCACGGAATTTTAATGCCTGAGTAAGATAATTCTTATCACCAGTTGCAGCAAAAAGTGAGCATAAGGCAAAATAACGTTCATCGCGTACATCGCGGTCACCGTAGCCTCCGGTTGTAATTTCAGGAGGATTAATATAAAACTCATCATCATGTGAAAAAAGATAAGTCTGAGCTTTTAACGCTGCAGCAAGAAGTTTCTCTGCAAATCCGGAATCTGAGTTTTTATAAAAACCTGCTGCATATGCAAGACAGCCTGCAAAATCGGCAGTAGCAGCAGTAGAAACAGGAGCCAGTACAAGATTGTCTTTTTCATCCTGAGGATTAATAAATGCACAAAAGTGGTAGCAGGAAATCTTATGATAAACAGCTCCATCTTCGCGCTGCATCTGAAGCATCCATTCAAGCTCAAAACGTATTTCCCCAAGAAGATCAAAGTTTGCAAATTTTTCAGGACACTTCTTATATGCCAGAAGCATATCCATTACAGTTTTTGTTCCGGCAACAATATAACGTCCATAATCCCCAGCATCGTGCCAGCCGCCCTGAACATTTTTCTTTTCACCTGTTCCATAAACTTCTGCAATTCCTGTATGACAGATGCCCTGACCGCAACGTGAATCTGTAAAATACTTTAGGGTAGAAAGAGCCACATCATCATAAACGTTATCTGCAATCTTAAAATCAAAACTGCGGTCGCTTCCAACACAAACGTAATATTCACCAGCTGTCTGCACAGAAGAAAAATCTCCGGTATAATATCCGCCGCCAGAAAGTTCATCATCAGGAGCCTCGGTTAATGTACCTGTAAATACAACCTGACATTTAGAATTTTCTTCTTTTCTGCAGATTGTAAATTCTTTGGCATCACCTTTTACAGCCTTACTAACGAAGACGTGTTTATTATCTGAAGGCTTATAGCCAACCTGATTGATAAAAATTTCTGACTCTTTCATAACATAATGTTATACAGATTTTCAGAAAAAATAATTGAATAAAAGTCTATTCTTGTGGTTGAAATTAATATTGCAAAAATTAAAGTAATCCGCACAAAAGCCGGGCCATAGGATAACTCAAAGTTTCTTTTTTACCGTCCTTTGAAATCAAATTGATTTTCACAATACTCTTTGAAACTTCATCTGCAGCCCCTTCTCCGTAAAAAGAACCAAGCATTTCCAGATATTCCGATTCTGACATGTTTTCATCATTAAAGACAGGAGCAAGAAATAAATCCAGAGTCATTCGGGTTTGTTCATCTGCTGAATTGTAAAAATCTTCAAGGCTTTTTCTGGTAATTGCAGCTGACAATCTGCCTTTTTCTGATTTTACAATTCCAGAATTAAAAATATAAGACGAACCTTTTTTGTCCCTCATATTGATTTGCACGAGGCCGTCTTTTTTCTGTTCAACTTTTACGTCAGAAAAACCTGCCCTTGCAAGTTCATAGGAAACAGCAGCCGTATCTATAACGTTTGTTTCATTTATACCCGTTCCACCAGCTGCGGCACTGCTTATCATCTTTGTAAAGGCAGCTCCCGCCCCTCCTTCAAAATTTATGGCAACAGAATCATCCTGCTGCACGGTAAGAGTTACTTCTGTAGTGCAGGAAACTGCAGTAAAAATGCAAAGAAAAAAAATAAGAATGAATGATTTATTTGTTTTCATCATCTCTTTAACAACTTTCCAATTCCTAAGGTTACCCTGATACCTGTAAAAAACACAAGCCCTGCTGAAATTGAATTAGTAAATGAAAGAGCCGAATTATCAGGATTATTAAAAACTGTATAGCTGATATCCTGTACAACCTGAGCTTTTGCCTTGCCGATTTCCAGAGCCGGAATAGTAAGAGATATTCCGATTATGCCGGGAAAAATCGACGGTCGTGCAGCTTCTCCTGTTTCCATCATACGGGCATCACCAAAAGAAATTACAGGACCAGCATAAAATCTGAAATAATCATTTACAGTTGCCGTAAACAAAACCGGCATTTGAAAAACACCCATTCCAATATTGAATCTCAAGCCAAGTCCAACCCCAGGCTCAAGAATCCATTTTGTGTACCGCACATTTGTGTGTAAATCAATTCCACGAAACTGAAACATAAATGAACTAGGAGAAATCAAAGACCAGTCACAAAAAAGAGATGCATCTGCGGCAACTGCATCAAGACCTTCTGCTTTTGGATTATAAAAGCTGCTTCCTTTGAATTTTATATTATTGCCGGAATTATTCTTTGAAGCTACATTCTTTTCACTGTCTATAAAATCTTCTTCTACAAAATCATCAGCATCAGAACCTCTCGAACCTGACTTTTTGCCCGACTTTATAAACTGACCACAGGCAACATATTTAGGTCTCCAGTAATCCTGCTTAAGTGAAGAAATAATAACGCCTGTATTAGGCCCGTCACTAATTGCAGAAATGAACTGACTGTTTCCTATATAGATTCCAACATGCGTAATTGGAGCCGTATTATTTGTCTTAAAAAATAAAAGGTCACCAATTTCCTTATCCTTATCTGGCACAATACTGCAATAATTGTAAAGGGCTTTTGCGGTGCGCGGCAGCTGTTTGTTGATAGCTTCACGGGCTGTAAAATAAACAAGCCCCGAACAGTCAAATTTATCAGGTCCTACTGCTCCAAGCACATAAGGACTTCCAACATATTTTTTTGCTTCTGCAACAAATTTTTCGCGCATAATCTGAGCTTCTGCCGGACTTGTATCTTCTGCACAAAGCTGTACACAACAAACGCAAAAAAAGAGCAGCATAATTGAAAGGATTTTCTTTGCAGCTGCTCTGGCACTTTTGTCTGTAATAAATGTTCTAATCTCATCAAAAATATTCATAGTTATATTGTCGTATTTTTTATGATAACACTTTATTTTTTGCGTTCCAGAGAATTCGGGTGTAAAATACTAAGTATGGCAGACATTAACAATATTCCGTGGAAGTATCTTGATGATTTTCGTGGCACAGAATTCACTGGTGAATGGCCTACATTCCCTGAACTTCTGCGTATTCAAGCTAAAAGAAACGGTGAGCGTCCCTGCTTTACCGCTTTTGACGGACCAGGTGATTCAAAACGCACTCTAACATACAATGAAGTGCTTGCAAATGTAAAATCCCTGGCAAACTGGCTAACAGCAAACGGCTTAAAAAAAGGAGAACGTGTTGCTGTTATGGGAAAAAACTCTCCTGAATGGGCAACCGCATATCTTGCAACCCTTTTTGCAAGCGGAATTGTTGTTCCGGTTGATAATGGACTCCATGAACCGGAAGTTGTAAACATTGTAAATACAGCTCAGCCGGTTTTTGTTTTTTGTGATGATGATAAGGCTGACCTTTACAAAAAGAATTTTCCTGACCTCAAAGTTTATTCAATAAATTCTGAAGCCGGAGAACGCTTTATTTACAATCTTAAGGCAGATGAATTGCCTGCAGAAAAATGCAATGAACCTTGCAACGAATACGACACAGCAGCTATTCTTTTTACCTCCGGCACAACCGGTAAACCAAAAGGTGTAATGCTTTCGCACCGAAACCTTATGTCTGATGGTTTTATTGCCCAGCGTCATTTTAACCATTACAACACCGATGTTTTTTATGCGCTGCTTCCAATTCACCATGCATATACAATGCAGGCGGCCTTTATAAATCCGCTGATGACGGGAGCCTCTATTGTTTTCGGAAAGAGCATGGCGGTTTCAAAATTACTCCGCGAATTAAAGGAAGGAAAGATTACTGTTATGCTCGGTGTGCCGCTGCTTTACAATAAGCTGCTTTCTGGAATCCGCAAGGGTATTAAATCTAAGGGGCCTGTAGTTGCGGGGCTGCTTGGATTTGTCAGCTGGCTTTCATTCATTATTAAAAAGATTTTCCATGTGAATCCGGGAAAAAGATTGTTTAAGCCGGTGCTGGAGCAGGCGAGTATTTACACGCTGCGTGTTGCGATCTCGGGGGGTGGGCCGCTCGCGGCCAGTGTCTGCCGTCAATACAATGCAATGGGTATAGACTTCATTCAGGGCTATGGTCTTACAGAAACTTCTCCTATTATCGCACTGAATCCTGTTGAGCATTTTAAAATAGAAAGTGTTGGGCGAGCCTTTACCCCGTATGAAGAAGTTAAAATCCTGAATCCTGAAAAGGTTATTACAAAGAAAGGTTTTGAAGATGTTGGTGAAATTGCTGTAAAAGGGCCAATGGTAATGCAAGGCTACTACAATATGCCGGAAGAAACTAAGGCCATGTTTACAGAAGACGGCTTCTTAAAAACAGGCGACCTTGGAAGCATCGACAAAGAAGGTTACATTAAGCTTTGCGGAAGAGCAAAAAACCTTATTGTTACCAGCGGTGGAAAGAATGTATACCCGGAAGAAATTGAAGATGCATTCCAGTTATATGATGAAATTCAACAGATTACCGTTCGCGGATATTATTCCGATGAAGAAAAAACTTCTGAAGAAATTGAAGCTTTAATTTACCCTAGTGATGACCTTTACAAAACCCTTGGTGTTGAACGCAATAATGATTTTGTTCAGGATGAAGTGATGGAAGCCGTGCAGAAAATCGTTAGCAAAGTAAACAAGGGCTTCCAGGCTTATTCACAGATTTCCAAGATTACGCTGCTTAAGGAACCGCTGGAAATGACCACTTCGCAGAAAGTAAAGCGAAACTTTGTGGCAAAGACGTATTAAAATATACAATTTAACGAGAACCTAAAAACTGGCTTTCGTCGATAAAAGAGCCCCAAAAACGGAATGATGTTTTTGGGGCTCTTTTTCGACTGCGCCAGTTTTGACTTATCGACAATATATTCTATACGTCGTACTAAAGTTTCGTTTTACTTTTGCGGCTTATACGCGGAAAAATTTTTATCTTACGTAATTTCTAATTTCTTTACACATTTCTACCAGTTCTTCTGGCTTTCTCTGATATACACCATAATATAAATCAGGAACGGCGCCGCCTTTGCAGGATGCTGACCAGAAACGTACGTCATCTGCCTGGCGGTCATAAGCCTGTGCTCGATAATGAACAGGGGCAAGGTTTGTCTGATTTGAAAGCTCTGCCTGTGCATCTTCTGTAAATAAGTTTCCTATATATCGCTTGCAGTTTTGATTATCAGAAATCAGGACACAAGAAATTGCCGGTGCAATGAGCCCATAATTTGAACCGTCAAAGTTAGGCGGAACTAAGAAAGTTTCATAATTTTTAATTACATTATATGGAATCTTTCTGTGCTCACTTAAAAGCGTAAAGAAAACTCCAAGCTGATTATCTTCTGCAAAATACAAAAGGTCATTTCCACGTCCATTAAACCATGAAGGATGTGTATACCCCTGTTTCGGCCATTCCTTCAGCATATCTAAAACCTGTCGAAGATTAAAATTATTTCCATTCAGATCAACATCAATAATTTCATCCAGAGTTTCAACTTTTTTCAGTTCATCTATAAGTTTATTATAAGCATTTAAACCGCCATTAGCCATTATAAGCGCGCCTATAAAATCAATTAACACTCTATCTTCTGCACCATTACAGAAAAACGGGCTGAAAACTACTCCTTTTGCAGAATTCAGAAAGTCCTTAAATGAATTGAAGCTTGATGGTGGATTATCAAAACCCGATTGTGTAAGCACATCTGTTCTATAACTGAACTCACAATGATCCAGTAAAATCGGAACACATTTTTTATTTCTCAATGACTGAGGCATCGTCTCTAAAACTCTTGCCGGAATATCATCTGCAACTCCTGCAAGGGTTTCTGTTATTTCACCCTTCCAGGTAAAGAGCATATCATACTTTTCCTTTACAACTGCAAGGTCAAATGCTCCTTCCGAAATCGTATCAAATTCAAGAATGATGTTTTCTTCCTGAGGGATATATTTTTTTAAGAGTTCACATTTATCTTCTGAAAGATCATAAAATGCAATATGAACTGTTCTATCAGCGATTCGCTTTTTTATGGAACGAACAATACAAATTGTACTTACCAGAACTATAATTCCTGCAACTGCACTTATAATTGCAATTAATGTTGATTTTTTGATTTTGAACTCTTTCTTTTGCTTTAACATCTTGTTCAATTTTTTGTTTTTTCCAGTTTTCTTCGCCATACAAAGATTATCGGCCAATAAGTTCTGTTTATTAAATTTCTTCAAAATGATATTATACTGCCCGTTATGGCTGAATGTTTTTATAAAGATGGACTTCATTTTGAATGTCAACGCTGCTCTTACTGCTGCGGACACTCACCAGGATTCGTATATCTTTCTAAGCGGGATTTAATGACTCTTTGCGGGCATTTTAAGATGTCTGTAGGCGATTTTGTTGCAAAATACTGCCGCTGGGCCGACTATTATTATGGCACCCAAGTTCTCTCTCTTCAGGAAAAGAAAAACTACGACTGCATTCTCTGGGAAAATGGCTGCTCGACCTACGAAGCCCGCCCAATCCAGTGCTCAACCTACCCTTTCTGGTCCTGGATGATTGCCGATAAGGCAACCTGGGATGAATGTGCCGCAGAATGCCCCGGAATGAACAAAGGCCGCGTCTGGCCTTACGAGGAAATTGAAGCCAACAAAAAAGCCTATGTTGAAAACGAACCTCTTCACAAGGAAGAGGTTGAAGCCTTAATTGCTGCCGAGAAAAAGAGTGTTTAGCGGTGCTGCAAGGCGGGCTGAATCAGACCATCTTGCGGCAGAAAAATCTATTCTCAAGCCATCTTTTCCCTTTGTAAGTGATTCAGGGATTTCAAAAATCTTAAAGAACTTTTCTTCCGAACCGTCGCAGGAAAGAATGTAATCCGCAATAAGAGTATCTGTTTCGACTGCCTTTATGATAATTCGCTTGCCGTTATCTTCGCGGAGGAAGTTACACTGAAGGAAGTTTTTCTTGTCCGGCATAACCTTGCAGACGTAAGAGAAGCTGCCTTTATCCTTTGCATAGCGGGTAAGTTCGCCTGCATTGCCGACAGAGCCGCTGCCAGTTTCCTGCATGTATGGGGCAGTAGTTTCGTTTCCTTCTGTCTGGGCTCCGTAGCCTACACCAATACCTTCAATGAAAGTATATTTTGCCAGCTCTTTTTCTGCGTCGTCCGCTTCTGTCTGCTTTGGCAGCTCTGTAACGTAAAGCCAGTAAATACCATAACGCTGATTGTTGATGAGATAGTACGGCGAGAACTTGAGGTCACCGTCTTCACCCCATTCAATATCATGCAGAATAAAATTCATTGTGCCAGGCTCCCGCACAAAGTGCGAGTTAATATCCTCAAGAAAGGCCTCTGTACTGTCTGCATTTTTGATTTTGATGTATTCAGAAGCCAGCGGCTTAAGGTTATTTGTACCGCCGTAGTTGCCGTTGAGTGGGATTTCGATTCCGCGGATAATTTTGTTTGCACAAACATCGCACTGCACTCCAACCTGGCGCAGCTTCATTTTGTCGTCGCTACCGAGTTCTGCTGCAAGAACTACCGGGCCGTATTTAAAGGCAGCGGCATTCGGATTATCCGGCAGGGTGTAAGCTCTGATTTCCATTGGAAGGGTCAGGGAAATGGTGTCGCCAGCCTGCCACTTTCTGCAGATGAGCATGTAGCCTTCCTGTTCAGAGAATTCTTTTTTATCAACCTCTGTATCATTTATCAAAAGAGCCGCCTGCCCACAGCACCATTCAGGAATGCGAAGAGCCAGTGTAAAATCAGAAGCGGGCTCCCCTTCCAAAGCCTCCACAGTAAAAGTCACCGCCTCCCCCATCGGGATGTCTGATTTCTGACTCAGCTTTATTCCGCGAGCCTTCCAGTTTACAGTCGAACTGAAATACTGGTTCACAATCAAAGTCGCATTTTCATCATCATAAAAATAAAAACTGTCGCCGAGCTTGGTAAAGTTTTCAAGGCCGGTTCCCGTACAGCACCAGAAATAGTTTTTGTTTACATCGGGATTGCAGTAGGTCTTAAAACAGCCCGTAGCCATAGGCTGAAAGTAAGTTGTCATACCGGTTTCTCGGTTTACGGAAGCTAGAATAGAATTGATAAAGGTGTTCTCATAATAGTCTGCGTACTTGCGTTCGCCTGTCAGCATAAAAAGGGCACGGGTAAGCTTAAGCATATTGTGAACATTACAAGTCTCGCAGTTTGTATTACTGCGCTCGGCATCAAGAATATCATCCTTGCCAAAATGCTCGCACTCGCTGTTACCTCCGGTAATGTAGGTGTGATGCTGAGTAACCAGATTCCAGAAAGCCTTGCAGTATTCAAGATACTGCTTCTGTTCTGCTTCAGTTACGGGGTCGCCTTCTTCCTTCAAAGTAAGGCAGCGATTCACTGCGCCAACAAACTTTGGAATAGTTGTGTTTGCATGGCGGTTATTCAAAATGTTGGCATCTTTTCCTTTTACCAGAGGCGCAGTCAGAATCTCCTTAAAAAGATATTCTTCGTCAAAGGTGTGAGCCACTTTCTTAAAATGGTCTGCCTGTGCATAGCCTGCTGCCTTCGCGCATTTATAAAGCTCGTAAAGACAGTCGTTCATTCCGCCGTATTCAACAGACAGTACGCGCTTTCTTGTTTCCTCATTCCAGCGGGAAGTTCGCTCGTACATCCATTCGCCAAGCTTTTCGGCAATATCCAGGGCCTGCTCAGCCGTCTGGCCACCCGCAAGCTTAGCTGTCTCCACAAGGCCGTTCATCAGTTTGTGCATTGTATACCATGGTACCCAGGTATCAGCCTGATTTCCCGCCTCAAGCTTATCAAACTGAAGCTCAGGCTTTGCAGGGTCTGCCATTGTGGCGCCAAAGATAAAGCCTTGCTTGCAGCGGTCGTCGCGCCCACTTGCTGCCTGACATTCTGAAAGACCATTAATCAACAAAGCAAGACGTTCGCACAGAGCAAGACCATCCCGCCCCTTGCATTCACCATAGCCACTAGCAATTCCCTGTGCCGCAGCCGCAAGATAGTGCCCCAAAGTATGTCCGCCGATTCGTGTGTTTTCCCAGCCGCTATACGGAGCTTTGGCTTTGTTCGGCAGCCCTGCTGTGAGCCGGAAATTATACAAAAGCCGGTCAACATCAAAAGTGTTCAAAAAATCAACATCCTTTTGAGTTACATCAAGAAAATATTCATCTTCAAGCTTTACATCAGCCAGACTGAAAGCCTTTATATTAGTTAAACGTTTAACTTCTAAATCAAAATTTTTACTCATTTTTCTTTCTCCTTGCACGCATCCAGTTGCCAGCGCAATTATACCCGCTGCAACAATCATAGTTTTAATTTTCAGGGATTTCATCTAATACATTATAGGTTTCTTACAGCAAGTTCAACCATCAAGTTTTTTACTCATTCACCAGGTCAAACGCATTATAAAGCATCATTGAAAAAAAATCTGGCTCCCGGTCGTGATTCATAGGGCAAAACCGCGCAATAATGCAGTTACCTTAATTCATCTACCATTAAATCTTTTTCTTCATATAAATATAGCGCAACCAGGCTGTAAGTCCGCTTAAGAACCATACGATTCCAACCGACCACCAGATGCCCCAGACGCCAATCAGCGGAATTGCGACTAATATCACCGGCACAACAAAGCGGCCAACAACTTCGGTCACACCATTAATCAGGGCAAAGGTTGCGTCGCCGATTCCGTTGAGAACTCCGCGCACAACATAAATCACGCCAAGGAAGATGTAGAACCAGCTAGTAATTCTCAGGGCCTTAGCACCCATCTCAATTACCTCAGGCTCCTTTACAAAAAGACGGGTAATCGGGCTTCCGAAAATCTGAATCAGCGGTATCATCAGCACTGTGAAAATTGCCATCATCACCATACTCTTGCGATAGCCCTCGATAATGCGGTCGTGTTTTTTTGCACCATAGTTCTGGCCCGTATAAGTTGAAAGAGCCGTTCCAAGAGTTCCGTAAGGCTGATGAATCAGCTGTTCCACACGGCTGGTCGCAGTAAAGGCCGCAACCGCCACAGGACCAAAGGAATTTACAACGCGCTGCAATGCCATGCAGGAAATCGCAATCAGCGAAAACTGAAGGGAAAGCGGCACACCAAGCTTTATGCAACGGCCAATAATCACCGGATTTACCCGCCAGTCTGCCCGAGCCAGCTTAAAATATGAATTAGTCTTAAAAGCAAAAACAAGACAGAGAATACCGCAGACCATGTTGGAAATCAAAGTCGCCACGCCGGCACCCCAAACTCCAAGCTTAAGATTGTAAACAAAAATCACATCCAGCACACCATTGAGAATGCAGGAGAAAATCAAAAAATAAAGAGGAGTTTTAGAGTCGCCCAGAGCGCGCAGCATGGAAGAAGCAAAATTGTAAACCGAAATCATCACCATGCAGACGCACATAATCTGCATGTAAACTTTGGCATCCGCCATGATAGAATCCGGAGTATTTAGAAGATGCAGAATCGGGCCGGCAGTAAAAAATGCAATCGCACCAATCGTAGTCGGAATCACCAGCATGATGTAGGCAGTGTTTGCAATACAGTTTTTTACCTTGTCGGTACAACCCTCACCAAAAAAGTGAGAAGTAACAATTCCGCCACCCGCGCCAATTCCGTTACAAAGAGCAAAAAAGAAAAAAGTGATTGAACCGGTCGCACCAATGGCCGCCAGAGCATCAGCCCCGACAAACTGACCAACAATCACCGAATCCACAAGATTATAAAGCTGCTGAAAAATATTCCCAATCAGCATCGGCACCGAAAAAGCCAGCAGCAGACGGACAGGACTACCCTCCGTCATATTTACAGTATTTTCCTTCATACGGGATTTGATTATAACGAGTCGCCACGCCCTGAAATTGTATGATTATATCAAAAAATATGTAAGAAATGCCCCACGCTAGACCTCCAACATTTCAGAAACGGAAGACTGTTCACGAATCTTCTCTTTGACTCTTTCCATGCAGGCCACAACCTCTTCCTTTGGGATTGTACAGAAAAGTGACACAAGGTAGGTGTCCAGCTGCTTGCCTTCTACCCGCTTCAAAATTTCAATAGCTTCTTCGTGGGACTTTCCCGGCTTATAAGAGCGGGCCATTGTAATTGCAGAATAAGTGTCGGCAACGGAAATTATGCGGGCAGCAAAAGGAATCTTGTCGCCTGGAATACCAAAATATCCCGAGCCGTCAATACGCTCGTGGTGATACAAAATCCATTCCTTAATTAATTCAAAAGATTTAAGGGGGCGCAGAATCTGGACAGAAAGCTCCGGGTGACGGCGCATTACATTCCATTCTTCTGGATTAAGAGAGGCAGGTTTATTCAAAATTGCTTCAGGAACACCAAGTTTACCCACATCATGAAAAAGGGCCGCATACTTAAGGTTTTCTTCATTGATTCTGCGCTTAAAGCCGGCCGGAAGATTATTATAAATCAAAAGAGCAAGTTCCTGAACATGCAGACTGTGACCATTCAGGTTAGGATCGCGGGCTTCAACAATTCCAATCAGAGTTTCAGAAATAGAAAAAGCTGATTCTCTGATTTCTTTTGTAAGCGTATTTATCCAGAGCAGAACAGTTGTAACAAAAACCGCACCGGCAAATAAAAGAATTCCAACCCAGACAGTTTGAACCTTTACAAAAAATATAATCAGATAAACTATACAGAAAAGCAGAACCATACCTAAAATCAAAAAATCAAGGAAACTTCCTGCCTTTCTGCTTGCAGTTACATGGGTCCTTTTTGTAAGGATAAAGCGGATATCTATAATCAGATTAAAGATTTGTAAAACAAATCCCAGCAGAATCAAGGTCTGCCCTAAAATGAACATAAATCAAGTCTAATACAAAAGCATTAAAAGTCAAGCGGAAGATGTCAAGCACGGGAATGACACTATTGTTTTTGAAAATGACAAATCTTCAGTAATACAGTATAATTTAAGAAATGAAGCCTCAATCAAATACAACAAAGGGAATTTTCT
>CAMNBC010000002.1 GCA_946532115.1 uncultured Treponema sp.
ATGTAAAGGCAGATGTTATAGAAGTTTATAAACTTATTGCCGCCGCAGAAAGCAATGCACATGGAAAGCCAGTCACAGACATTCACTTTCATGAAGTTGGCACAATGGATGCAATTGCAGACATCACATCTGCTTGTTTGCTGTTCAACAAAATCGGCGCTAAAAATATTTTCTCATCTGCAATAAATGTGGGCTCAGGACAGGTTCACTGTGCCCACGGAATTCTTCCGGTCCCTGCCCCTGCAACAGCCTTTATCTTAAAAGACATTCCAATCTACAGTAATCATATAAAAGGCGAGCTTTGCACTCCAACAGGAGCTGCCCTTCTCAAGCATTTTGTAAATCACTTTGGAACTATGCCACCAATTAAGATGAGCGCAATCGGCTACGGAATGGGTAAAAAAGATTTTGAAGCCGCAAACTGTGTCCGCGCAATTCTTGGAGATTCAGATGAAAAGCCGGAAACAATTCTTGAATACACCTGCAATCTCGACGACATCAGTGCAGAGAGAATCGGTTTTGCAATGGAGCAGTTATTTGCAGCAGGAGCGGTAGAAGCCTACACAATTCCTGTAACAATGAAAAAATCCCGACCGGGCCACTTGCTTTGTGTAATGTGCCGTGAACGCGACAAACAGAAAATTCTCGAAACAATTTTTAAACACACAACAACCCTTGGAGTACGCGAAAATATCAGTAACCGCTACTTTCTTGAGCGAAGTATAGAAACTGTAAAAACAGAGTTCGGCGATATCCGCATAAAACGCGCAGAAGGTTACGGTGTAAAAAGAGAAAAATATGAATACGAAGACCTGGCAGCAATTGCACGTAAGACTGGTTTGAGTATTGAAGAAATAGTACAAAAAATCACACAGGAGTAAAAAAAGATGGCAGACTTATCGCACAGAAAGGCTGAAGCAAAAATCCAGCTTAAAGGCTCGGATGGAAAACCACTCGCAAACACAAAGGTTCACATTAATCAGGTGAATCACGAATTTCTTTTTGGCTGCGGAGCCTTTGAAACTCTGCCCTACACTAACGACACACCAGATGCTCGCATGGAAGACCGCATGCAAAAATGGCTCGGCCTCTTTAACTACGGAACTCTGCCATTTTACTGGGGCGGTTTTGAACCGGAAGAAGGCTCTCCACACACAGAACAGCTTATAGCAGCTGCAAACTTCCTTAAAAGCAAGGACGTAACCGTAAAAGGTCATCCATTGTGCTGGCACACAGGTTGTGTTCCATGGCTTATGAATTACGACAACAAAACAATTTTGCAGAAGCAGCTCGAACGCATTCACCGCGATGTAGGCAATTTTAAAGGCATAATTGATATGTGGGATGTTATCAATGAAGTTGTAATCATGCCGATTTATGACAAATATGATAATGCCATTACAAGAATCTGTAAGGAACTTGGCCGCGTAGGACTTGTAAAAAAAGTTTTTGATGCTGCACAAGAAACAAATCCGGATGGAATCTTCCTTATTAATGATTTTAATCTTTCTACAAACTATGAGATTTTGATTGACGGCTGTCTCAATGCCGGCACTCCAATCAAGACAATCGGCTTGCAGTCACACCAGCACCAGGGCGTATGGTCTTACGAAAAGACAGAAGAGATTCTGAGCCGCTTTGAACACTTTGGACTTCCAATCCACTTTACAGAAAATACAATTGTTGCAGGACCACTCGTTGCTCCGGAAATCACAGACCTTCAGGACGCACATTATGATGACAATGCAGCAACTCCAGAACTCGAACAAAAGCAGGCAGACGATCTCGAAAAGATGTATCGTAATCTTTTTGAAAATCACCCTCTTGTTACAGCAATTACAAACTGGGACTTTGGTGACGGAGCCTGGCTCAACGCACCAAGCGGCGTAATCCGTAAAGACGGTTCATTGAAGCCTTCTTACGAAAGACTCCACCACCTTATAAAAGAAGAATGGCACACAGAGTATGATGCTGCAACAGATGCAGAAGGTTATGTAACAGTAAAAGGCTTTAAGGGAAAGTATGAAATTACCGCTGCAGATAATGTAATCACTTACAAATTAACTAACTAACGATAGTAAGTAATAACAAGACTACAAGGCTTTTCGAAAAATAAAAGTCTTGAAGTCTTCATCATCACTGCTAAACTGCTCGTAAATTCCCTCTTCCATAAGTTCGTATCCGTGATTAACGTACCATTCCCAGTTACATTCAATATCTGTCCAAAGATACAAATTTTTATACCCACTGTTTTTAAGTCGCGCACAAAGTTCATTTAACAAGCGGGAACCAGCACCAGGCTTTCTACTTACATACAGAGTAAGTTGAATGTCATCTTTATTCATTAAAGACTGAGTTTTTTCATCCATATATTCGATATAAGTCCTGCTCATTTCTGATGCAACACAAAAATCTTTTGAAAACTTTTTAGATTCCCTTTCATACCATTCCAAAGCTTTGCATACTCCGCCTTTTTTTGTAAAAAAGGCACAGGAACAAAAATCCCCGTCCGATTCATTCTCTGCAAAATCAACAAGTTCATAACGCAAATCATTTTCAAAAATGTTATTTCTTACTATATATTCAACATTAAAACGCCTAAATTCATCATCCGCTGCAGGCGGACTCCACAAAGGAACAACAACATCCAAAATCTGTGGTATATTTTTCATTTCAAAAGGCAAAATTTTTGAGTTCATTTTCTTTCCCTGTAGAGTATCCTACACCTCCGGCATTTTATGGTCAATTATCTAAATTAATTGTACAAAATAATATTTATAACAATATTTTTCTTGACGATTAACACTATGTTAATTAAATTTTAAGCAGTAAGAGAGTACTAACACCATAGGAAATAAATATGAATATTATTGAGAATAAGAACTTTGATGAAGAACGTGCACTATATGCTGTCAAAGACACAACAGTAAAAAGCTGTCGCTTTGACGGACCAGCAGACGGAGAGTCTGCAATGAAGGAAGCACACGATATCAAAGTAGAAGACTGTTATTTTAACCTTCGTTACCCTTTCTGGCATGTTGAAAATGCAGAAATCTCTGATTGTCATATGACAGAAAATTGCAGAGCTGCTCTCTGGTATGATAAAAACATAACAATTGATAATTCACGTCTTGGCGGAATTAAAGCTTTGCGCGAGTGCCAGAATATTACACTGAAAAACTCAACTGTAAACTCTCCGGAATTTATCTGGAAATGTAAAGGTCTTACAATTGATAACGTAAATATAGAAGGTTCTGAATATCCTTTCTTTGAAGTTAGGGATGCAAAAATCACAAAGCTCAAAATGAAAGGAAAATATTCTTTCCAATACAATGAAAATATTGAAATTACAGATTCTGAGCTGGACACAAAAGATGCGTTCTGGCATACAAAAAATGTTACAGTCCGCGACAGTATAATTAAGAGCGAATACCTTGGATGGTATTCAGAAAATCTGAAATTGATAAACTGTAAAATTAGTGGTACCCAACCCTTCTGCTATTGCAAAAACCTTGTCCTTGAAAACTGTACAATGGAAGGCTGTGATCTTTCATTTGAAAGAAGTACTGTAACTGCGACAATCAAAGGCAAAATTGACAGCGTAAAAAATCCGCTTGGTGGTAAGATTGCTGCAGATGAAATTGGCGAAGTGATTCTGGAACGGGAACTGCTGGAAACTCTAAAAGGCTTTAGTGAAACTAAAATTGAAGCGGGGGTTTTAGGGGGCGGAGCCCACTAGGAGAAGGGGGTATGGCGAAAAACGAAGTTTTGAGCCTAGGGGGAAGGCTTTCCCCCACATGTCATCTAAACATTACCCCTATTTCAACATTTTTTAATCTATGATAATATAAGCGAATTATGGATTTGATTAAGAAGCTTGATGAATGCGAAAAACGCTTTAAGGAAGTAAGCGACCTTGTTATGGATCCAAACCTCGTAAAGGATCCGAAGAAGTACAAGGACACAATGCGCGAGCACGGATATTTGACTGAATTGTGCGCGCTTTATGATGAGTACAAGAAAGTTCTCCAGGGCATTCAGGACGCCAAAGAAATGATTACTAACGAAGACGACGCTGATATGCGCGAGATGGCCCGCGAAGAACTTAAGGAACTGGAAGAAAAACAGCCTAAACTTGAGGAAGATATAAAACTTAAACTTGTTCCGCCTGATCCTCTTGATGAAAAGAACATCATTCTTGAAATCCGTTCGGCTGCCGGCGGTGATGAAGCTTCGCTTTTTGTGCGCGACCTTTGGGAAATGTACACTCACCTTGCAGAACGCAAGGGCTGGAAAACTGAAACAATGGAAGCTCAGGAAACTGAGGTCGGCGGTTTCAACAAAATCGTAACTTCTATCAGTGGTAAGTTTGTTTACGGAACTTTGCGCTGGGAATCTGGTGTTCACCGCGTTCAGCGAGTTCCTGCAACAGAAAGCCAGGGACGTCTGCAGACTTCTACTGCAACTGTTGCCGTTCTTCCTGAAGCTGAAGAAACTGAAATTGAAATTAAGCCAGGCGATGTTCGCGTTGACGTTATGCGTGCCGGTGGACCTGGCGGACAGTGTGTAAACACAACTGACTCTGCCGTTCGTCTTACCCATATTCCAACCGGTCTTGTTGTTATTCAGCAGGATGAGAAGTCTCAGATTAAGAATAAGGAAAAAGCCTTCCGCGTACTCCGTGCCCGCCTCTTTGACCTTGAAGAAAGCAAGAAGCAGGAAGAGCGTGCTGCGGCTCGTTCAAGCATGGTAGGCTCTGGTGCCCGCTCTGAAAAAATCCGTACTTACAACTTCCCTCAGGACCGCGTAACAGACCACCGCATCAACTATTCGGCTCACAACCTCCCTTCTTTTATGATGGGCGAAATGGACGATATGTTAGACGCTCTTAACGTTTACGCTAAGGAAGAGCAGCTTAAGTCGGATATTACTGAACTTTAATTAGGGGGGGGAAGTCTCCCCCTGCGCGCCCACTTCGTTGGTCGCTACCCTCTCTACGGGGGCTTGGCCCCCGTAACGCCCCCGGGGCCTTAAGTGTCATTCCCGGGCTTGACCCGGGAATCTATCACATGACCTTACAAGAAATAAAATCCAAAATCATAAAAGACCTCACACAAACTTCACCAAGTCCAAAGCTTGATGCCGAAGTTTTATTATCCTACTGTCTGGGCTTTTCCAAAACAGAGCTCCTGCTAAAACGCGACTACGAAATCCCGCCTGATAAAGAAATCTGGCTCAACGACGCAATTACCCGCCGCACTGCCGGTCTCCCAATCGCATATATCACAGGCCACAAAGAGTTTTACGGCTACGACTTTATCGTCTCACCAGATGTTCTAATTCCAAAGCCCGACACAGAAATTTTAGTTGAACGCGCAGTAGACGTCATCTTAGCAAAAATTGACGCACGCCCAGACTCGCTTCTCACCATCTGCGACATGTGCACCGGCAGCGGCTGCATAGCACTCGCCGTGGCTAAGACCCTGCTCGAAGACGAAAGGGTTCCCCCGGAACAGCTGCCCAAGTTCACACTCGCCGACATCTCCGAACCCGCCTTAGACATTGCCCGCCGCAACGCACAAGCTCTGCTCGCGCCCCACGGCACACTGGCCGCATCCCGCTTCACCTTTGTGCGAACCAACCTCTTTGACGCAATCTCCGAGGCTATCAAATTCGACGTGATTCTTTCTAACCCGCCGTATATTCCGCATACACTGGTCGATGAACTTTTACTCGACGGCCGCAGTGAACCGCGTCTGGCACTGGATGGAGATATAACACTTACCGGCGACCGCGCCCTCACACAAAGTGGCAGCCCCGCAGACGATGGGCTGGAAATTATCCGAAACCTGATTCCACAGGCAGATGCACATCTTGCTCCATACGGCACAATCCTCATGGAAACCGGAGAATACAATGCAGAAAAAACAGCGGAGCTGGCTCGCAAGGCCGGGTTCCTGTCTAACATTCACCGCGACCTCGAAGGCCAGCTCCGCGTTGTTGAGATGTCGTAATTTAATGCGGGACACCCCGCATTAAACTCTATTTAATACACCAGCTAATTAGTTCCACACCTTCCGGCAAAACAATGTACAAATCATGAACACCGCTCACACCATTTACAGTGCCCTTTACACTGCCAGTCTTATCAGCCTTAGCCTCACAAATCTCAGTGCCATTGCCTCCAAAACCATCAATCAAAAGTTTAATTGATTTTCCTTCAGCACAAACCCCTTCTGCTTCAAAAGCCTTTTCGCTGCCTGTAAACTGAACACCCTTAATGCAGACATAAGCTCCATCTTTTACAGAAACTAAGGTCTGCTTTGTTGTTACAGCTACATTACGGGAAGAGGCAAAGGTTGCAGCCGGCACAACTCCTCCAAGTGCAAACGGATTCAACTGCTCAACGCCCTTCTTTGTTACCTTCTGAATCGGAAGACTTCCATCTTTATTTACTGCAAAGTCATTAATGAATACATTGCGGTATCCACCCTTTTCACAGCCAACCATTTTTTCCAAAGTTTGTGTGTGGTAAGCAATGTACCACTTTCCACGGAAGCTGAAAATCCAGTGATGGTTATTTCCCCATGAACCAAAATAGGTTCCCGGATTTTCAAGAGTGTATCCCTTATATTCAAAAGGTCCCAATGGATTTTTAGAGGTCATATATCCTATTACAGCAACAGGCATTTTATTCGGGTCTTTAGACTCTTTTCTGTCCTGCCAGTTTGTACAATAAGTGTAATACCAGGTATCGCCAATCTTATTAATTCCGGAATCTTCAAAAAGGAATGGAGCGTCAATTACCTGAGGCTCGCCTTCTATGTGAACCATATCATCAGCAAGAGCTACACAACGGGCATTCATAGGATGCTCATAAGTTTCCGGATTGTGTCCGCCACCAAAATAAAGGTAGCCTTTTCCATCAGAATCAACAATTACAGCCGGGTCAAAGAGCCAGTTGATTTTTGCACAGGTTGGTGTGCTGCGGGAAATCAAAGGAGCTTTAATTGGATCAATAAATGGCCCTACAGGAGAATCACCTTCAAGTACACCAATTCCGTTTCCGCTGTCTGCAAAATAAATAAAGAACTTGTCTTTTCCATTAATGTTCTTCCAGCAAACTGCAGGTGCCCAGGAATTGCTTGCCCAGCGGGCAGCACCAGTTGTGTTATTTCTTCCGGCAACAGGAATCTCACCACAATCTGTCCAGTTTACCATATCTTTAGTGCAGAAGACATTAAGAGTATTAATCTTATTGTATCCGTTATCAATTTTACCTTTTGAAAATTCAAGCTGCTGCATATCATTTGTAGTGTAGACATACAGAGTATCCTTATATTCAAGAACAGCAGGGTCAGCACCATATTTATGAGCCATAATCGGGTTGTTTTCCCCAGGCATCTTAAATGCTTTTTCTGCCATCAGCTTCTGCATATCTGTTACAGGTGTTGCTGACACTTCTACTTTTTTTACTTCTTCCTTTTCCGAAGCCATCTTCTTTTTTCCTCCAAAACTACTTAATAAAACCATAGCTGCCAGAATCAGCACAGCTACAAAAAGTCTTGCATATTTCATAGTTTCATTATAAAGTTTATTCCAATAAATGTAAAACGTTTAACCAAAAGATAAGGAATTCCTATGAAACAAACACTGCTAATTGCAACTCTAATTACTTCTATTCTTTTTATTTCCTGCAAGAAAAAAAATGAATCACCTTTTGAAGCAAGCCCTATCGCAAAGGCTATAAAACTCGAAACTCAGACTATCACAAAAGAACAGCTGGACCGGATTCCAGAAGCTTACCGTGTAATGGTAAAAGACGGAGGAACAATCGAACACATCACGTACAAATCAAAAAATTATTATGGTGATGGAACTGAAAACGAAAAAAAAGCAAACGTTTATCTTCCTGCCGGATACAACAAAGCTGATACTTCAAAAAAATACAAGGTACTCTACCTGATGCACGGAATTGGCGGAGATGAAAATGAATGGGGAATGAAGGATGATCAGTCTCTTGTAAAAAAGATGATGGATAATCTTACTGTAAAAGGTGATATTGAACCTTTTATCATCGTTACCCCAAACGGCCGTTCTGGTTCTGATCCTGACCCAAGCAAAACTTATATGGCATTTTACAAATTCGGTCAGGAACTGCGCAACGACCTCATTCCTTATATGGATTCACACTACAATACTTATACAGACCGCGACCATCGTGCTATGGCAGGGCTTTCAATGGGAGGCATGCAAACTATAAACATTGGCATCTGCGAATGTCTCGACCTCATCAGCTATTTTGGAGCCTTCTCTGCAGCCCCGACATCTTATGAAGCAGCAAAAGTTGCCGCAACTATTAAGAGCCAGCCGGAATTACCGGTAAATTATTTTTATAATATATGTGGTACAGAAGACTCAATTGCCTATGGTGCTCATGCCGCAGCTTCTAAGCTTCTACCACGACTCTGTCCTGCTCTTGAAGAAGATAAAAACTTCCGCTGGCAGGAACAGCACGGAAATCATGACTTTGGAATCTGGAATCTTGGCTTTTATAACTTTGCAAAAATCTTTGGAGGAAAATAATGAAAAAACAAATCTTTAATCCCTACATGCCATCCTGGGAACATGTTCCAGATGGAGAACCTCACGTATTCGGTGACCGCGTTTATGTTTACGGCTCCCACGATTTTTTTAACGGCTGGGTATTTTGCCAGGGAGACTACGTTTGTTACTCTGCCCCGGTAACTGATTTAACGGACTGGCGTTATGAGGGAGTAATTTATCCAAAAACTTCCGAAGAAATGAATGCAGATGGTCACATGTGCCTTTATGCACCGGACGTAACACAGGGACCGGACGGCCGTTATTACCTTTACTATGTTTATGATAAAGTTGGCTTTGTTTCAGTTGCTGTCTGCGATACACCGGCCGGAAAATATAAGTTCTACGGCCACGTTCATTATAAAGACGGAACAAGACTCGGAGACCGCAAAGGTGATATGCCACAGTTTGACCCGGGAGTTCTTACAGAAGGAAACCGCACATACCTTTATACCGGATTCTGCGGAAATCATATGAAAGACAGAATCGGAGCCATGGCTACAGTGCTTGGTCCTGATATGCTGACAATCGAAGAAGAGCCTGTAATCATTGCTCCGGGTGACTGCTACACAGATGTTACAGCTCCAGTTCCAACTGACTGCCCTTACCCACAGGATTCAATTGAAAACTGGAAGGGCTATAAAGACCATGCTTTTTTTGAAGCTCCTTCAATCAGAAAGATTGGAGACACTTATTATTTTGTTTTCTCTTCTCAGGTTATGCACGAGCTCTGCTATGCCACAAGTAAAAATCCGACCTCGGGCTTTACCTATCGCGGCGTAATCGTCAGCAATGTTGATATGCATATTGATTCCTACAAACCAGCTGATATGCCAGCCTGCTTTGGAGCAAACAACCACGGCGGCTTTGAGCTGATTAACGGCCAGTATTATATTTTCTACCACCGCCACACAAACGGCAACTGGTTCAACCGCCAGGGCTGTGCTGAAAAAATGACAGTTCTTGCAGACGGCTCAATTCCTCAGGTGCAAATTACTTCCTGCGGTCTCAACGGCGGCCCACTCGAAGGAAAAGGCTTTTACCCTGCCTACATCGCCTGCAATATCTTTAATCCGGATGAAAAGAACTTTATTGTTGATATCCGCCACCCTCGCATTACGCAGGACGGAAAAGACGGCGACCAGGAAGAAGGTTATGTTACAAACATGCAGAACGGATACACCCTTGGCTTTAAGTATTTTGATTTTAAGGATGTAAAAAAGATTTCGGTCACAACCCGCGGTTATGTTTACGGAAAGTACGAAGTGCGCACAAAGTGGGACGGTCCGGTTCTTGCAGAAATCACACCAATCGGAAGCAACATCTGGGAAACCTTCTCAGCCGACATCAAGCTTCCAGATGGAGTTGGTGAACTCTACTTTAAGTTCGTAGGCGGCGGTACTCACCAGTTCAAAGGATTCATACTAGAATAGAATGGCTGTCACCCCGAACTTGTTTCGGGGTCTCATCTTATTTTATCTCTCCGTCAACTTTTTTCTCTTCTTCTGGTATTGCTTCGGCGTACACTTCATGTATTCACGGAATTTTCTCGAAAAGTACTGAATGTTATTGAAGCCGTTCGCCGTTGCAATCTCAGTAATATTATTACTTGTGTAAATCAAATCCAGACAGGCCTTTTCTATTCTGTATTTATTAATATATTCAGAAACATTCATACCCGTACTTTCCTTAAACAAGCGGATGAAGTGACTCTTACTGTAATTCGTAAGTGTAAGAAGCGATTTTAAGCTAAGATTTTCACTATAATTTTCCCGTATATAATGCAGCGCATTGTCAATTGCAGAGAGACTTCTCTTTTCTATAGCCGAAAGCTGAGAATATCGTTCATACTGTCCGGTTTCTATGGAATAGGAAATAACATCCATCAATAAAGAACGAATAATTAAATCCCAGCCCTCTGCATTTTTGCCTAAAGCTTCAACATTATGAAAGCGCTGTGCTAGTTCAGGAGGCATTCGCAAAAAACGGCATAATCTTATACTTTCAAAAAAAGTTCTTCCGGCATCATCCGTACCACCCAGGGCTGCAGAATTAAACAGTATTCTGTAACAGCGGAATGGCCCACCCACAGTATCCTGCCTGAAAAAGTGGTCTTCAAATGAATTTATAAAAATACAATCTCCGCCCTGAATCATAGAAACTGAATTTCCGAAGTACAAAACTCCGTTACCGCTTTCAATATATATGATTTCGTATTCGACTTGCCTCTGGGGCTCTTCTGCATAGTAATCCTGCGAAAAAAAGCGTACGGCAACCGGTTGCCGTTCTTTTCCAGTTTCATTTCCCATAGGGGTATTCTACTATGAAAAATAACGAAATTCAACGCAAAATGAGACTTTTTTATAAATATTATAATACTTTAAGTGTTTTTTTAGCAAAATAACGGTTTTATCATAATATAAAAACGTTTTACCATGTTTTTACTAAAAGTTTATAAATGGAGGACTTTTATGAAAAAAATGATGTTAGCAGCTGCAGCAGCAGTTCTGGCATTGAGCCTGGTGGGATGTAGCAAGGGCGGTGCTTCTGGAAAGAAAGACGCTCTCAACATCTCTGTATTTACAATTCAGCAGCGTGAACAGCCACCTGCTGACAACAAGACCTACAAATGGATTGAGGAAAATTTCGGTGTAACATTCAACTGGGATATCCTCGTAGGCGACAAAGACCAGAAGATTGGTGTACTTATTGCTTCTGGTGACCTTCCTGACCTCGTAGAAGTAGACTCAGAGAAGTTCCAGGGTGCAGGATGCTTGCGCGACCTTAAGCCACTCGTTGAAAAATATGCTCCAAACTTGATGAAGCACTATTCTTCAGAATGGAAGAAAATGCTTGATGCAGACTCTGAAAAGGATGCAAACGGCAAAATCGTAAAAGAACACATCTACTCACTCCCTAACTATGGTGTAAATGATGGTGTTCCTTCTGATACATACTACAACCAGAATGGCTGGTGGATTCAGAAAGCAGTTCTTAAGGAATTCGGATATCCTACAATTAAGACAATCGACCAGTACTTCGATCTTCTCGAAGCTTACTACAAGAAATATCCTACAATTGATGGAATGCCAACAATTCCATTCAATATCATCACAGCTGACTGGGAAGCATTTGACCTCTGGAACCCACCTAACTTCTTGGCTGGTTATCCAAACGATGGTAACGGACACGTTACTCTCGAAAATGGTAAATATGTTTACACAGACAACTTCGTAGATGCAAATGCTAAGAGATGGTTCAAGCTTGCTAACGGATACTTCCAGCGCGGTTTGATCGATCCAGCTTCATTCACAGATAACCGTGACCAGTACTATGCTAAGATTTCTCAGGGCCGTGTACTTGGTATGTTTATCCAGGGATGGCAGTTCATGGGTGATAACGCTGAAAACGCACTCTGGTCTGCAGGAAAAGACGAGAGAACATACGCTCCACTCGCTATCACATTTGATGAATCTATCCGCCCTCACTACCGTGATCAGGCTCTTCCAAACCTCCAGAGAGGTTATGGTATCACTGTAAAGTGTCCTGAAGACAAGGCTATCAAGATTCTTCAGTTCATGGACAAGATGATTTCTGAAGAAAACCAGAAGATCCTCTACTGGGGATTCGAAGGTGAAGATTACCTCATCGATACAGACGGTTCTAAGACTGGAACAAAGGGTGCTGCATACCGTACACAGGCTATGCGCGACCAGCAGAAAGATCCACAGTACAACCAGAAACACTACGCTCTCCTCTGGAGAGAAGAAGCTCCAAAACTTGAAGGAACAATGGCTTCTGGCTATACACGTTCTATGGATGACCTTCCATGGGAATATGAGCTTTCACAGAAACAGGTTGATATCGACCTCTGGAAGGCTTATGGTGTAGGTTCATACGCTGAATTCGTTGATCCTAACCCACCAAAGAATGCCGGCTGGTACCCAATGTGGCAGTGTAACCCATCTGCTGAAAAGGGTGGATTCGAAGAAGAAGCAGCAGTTGCTATGACAGGCTTCGAAACAGTACAGCGCAAGTACCTCCCAGCTATGATTATGGGAAAACCAGAAGACTTCGAAAAGACATGGGCTGAGTACGAATCATTGCTCAAACCACTTACTGAAACATACAATAAGTTCATGCAGCAGCAGCTCGACAACCGTGTAGAAGCATTCGGTGGCTTCAAAGACTAATTAAGCACTGACCTTTTGGTCTAAACTTAGTTAGTGACGGAGGAATGCAAAAAAAAAAGCATTCTTCCGTCTAAAAAAAAGTCCACGCTTTTTAAGTGGACTTTTTTTTATATCATTTTTATGGGTGTTTTTTTATGAAAACTAAAAAAGATTCTGGTTCTGCAAAGGATAAAACTACTACAGAACTTATAAACTTAAATAAAAAAAGTAAAATGAAACTTCTTGGAAAGCAGAAAATGCTTATCCTCATGTCGCTTCCTTTCGTACTTTACATCATTTTGTTCAGATACATCCCTCTCTGGGGATGGACAATGGCTTTTCAGGATTATAAGCCATACAAAACTTTCTCTCAGCAGGATTGGGTAGGTTTTAAGTGGTTTGTTGAACTTTTTAAGCAAAAAGAATTTTTGCTTTCATTAAGAAATACTGTAGGCATGAGCCTTATCAGTACTGCTTTAGGATATATTACTGCAATTTTACTTGCTGTCTTTATGAACGAAGTTCGCTTCATTGGTGTAAAAAGATTCGTTCAGACAGTTTCTTATCTTCCGCACTTTCTTTCCTGGGTTATTGTAACAGGTCTCGTTGCAAACGTACTTGTTGGAGATAATACAGGAATTTTAAATAGCATTTTATTGGGCCTTAATTTAATTGACGAACCAATTCAGTGGCTTGCTAAACAGAAATACTTCTGGCATATCATAGGTTGGACTTATGTTTGGAAGGAAGTAGGATGGAATACAATCGTTTATCTTGGTGCAATGACAGCAATTGACCCTTGTCTTTATGAAGCTGCCCAGATTGATGGTTGTGGTCGACTCCGCAAAATCTGGCACATTACATTGCCGGGAATCAAATCAACAATCATCATTATGATGATTATGTCTGCCGGACACATTCTTGATGCAAACTTTGAAATGCCATACTTATTGCAAAATGGTATGATTCAGGATGTAGCAACCACAATTGATATCTATGTATTGAAATATGGTTTCAAACTGTCACGCTACGGTCTTGCAACAGCTGCCGGTATCTTTAAGAATGCCGTAAATATTTTACTGCTTGTATTAGCAAATACTATCGCTAAGAGAAGTGGTGAGGAGCGTCTGATATAATGGAAAAGACAATTGACTATGCAGCAGCCAGAAGGCGCACAAATATCAGCAATCTGATTTTTGATATAATTATTTATCTTACACTGATTTTCGTTGTTATTGTAACTGTATATCCTTTCTGGAATACAATCGCAATTTCTTTAAACGATGGCCTTGATTCTCTTACAGGCGGAATTAAGCTTTTACCAAGAAAGTTTACCTGGAAAAACTATACTAATCTCTTTACCACTCCTCGTATCTTCCAGGCAGGTATTATTTCTGTATCACGAACAATCATTCAGACTGTTCTAAGCGTATTCTGTACAACAATGCTTGCATACGCTTTGAGCCGCAAGGAATTTGTTCTCAGAAAACCTCTCACAACTATTCTTGTAATTTCTATGTATGTAAATGCAGGTTTAATTCCTGGATACATGCTTATCAAGAATCTTCACCTTCTTGGTAAATATGCAGTTTATATTGTTCCTGCCCTTGTAGATGTATTCAACTTCATTCTTGTAAGAACTTACATCAATGGTTTACCAGACAGTTTCGTAGAATCAGCTCGTATTGATGGTGCCAATGAGTTTAGAATCTTCATTCAGATTATCTGGCCACTTATCGTTCCTTCAATTGCTATGGTTTCACTGTTTACTGCAGTAGGAGCATGGAACAGTTGGTTCGATACATACCTTTATGCATCTAACAAACCTAAGCTTCATTCTTTGCAGTATGTATTGATGTCTATTCTTCAGGCCAGCCAGAACCAGAGTGCAAACGCAAATGATGCTAACGCTATGGCCGTTGCAGCAGGTTCAGGTGCAACCAGCACATCTGTTACACCAATCAGTACACGTTCTGCAATTACCGTAGTTGCAACATTGCCAATCCTCGTTGTATATCCGTTTGTTCAGAAATACTTCGTTGTTGGAATGACAATTGGTGGTGTAAAAGAGTAAGCCTAAAATAAGAGGCAAGCAGTGCTTGCCGACTTATCAAACTAGTGCGGTGGTTTTTAGATATCGAAACCACCGTTTTTTTTTGGAGAAAAAAATGCTTCGTATAGTAAAAACTAAACTCGGAATCGTTGAAGGCATTCCTGCCGCAGACCCTCGCATAACAGCTTTTAAATCTGTTCCATTTGCAAAACCACCAGTAGGAAATTTGCGTTTTGCACCCCCACAGCCTGCTGAACCTTGGGATGGAGTACGCCAGTGTTATAAATTTCCTCCAATTCCAGTTCAACCCTCCCCTAACCGAAATCCTCCACCTGAGGATGTATATTCACGAGAATGGTCGGTAGACCCGGATATTCCAGTAAGCGAAGATTGTCTTTACCTGAATATCTGGACTCCTGCAAAGACAGGAAAAGAAAAACTTCCTGTTTACTTCTGGATTTTTGGAGGTGGCTGGCAGGTTGGTCATACTGCAGAAATGGAATTTGACGGTGAACGTATAGCTCGCCGCGGAATTGTAGTT
The DNA here is from genome assembly GCA_946532115.1 of uncultured Treponema sp. Taxonomy (GTDB): domain Bacteria; phylum Spirochaetota; class Spirochaetia; order Treponematales; family Treponemataceae; genus Treponema_D. The sequence continues at coordinate 15,371 of CAMNBC010000002.1, forward strand.
GTTACTGTAAATTATCGTGTAAATCTTTTTGGATTCACCTGTCATCCGGAATTAACGGCAGAATATCCTGAAAATCCAGCAAATGCAGGCCTTCAGGACCAGCTTGCCGGCCTTAAATGGATTTATGAAAATGTAGAAGCCTTTGGCGGCGATAAAGAAAACATTACGATTGGCGGCCAGTCTGCAGGAGCCGGCAGCGTACTTTTCCACATTGGTAATCCGGACAGCCGCAAATATTTTAAGAGAGCTGTTGTAGACAGCGGTCTCATATATGCGCCAAACATGCCTGATATGTTCCCTAAGCGTAACGTAGCAGATGCAGAAAAGCTTGGTCAGGAATTCATTAAATTCTGTGGCTGTAATTCCCTTTCAGAAGCCCGTAAACTCACCACAGAACAGCTTCGACAGAAATGGGACCAATGGGGAGGCTATCCAAAATCAATTGCCAGCTGGACACCGGTCTTTGATGAAAAGTACAACAGAGGCAGCTTGATTGAAGTTGTTTCTGAAGGCAAGTGTACTCCCTGCCCTATTTTTACAGGCTTTACAACCGATGAATTTATTTTCGGTGGAATGCACGCCGTAGAAATGGGTGTAAGAAAACTGATGAAGGAAGAGGAAAAACGAAATCTCAATATTCAAAATTACTGCTATAAATTTGATGTTCCAATTCCAGGCTGGGATCATCCTGGAAAATTCCACTCCGTTGATTTGTGGTTCTGGTTTGAAAGTCTGGCAAAATGCTGGAGACCATTTAAGGGAGTGCATTATGATGTAGCACGTCAGATGTGTGATTATCTCTGTAACTTCATTAAAAATGGAAATCCAAATGGTAAAGACCTGAATGGTGAACCGCTTCCGGAATGGACGCCATATACTTCAGAGAAAGAAAACTTCATGGAATTTACAACCGGCAGCGCTCAAAACCGCATACCGGCAAGTGAAGAAATGAAGAAGTATCTTTGATTTTATAGATTGCTCCGCCACGCTCGCAATGACAAATATCCGTCATTGCGAGGAGTCCGAAGGGCGACGAAGCAATCTATTTAAAGATTTTCCCCATTTTTTTCAATCACTTCTTTATACCAGTAAGCAGAATCCTTTGGAATGCGATTAAGAGTTTTGTAATCGCAGAAAATCATACCAAAACGCGGATTATAGCCTTTAGCCCATTCAAAATTATCCATGAATGACCACTGGAAATAGCCGCGGACATCACAACCAGAATCAGCTGCAGTTTTAAGTCCACGCAAATATCGCTGTAAGAAATCAATTCTGTTTGGGTCATGAACTTTACCATCAAGGCTAATCCAGTCATGACAAGAAAGTCCATTTTCTGTGATATATATAGGAAGCTTATAGCGTTTGGTAAAATGTTTTACACCCCACTCAAGTCCTGAATCAAATGTATCCCAGCCGATTTCTGTATGTGGAGTTCCACGGAATCTTTCATATTCACCAACATACTTAGCCTGATAGATATTCAAACCAATAAAATCAATCTTTTGACTAATCAGTTTCATATCTTCTTCTGTAAAGGCAGGGAACATGTCTCCCGCAGCCTTCAACAATTCTTCCGGATATTTTCCAAATACAATCGGATCTGCCCAATATGAATCCATCCAGTAGAAAGGTCCAAGAGGACAAGAAAAATATGAATCATAAGCATTCTGCTCATCAGCTTTTGAAACAGGAATTGCAGGCATTGTTGCAAGTGTAATTCCAACCTCAGCATCCGGTACAAGACTTCTCAAAACCTTAACTGCCCTTCCGTGTGCAAGATGTACATTATGGCCAATATGAAGCAGATCTCTTGTACTCATCTGGAATCCAGGAGCATGAGATCCCTGAGCACAACCACAGCCAACAAAAACAGAAGGTTCATTAAAAGTAATAAAATGCTTTACTCTGTCACCTAACCTTTTTGCAATTGCTGTAGTATACTCTTCAAACCAGAGCGGACTTTCAGGATTAGCCCAACCACCTTTTAGCTGCAGACAATAAGGCAAATCCCAGTGATAAAGAGTTACATAAGGAATAATATTATATTTTAAGAGCTCGTCTACAAGGTTACTGTAAAATTCAAGCCCCTTTTCGTTTATACGACCTGTTCCATCAGGAAGTATACGAGTCCAGGCGATTGAAAAACGATATGCCTTAAGCCCCATATCAGCCATTAATTTTACATCTTCCTTATAACGATGGTAATGATCACAGGCAATGTCTCCATTTGAGTTATCTTCTATCTTTCCACCACGATGACAAAAATCATCCCAAATTGAAAGAGATTTTCCATCTTCATTCCAGGCTCCTTCAATCTGGAAAGAAGCGGTAGCTGCCCCCCAGGCAAAATCTTTTCTAAAGCTCATTACTTAATCTCCTCATTAATTGCCTTTATAATCTCCGGGAAATACCATTCCTGAGTTGTACGGTTATAATAACCATAATGTTCACCATATTCAGTTCCTTCTACTTTCCAAACCCCATTATCCCAAAGGAAACAAGGCATTCCATAAACACGAGATTCTTTTATAAAATCATGGAACCAGGCAATACGATCTTCAAGGTTATTTTTGTTTGTTGCACCATATTCACCAATATATACTGCATAACCATTAGCAATAAAATGGTCGTTAAGTTTTTTGAACATAGAAGTAAATTCTTTCTTCACAGAATCAGAATATTTAGTAATTCCAGGAGATTCCATTGCAAAATTATATGGTGTATACATATGAACAGAAACAATAAGGCGGTCCTTACTTCCATCAAAATCCTGAGGCATTTTAAAAGTTCGAGCCAAAGCAGATTCTGGAGAAGCCTGAAGTGAAGGAACAGCAACCAGACGCTTTTTATTATTTCCGCCGCTTGCACGAATTACATCAAGAATATTTTGAGTTAGTTTATTCAAATTATTCATTGCCTTTATTGATTTTGGAGAAGTTGCATTATACCACCATTCTTCAGATGTTCCACAAAGACGAGGTTCATTCAAAACCTCAAATACAAGATGCTCGTCATAGCCATTATTAAATGCGAGTGCAATCTGAGCCCATACATTGCATACAAAGTCAGCTGAATTCTCGTAATTTTCATCAGTTGGATAAAATCCTTCACGAGCAGGCATTTTTGCATCCTTAGCATAATTATCATGATGGATATTGATTACTACATACATACCATCTTCAATAGCCCAGTCTACTACCTCTTTAACCCGGCTCATCCATGCTGTTTGAATGGTATAATTGCTATCCATGATATGATGTCCCCAGGAAACTGGTATACGGATGGTTTTAATTCCGGAAGCAGCAAGACCATCTATCATGGCTTTTGTTGTTTTTGGCTGTCCCCAGCTTAATTCTGACTGCAGGCTTTTTCCACCGCCAGTTGCATCAAAAGTATTTCCAAGGTTCCATCCGGTTGTCATATCGCGAACGACATCAATTGCCTTGCGCTCATTAAAAGTTTTATTACCATTATCAACAACTGCATTATCTTTATTGAATTTAATACGCTCAACTGCCGGTATGTTTTTTTCCTCTACAACAGGAGCTTCTGTTTTATTTGTCTCTTTTTTTGCTTTAGGCTTATCTGTGGTTTGTGCCTTCAAGAAGGCATTCGCCATTGAGTTATTATTGTCAGCTGGCAGAGACTTTTTCTTTTCACAAGAAGAAAAAATTGTCATTACCAAAATAACAAGGCAAACGCCCCACACTTTTCTGTTAAAAAAAATCTTCATATTCCTACCTCATTATAATATTAGCAAGAATATGAAGATTTTGACAGTCAGAAATATCTCTTATAATTGGTATAAATATGAGATGCTGAAACAAGTTCAGCATGACATGCCAGTCACCCTGAACTTGTTTCAGGGTCTATCTGCTGAGTTTGCGGTAAACTGTTCGTTTTGGAACTCCGGCGTCTTCACCAAATTCCTTGAGCTTCCATTCAGCATACTCAGACCAGTTTCCTTCAAAGAAGCGGACCTCGGAGTTGTTTTCGAAGGCGAGAATATGTGTACAGATACGGTCCAGGAACCAGCGGTCGTGGCTTACAACAAGAGCACAGCCGGCAAAGTCTTCAAGTGCTTCTTCCAGAGCACGGACTGTTTCCACATCCAGGTCGTTTGTAGGTTCGTCGAAAAGCAGAACGTTTCCGCTTTCCTTGAGCATCATACCAAGGTTGAGTCGATTGCGTTCACCACCGGAAAGCACACTTACCTTTTTATTCTGGTCTGGGCCATTAAAGTTGAACCAGCCGCAGTAAGCGTGGGCATTTACCTCGCGCACACCACCTTCCAGGGCACGGCCCTTTTCATCTACGGCACCAAGTTTTACAAGGTCTCCGCCACCGCCAAGAGTTTCATAAACAGTCTTGTTCATATCAAGGCCACTTCTCATCTGATCTACGTAAACAAGTTTAACTGTCTGACCAACTTTAATTTCGCCAGAATCAGGCTTTTCACCGCCTTCGAGGCCTGCTGCATCAACAATCATCTTAAAGAGAGTTGTTTTACCCGCACCGTTAGGGCCGACAATACCAACAATGGCACCTGCCGGAATATGAACGTTGAGATTTTCAAAGAGAAGCTTGTCGCCAAAGGATTTTGTAAGATTTTCAATATCAATTACCTGATTGCCAAGACGTGGACCTGCAGGAATAGAAATCTGAGTATCTTTAAGCTGCTTTTTGCTTTCCTGAGCCATGAGCTCGTTATAGCGGGTAATGTGTTCCTTATGCTTTGCCTGACGTCCCTTAGCACCCATGTGAATCCATTCAAGCTCGCGCTGAATTTCCTTCTGACGTGCAGATTCATTTTTATTTTCCTGAGCAAGGCGGGCATTTTTCTGTTCGAGCCAGCTTGAGTAGTTACCCTTGAATGGGTAGCCTTCGCCACGGTCAAGCTCAAGAATCCAGCCTGCAACCTGGTCAAGGAAGTAGCGGTCATGGGTTACGGCAATTACAGTTCCCGGATAGTCGTGGAGGTGCTTTTCAAGCCAGGCTACAGTTTCTGCGTCGAGATGGTTTGTAGGTTCGTCGAGAAGGAGGATATCCGGCTTCTGAAGAAGGAGGCGGCAGAGAGCAACACGGCGGCGTTCACCTCCGGAAAGTACATCTACAACCTGGTCTGCAGGAGGACAGCGGAGAGCGTCCATAGCAAGCTCAAGATTGTTATCCAGGTTCCAGGCATCGAGGGCATCCAGCTTTTCCTGAACCTCACCCTGGCGGGCACAGAGCTTATCAAAATCTGCATCCGGGTCGCCAAAGGCTTCGTTGATTTTATCGAATTCTGCAAGAAGGTCTGTAATTGGTTTTACACCTTCCTTTACAATTTCCATAACAGTTTTGCCGGCTTCGAGTTCAGGCTCCTGTTCCAGGTAACCGATTGTGTAGCCCGGCGCCAGAGAAGTTTCACCGGCAAAGTCTGTATCCTTTCCGGCAAGAATTTTAAAAAGAGAAGATTTTCCGGAACCGTTAGGTCCTACAACGCCGATTTTCGCACCATAGTAATAGGAAATACTGATATCTTTAAGAACCACCTTAGTTCCATAAGAACGTGTAACACGGTCCATTGTATATATAATTTTCTTATCATCGAATGTCTTTGCCATATAAAATCTAAATCTCCTTTATTTTATGTATTACGCAAGCACAGCTTGCGTTTGAGCCGGTTTTGAGGATAATCCTAAAACGACCCTCGCGGCTCGTTTTTTAACGGATTTTCGATTTTAGGCATATCGTCGAAAGTCTTAGCCATAGTGCTCGAAACTCCTGTTTACATACTGTTTGTTCATTTACAGTTTACATAAAAAAAACGAATGAAACAACACATAACAGCACCATTTTCAAAGACATTCTAAAAATCAGTATAAATCAGCTTATGAAAGACGCTTGATAAGATAAGGCAGAGCCTGTTCAAACTTTACGCCGTACCAGTGATCTTTATCTCCAGCGGTAAGTTTGATTGCCTCCACTACTACATCAGCACCAAGGCTTGCAGCTTCAAGCAGAGATTTTCCACGAAGCAGAGCGCCCGCAACTACTGAAGCATAAAGGTCACCGGTTCCATGAGAACTTACAGCCTGCTTTTCATTAAAGTAATATTCAACTTTATTACCATCATAAACTGCAACACCAAGCTTAGAAGGATCAAAACTTACGCCTGTAACAATTACATTTTTTGCACCAAGGGCTGCAAGATCGCGAGCCATCTTTTCAATAAACGCCTTATCATAACCTTCAGCAACATAAGGCTGCCCAAGAAGAAAAGCAGCTTCAGTAAGATTTGGCATGATTACATCTGCGTCTTTAATCAGATTTTTCATCTCCTGTGGGAAGTCTTCATCAAAACCGGTATAAAGTTTTCCGTTGTCGGCCATTACAGGGTCAACAATACGGAGCGCACCAGGGCGGGCAGCTTTTTCCATAATTTCGAGAATGTATGGAATCTGAGCCTTTGAAACATAGCCTGTATAGAAAGCATCAAAGCTTACTTTCTCAGTAAGCCAGCGCTCAAGGATTTTTGGCATATCCTCTGTAAGGTCGTGGAAAGTCCAGCCGGAATAGCCCGCAGTATGATTCGAAAGAACAGAACTTGGAAGAATTCCAGTTTCGATTCCGCAGGCAGAAATTACAGGAAGTGCAACTGTAAGCGAACACTGTCCGACACAAGAAATGTCCTGAATTGTCAAAAGTCTTTTATCCATTTTATTACCTCGAAAAAATTGCCAGATGGCGTTGTTTATTGTTTATAGGCAAATAGTATCGACAATCTGATATTATAGATATATTCAATTTACACTAAGTTTAATATAATCAGATTTATGATAACTCTGGACTTTGAAAATCGCGGGAACAAAACGCTGACAGATTTTCTTTACAGCTCAATCAAAAATCAAATTCGAGATGGAGTGCTGAAAGAAAACGAAAAACTTCCTTCTAAACGGGCTTTGAGCGAGCACCTTGGAATCAGTGTAATTACCGTACAGAATGCCTATATCCAGCTGATTGATGAAGGTTATATTTATTCTATAGAAAAGAAAGGATTTTTTGTTTCTGATATTGCTCGACATTTGAAAAAGGAAAACGCCGCAACCGACCTCAAAACTGCGCATACAGAATCAGAAAGCACTGCAGCCCCACATACATTTTTTGCAGATTTTACGAGTAATTCGGCAGTCCCCGGAAAGTTTCCTTTCAGTCTCTGGTCAAAAACAATGAGACAGGTTCTTGCTTCAGAAAATGATAAATTATTAAAACGAACTGATGTCTTTGGAACTCTGGAACTGAGGCACGCAATATGCAGACATCTCAAAGCATTCCGCAACATGGACATATCAGAATCTCAGGTAATTATTGGAGCTGGGACAGAATCGCTGTATTCTATGCTTGTGCAGTTTTTAGGAAGTAATCAGATTTTTGCCGTAGAAAATCCAGGATATCACAAGGCAGCAGAAATCTTTCGCTTGCACGGCACAAAATGCGTACCTGTAAAAATTGATAATAATGGAATAATTGTTGAAGAACTCGAAAAATCCGGCGCCACGGTTGTTCACGTTTCGCCATCTCATCATTTTCCAAGCGGAATTGTTATGAATTTCAGACGTCGAACAGAACTTCTTGATTGGGCTAATACAACACAAAACCGCTTTATAATAGAAGATGATTATGACAGTGAATTTCGATTTATAGGAAAGCCACTTCCAACCTTGCAAAGCATTGATAAAAACAATCGTGTAATTTACATCAATACATTTTCAAAAACGCTCTCACCATCATTCCGAATCAGCTATATGATTTTGCCACCGGAACTTGCTCTGGCCTTTTCTAAGAAGCTCGGATTTTATTCGTGCCAGGTTTCAAGTTTTGAACAGTTTACCCTCGCCCGTTTTATTGATGAAGGTCATTACGAAAAACACATCAATAGAATGAAAAACTATTACAGAAGTCTCCGCAACAATCTGATTACTGCTATTGAGAACTCCGAGCTTTCTAAAGTTTTTTCGATTCATGAAGAGAACTCTGGACTTCATTTTCTTTTGACGCTGAACAATGATTTTGATGCCCGAGTTATACAGGAAAAATGGCGGAAGGCTGGAATCAACATTCAGCTTTTATCAGATTATTTTTATGATGCAAAACCAAAGCCCGCCACCGAAAGCTTTGTCGTAAACTACTCGGGAATCAAGCGGGACAGTGTTGGTGAGGTTATTCAAAGTATGAATCGAGCTCTCAGCGAAGTTCTTTATTCAACTCCGTAACAGTCGTAGCCGGAAGAACGCAGTCGGTCAGCAACATTACCGTTTTTGTCTTCGCGAACAAGGACAATGAAATATGTAGTTCCGCTGGCTCGTTTTTCAGTTGAGATGTAAGCATCAAAGCCTTTGGCTTTTACTTCATCTGCAAGAAGCTTTGCATTACTTTCGGTGCGGAAAAGGCCAAGCTGCCATTTTGTAAATTTAGCAGGAACTACAATCTCAGCTTCTGACACTGCATTTTCTCCAACTTTTGAAGCATCTGATTTCTGAGCGTCTGTTTCTGCAAAGGTTCCAGTCCCCTGTTCCGCTTCCCCACTCTTTGGTACAAAGAACCAGAAAGGAGTTGGAAGCAGTTGAGCATCACCACATACAATAGAAGCTTCTATAGATTTTGGATAAAGTTTTGTAATCTGCTGTGAATATCCTTTTTCACCGGTTACATACCAGAGGGTAAGAAGTACCGCAGGTTTTACGGCATTCATAGAATCAACTTTGAGATAAGCCTGAAGCATTACAACCGGCTCCTGAATATCAGCTACATCATCTGCCTTACAAAGCGCAGACCACTGGGTATAAAGCTTTATATAAGCCTGTACTGTCGGATTTTTAGAATTGCGTACTGCAGAATTCAGATAACTATCTGCAGTAGCATAATCTCCAGAACTCAAGGCACAGCGTACAGCATCAAGAACAATCTGTTCATTTGATTTTTTGGGCATACCTTCTGCATCTCCTGCAGCAATTGCTGCAGCCTGTGCATATGATTTTTGAGCATCATCATATAAAGCCATTTGTTCCTGCAGTGAAGCAAGAAATATATAAGCCGCACGTTTTTCTGCAGCTACAGTCATTTTTGATATCTGATTTTTTAGATATGAAACTGATTCTTCTACCGAATCTTTTTTTGCTGACTCTGACGTTACAAATGAAGCAGTGAGTTCTGCAGCAAAAAGAAATGTAAATAACAAAAATGCAGTAACAAATGAAATTATTTTCTTCATATATTATACTTCGGCTTCCGGCTTGCGTTCTTTTATCTTTTTAGCTTCTTTTTCAGCTTGTTTTTCTTTTGCAATACGAAGTTTTTCTTCTGACCGAGCCTTTTTTTCAAGTTTTTTCTGAGCTCTGATTTCAGCATCACTAGCAGGGGCTTTCATTTTTGCAACAAGAATAAAAAGCAGGGCAAAAATAATTCCTGCTCCAAAGGCAATCAGGGCAAGAACAGCTACCGGCAGGTCTGTATAGGTTTTGAAAAACCAGAAGGTACATGCATTACTGAGGTTCATGCCAACAAAGAAGGCCATAAAAATTATAAGTAATAAAATCAGAATCAGACTAACTATCATTTTACTCCATCTCCTATATCAACTCTCCACGGAAAGTATTTCCGCTCAGTTCTGTTATTTTAACATTCACAAAATTTCCGATTTTTGATTTGTCAGCTTTGAAGGCAATCTTTTCGTGCTGTTCTGTCTGGCCAAGCAGTTCTGTCTTATCATCACGGCTTACCCCCTCAACAAGAACCATTACAGTGCTGCCAACACGTCTGCTCATCTGCTCGTGAGTATGCTCCAACTGTAAATCTATCACCTTCTGAAGTCTTTCTTTTCGTACATCAACCGGAATCTGTTCCATTTTTGCCGCCGGAGTTCCTTCCCGCGGATTATAATAGTACATCATGGCAGATTCATACTTTACCTGACGCATCAAATCAAGAGTATCTTCAACATCAGCTTCTGTTTCACCAGGGAAGCCCATCATAATATCTGTTGTAAGCGATACTTCTGGTATTTTTGCTTTTATACGTTCAACAAGCTCTAAATACTGCTCGCGGCTATAACGGCGATTCATTGCCTTGAGAACTGCAGTAGAACCGTTCTGAACCGGAAGATGAATGTGGCGGCAAATTACAGGTTCTTTTGCAATTACATCAATTACATCATCAGAAAAATCTTTTGGATGAGAAGACATAAAACGAACCCATTTAACAGGAGAATCTGTTTCACGAAGATGGTCTGCTATTATCTGCAGCAGGCCTGCAAAGTTTATGTCATCTTCTGAATCTTTACTGCTTGCCCCGTGGTAAGAATTTACATTTTGACCGATCAAAGTAATTTCGCGAACATTCATTTTTCCAAGCAAATCAATTTCATTAAGAATCTCATCTACCGGGCGGCTCAATTCTCTTCCACGTACATACGGAACAATACAATAGGTACAGAAATTATTACAGCCATGCATGATTGGAACAAAAGTTGAGAATGCACCAGGCTCAGCCGAAATTGAAGCAAAACGATACTGTTCAGAATCGTCAATTGCAAAAGGCTTTCTCCCCTCTTCTACAGCAGAAATTATCTCCGCAAAATGATGTTTTGCATAAGTTCCAACAACATAATCAATAAACGGATAGTCTTTTTGAAAACTGGTAAGAAGTCGCTCTGCCATACACCCCATAACAACCAGGGTAAGCGGCTTTGGACCGTCTTTTACATATTCAACAGCTTCTTCAAGCATTTTAGTTTTTGCACCAAACTTACACTCTCGCACAGCTTTGAGTCCGTTAAACCAGCCGAGTCTTCCCAAAATACGGTTTTCTGCGGTTTCACGAATTGAACATGTATTAATAACTGCAACATCTGCCGTCTGAGCTGATTCAGAACGCTTCCATCCACGGGCAATAAAAAGCTGTTCAACTGCAGCCGATTCAGCAATATTCATTTCACAGCCGTAAGTTTCAAAGAAATAGGTTTTCATAAGTTAATAATATACAGGAAAAATAAGAATTTATAAATATATGGATAATACCTTTGCGTTAACTTTATTTTTCCTATATAATAAATGAAATGAGAAACCTTGTAACAATGAAAGACATCGCAGACGAGCTGGATGTTACAGTAATGTCTGTTTCTAAAGCGTTATCAGGTAAAGACGGGGTGAGTGAAGATTTGAGGGCCAAGATTCTGGCAAAAGCAGAGGAACTTGGTTATAAGAAATCACAACCCTCGAATAATGATGACGGTACATCGCACAATATAGGCATTTTAATAGCAGAACGCAGTATGAATGCCAATGCTACATATATGTCCCTGCAGCAGCCTCTTATTTCTAATCTTTTACAGTTAAATTACTACGGAATTACCGAAATTATTTCTGATGAAACAGAACATCTTCTTATTCTTCCTAAAATATTAAAAGAAAACAAAGTAAATGCCTTTATTATTCTTGGTCAGATGAGCATAGAATATGTTCAGGTACTGAAAAATACAAATAAGCCATTTCTGTTCCTTGAACATATTTATGATGATGTAAATGTTGGTGGAATTATTACAGATAACCTTTATGGCGGCTTTACACTTGCCAATTATCTGCTTGAACAGGGGTGTAAAAGCATTGGTTTTGTAGGAAACATTCAATTTGCCGAAATTGTCATGGATCGTTATCTGGGAATTGCAAAAGCGCTTCTCCACCATGGCCTTGATTTAAAAAAAGAATACATAATTTCTGATGTAAATGATTATGGCGAAGAAATAAGTCTTATTTTGCCAGATAAAATGCCAGATGCATTTATCTGCAATGACTGTCGTACAGCTTACAAGCTTATACATAATCTGGAAGGTCTTGAATATAACATTCCAAAAGACATTTCTGTTGCCGCATTCGATGACGGTATTTTTGCTGATATTGGAATCCCTAAACTAACTACCTACAGCATCAATTATAACACTATGGCACAACTTGCTGCAGAAAGTATGGTTCTGAAAATTGAGAATCCTAATTACCATATTGGCAAGAAAGTTGTACACGGTGGCGTAATTATTCGTGACTCAGTAAGAAAAAACTAAATAAATCATTCTCTCCCCCCACACAACCAGACAAATCTCTTTTTTTTCCTAAAGTTAAGGTTAAATCATTTTAAACTTAAAAAAATGATATTAAAAGATCTTATTTTTTGAGTTTTTTCTTAAATATGACTACAGTCACAATTCATTTTTGAAGCATATCTACATAACTACCAATTGTTAGTAAAGAAAATCGATGGATTTTCAAAAAAATTTAGCATTTTTTTTACAATTTTTCTTGACATATTACTTAAGTCATATTACTATAGTCATAGGGTAAGTAAAGTTATCCTAAAGTTAAAAATATATATTTAATAATGATTATTAAAAAATAGTTAAAAAAAAGATTTAAAAATGAATTAAAAAAAAGAAAAAAGTTATTTAAAAAACGAGTTATTAGGTGTTTTGATTTTTACGTACGTTATTGAGAGCCGTTTGATAGTTATCGGGTAATTATCAAACGGCTCTTCCCTTTAACGGAATATACAATATACACAAATATTGTAACACAACAGTTTTTATGCAGGATTATTCAGAATACTCAGCCAGAGCATAGGCATTGTGATTGTGGATACTTTCATCAGTCTCTGCTTCTACAGCAAAATATGAAAAGCCTGCCTTTTTTAATCCAAGATACACCTCACGGACAACATCCTCAACAAAACGAGGATTATCATAGGCATTTTCTGTTACATATTTTTCATCTTTTCGCTTCAGCAGTGTATAAAGTGGAGTCGATGCACACTTTTCTATCATTGAAATTATATCTTCTATCCAGAAAAAGTCTTTATACAGCAGACGTACACTTACAGTTCCTCTTTGATTATGAGCACCATACTCACTTATTGCCTTGCTGCACGGACAAAGAGTTGCAATTGGCACCTGGATTGACACATAAAACTTTCGCCCCTCATCTTCGCTGACTTCACCTTCATAAGAGCACTTATACTGCATTATACCGGCAGCACCAGTTACAGGAGCTTTCTTTTCAATAAAATATGGAAATTCAACACGCCCAAAAGCCTTTTGTGCAGTCAGTTTGTTACGCATTTCCTCGAGCATATCAAGGAAATGGTGCATAGAAATATCTTCGTGGTATTTATGAAACACTTCTATAAAGCGCGACATATGCGTGCCTTTGAAGTTATGTGGAAGATTCACGAATAAATCTACAGTAGCTGTAGTCTGCTGCTGTTTTGCATTTTTATCAAGCACCGTTACCGGGTAATGAACACCCTTTACACCTACTTTTTTCAGCGGAACGGCGCGAGTATCTTCTTCACTTTGGATATCTCTCATTATTTTGTACCTTATTTTCCCTTGCGTTCAGCACTTTCAAGTGTATTCTGCATGAGCATTGCAATAGTCATTGGACCTACTCCACCAGGAACAGGAGTAATAAATGAAGTTTTTTCCTTCAAATCATCAAAATCACAGTCACCAATCAAGCGGAAACCAGACTTTTTGCTACTATCTGGAATACGGTTTACACCAACATCAATTACGACAGCCCCAGCTTTTACCATATCACCTGTAAGAGTGTGTGGATGACCACTTGCTACAACAATAATATCTGCCTGGCGCGTAATTTCAGCCATATTTTTAGTACCTGTATGGCACATTGTTACAGTACAGTTTACATCTTTGCGGGCGAGCAATATAGAAACAGGCTTTCCTACAATATTAGAACGTCCAATTACAACAGCATGTTTACCACTTGTCTCAATTCCAGCCTTCTGTAAAAGAACAATAATTCCGTGAGGAGTACAAGGCAAGAAACCCGGGCGGCCTATCATAAGATTACCAACACTAACCGGATGGAATCCGTCAACATCCTTTTCCGGTGAAATTGCCATTATTACTTTTTCTTCATTTATATGCTTAGGCAATGGCAGCTGAACAAGAATTCCATGAACACTATCATCTGAATTAAGCTCATCAATAAGTTTAAGAAGGTCTTCTTCGCTTGTATTTTCCGGCAAGTGAACTGAACGATCTACCATTCCAACTTCAGCAAGAGCTTTCTGCTTACCGGTAACATAACTAACACTGGCAGGATTCTCTCCTACTAAAATAACTGCAAGACAAGGTGCAATACCTTTTTCTTTTAATTCTGCAACCTTAGCTGCAACCTCTGCACGAACATCTGCAGCAACCTGTTTTCCGTCAATAATAACTGCGCTCATGTAACCTTCCATGCCCCTTTCTGTTTTATTGATAAACTGCCATAAAAACAGTATATTCTTATAGTAACAAAATATACTGAAATAAAAAAAAGGTCGCAATATGAAACGCTTTATTTCCATATTTATATCTCTGATTTTATGCACAACTGCGGTATTTGCGCAGGACAGTTATGAAGATGATGAAGATATTTATGATGATGGATATGTTTACGAGCAGAACGGTGCCGGAGACAGATTCCTTAAAATTGATATGGGTGCAAATTTCCCTTTAAACTTTGGCGATCAGTTATACACAGGTGCTGCAGCATCAATAGGTTTCTATTATTTTCTTAATAGTTATCTTGCCGTTGGTGGCGATGTCATTCTCAGCTATAATCTTTCTATAGGTAAAAAACCTTTAATTACGGTTCCTGTTACTTTTGGTGCTATGTTTCAGCCATGTCTTGGAAAATTTGAATTTCCATTTATGTTGAATGTCGGATTTGCTACTGTAAGCTGCCAGCAGTTGATGTATTTCCCTGCTTTTTCCGCAAAAGCATCTGCAGGAGCTTTTTACCGCTGGAATGAAACCTGGTCTTTTGGTATATCAGCACACGGATACTGGATTCCTCAATGGTATACAAACCCGGAATATAACGATTACGGATTATTTACTTCCGTTGATTTAAGTGTAAGATATCACTTCTAATAAAATTAATAACAGGATTATTAAAATGAAAAAAAATAATTTATTTGCAGTAATCATTCTACTTCCATTTCTTATGCTCTTTAACAGCTGTTTTTCTCCAGTTTTTTATGAAATCAGAAAAGATGTCAGACCTGAATCTGCAACAGTATCTGGAAATATCCCTCAGATTACAAGATATACACTTAATGGTGAAGAATATATTTTTGCAAGTGCAAACGGTGGTTTAAGATATAAAAAAGCTGATAACCAAGAACACGGAACCTGGGCTACCATGGCAGTTCCTTTTTCACTTCTTAATTTCAATTACGATTCTACAAAAATGAATGGAGCTCAACTTATAGGAGTTTTTGCAAATTCAGAAACACTCTATCTCATTGCAGCCACATTTTCTACAGAAGGCTCAGAAGGTACGACAAACCCTTCTAAACTTGAAATCTGGGCTTCAAATACTCCAGATGTAACGGACAGCTGGAGTCAGATTAATAAAGATTCTTCTATTGATTACTTTCCATTCCTTTATGATTCTGTAAATGAAGTTTATAAAGCAAATTACAATGTATTCCAGACTAATACACCTAAACAGACTAACAGACATGCTTATATCTGCTGTTATATTAAAAATGAAGATGGAACTTCTGGAGCATATAATTGTTTTGAACTTTCAGGAACAAGCATTCAGCCAGTATCAATTTCGAAACTGGAAGACGCAGAAGCAGGAAACAGAGTTTATTCTGCAGCATATTTTAAAGGCGAAGTACGCTTCTTTACTTCAAGAGCTGTTGTAACTGATGAAACATATTCATCTGATGCAAAGAATATTTATTACGCAGATGGAGATGGTCTGTATTATTATTCATCAGCTGAATCAACATATATAAAAGCATGTTCTACAGGAACTGTTATTTCTACCCTTGCAACTACAAAAGATTCAATTATAATTGGTTTAGGAAATCTTTTGAGCCTATCTACTGACGCAGGTGGAATTAAACGAGTGCTTCGGGCAGAGGATGGTACACCAGGCAGTGCAACAGTCAGCTTTGAAACAAATGCAGATTTCCAGATTTCAACTGCTTATAACGTTCTTTCTCTACTTAACACAACTCCAGAAAATGAAGAAAAAAACAGCATACTTTATGCATCTATAACCTTCAGTGGTTATGATGGCATATATGATAATATTGGAATTTGGTCATATTACCCGACACGAGGTAACTGGAACCGGGAATAAGCCGAAAATAGCAAAACAGATCAAAGGCAAGCTGTGCTTGCCGACTTTAAAAAGAACACGGAGTTTTTTTTGTCAGAAAGCTTATTTGAACAAATAAAACTTACTCAGGAACCCCTGGCTGCACGTATGCGGCCAAGAAATCTTGATGAGTATATAGGTCAGGATCATATTGTCGGTAAAGGCAGATTATTGCGCCGTGCAATTGCAGCAGATCAGCTTACATCTGTCATTTTTTACGGACCTCCAGGAAGCGGAAAAACAACTCTTGCCCGTGTAATTGCAAATCATACAAAATCAAACTTTCTTACCCTTAATGCAGTTCTGACTGGCGTTCAGAATATCCGTGATTCAATTAAACAGGCCGAAGATTATTACAATTTATATTCTAAACGTACAATTTTATTTGTTGACGAAGTACACCGCTGGAATAAGAGCCAGCAGGATGCTCTTTTGCCCTGGGTAGAAAACGGCACAATTATTTTAATTGGAGCAACTACAGAAAATCCTTTTTTTGAAGTAAATAAAGCGCTGGTTTCACGTTCACGCGTTTTTCAGCTAAAACCTCTCACCTATAAAGATCTTGAAAAAGCTGCACACCAGGCTTTAACTGATGTAGAACGCGGTTATGGACACTGGAAAGTTGAGTTCGAAGCCGGAGCGCTTGAACATTTAATTGAAACTGCAAATGGCGATGCACGTTCCCTGCTTAATGCCCTGGAGCTGGCAATTGAAACTACACCGGAAAAATGGGCCCCTTATGCAGAGCCTCCGGTTCCAGCCTACGGGACTCAGATTTACATTTCAAAAGAAGCAGCAGAAGAATCTATTCAGAAAAAAGTTGTTCTATATGACCGTGACGGAGATTACCATTACGATATTATCAGTGCATTTATAAAGAGTTTACGGGGGCGGGATCCGGATGCAGCCTGTTACTGGCTTGCCAGAATGGTTGCTGCAGGAGAAGATCCTCATTTTATTTTCCGAAGAATGCTTATTTCTGCATGTGAAGATACAGGTCTTGCAGATCCTCAGGCCGTTTCTATTGTTAATTCCTGCGCAGAAGCATATGACCGCGTTGGAATGCCAGAAGGCAGGTATTTTCTTGCACACGCAGCATTGTATCTTGCAACAGCTCCTAAATCAAACAGCAGCATGGCATTCTTTGATGCACTTGCTTCCGTTGAAAAAGAAGATGCAGAAGTGCCAAATCATCTTAAAGACAATAGCCGCGATGCAGAAGGTTTTGGACACGGAGCCGGGTACCTCTACCCTCACGCTTACCGCGACCATTGGGTTGCACAGCAGTATCTGCCTGATACATTGACCGGCCGGGTATTTTACACTCCAAGCACACAGGGTTACGAAGCAACAATTCGTGAAGAAGTACTTTCAAGACGTGAACTTCAGATTGCAGCAATACTCGAAAAAGCACAGAATCATGGAGAATACACAACAGATGAACTTGCATCATCTCCAGAAACGACTGGCTCAATAAACGTATTCAGTGCCAGAAAAAACAATTCAACCAGTTCTGGTATACAAAATGCTGAAAAATCAGAATTCGGCGAAAATCCAATTTCCGAATGGTGGATTAATGAGCATTTTAAGAGTGGCAATGTAAAAACAGAAGAAAATCTCACATTCAGCCCTAAGGATCCTGCAAAAGAAGTGGTTTTAGACAGGGCAGAACGTTTCTGGCAGCAGAGACTTGATTCAAACCGTGCAGAGGTTCTTCTTGGAATACGAGATACTATGATTTCGATGGCAGAATTATTACGCCATCACCGTTCTTTAATCTGGAATGCAGATAATGGACTTTTACTATGGGATATTGCACGAAAAACTCCGGAAGGAGTTACCTGTGGTGTGTGCCGTAGTGAAAAAGGAATGCAAATTCTCGAACAATACGGACGTACCTTAGGAAGCCTCGACCGGCCAATTTTACAGTATCGTGGAAATTCAATTTCCACCGATTTTCTGACACAAAAAGATTTTTACAATATTTTGGTTAAATTCCAGTATAACGGAGCTGTATTTGACAGAGTATTCTTTACTGACCCGTTTGCAAGCGAGCCTTCAATTATTGCACTTGCAGATTCTCTTGCCGGCATAATGACTCCTCAGAAAGACACAGACTCAGAAGATGCATCCCCGGCAATTCCTTATACAGATACCGATAAAATTGTAGAAAAAGCAGGTGAAGATTTTGCCTATGAATGTCCTCTTGCATCAGGCTGGAAAGTAATTATTTCTCAGAAAATTCCATGCCGTGGACAGCATATAAGTGACATTGTACGCAAGCAGATTCTCTCGCCGGAAAGTCTTTCTCCATTCCGGGAAATACTGGATAAAATGGAAGCCGCAGAACAGGAATTCTTTGGAGACAGAGATAATCCTCTGTTCTCCTGGGATGGAATCTACATCGCAAACATTTTCCGCAAGCGAGGCTTTACAGTAAAAGCCGCTTCCCAGGTCCTCACAGAAAAACGCCGTATAACACCATCCGAGATAGAAAAATGGTTCAACCCCGAAAGTTCAGCATACGGAGCAAAAATGTGCGAGGCCTGCGGCAGTTCAGAATTACAGAAAATTGTAAACCTCTTGATTACCGCATGCGATCGCACAATATTTGAGTGGAAAAGCGAAATCGCATTTTTTACTATTGAGCATTAATCTCGGATTGAATCTATATTTGCTTTACCGCCTGGAACAAAAGGAAGTACATTTTCTTCTGAATCAACGCTGATACGAACAAAACATGGTCTGTTCTGACGTTTATTGTCGAATGCCTTTTTATACCAGTCCGGATCACTGTCACCGTCAATTGCCTCAATACCAAATCCTTTTGCAATTTCAAGAAGTTCTGGTGAACGACCAAAAATAGAAGCACTGTAATTCTTATCAAAAAGGAATTTCTGCTGCTGGTAAACCATACCTAAAGTTCCATTTTCAAATACAATTACAGTTACGGGAAGATTCAATTCTGCAAGAGTTGCCATTTCCTGAATATTCATCATAATTGAACCGTCACCGCTAAAACATACAATTCTCTTTTCAGGATTAGCAATTGCCGCTCCGATTGCTGCAGGTAAACCAAACCCCATTGTTCCAAGACTTCCCGAAGTCAGGAATGAACGAGGTCTTTCAACTGGATAATATTGAGCAGCCCACATCTGATGCTGTCCTACATCTGTTGTAGCAATCAAACCATCAGCTGCAATTCCAGCCTCACTTGCAAGTTGTGGAATTTTAGAAATAATTTCACGAGGATTAGCAAGCTTTTCATTTTTAGGACGGCCGCACTCAACAGAGTGACATTCGCTCTTAAGCTTTCTGATTTTCTTTAACCAGTTTTCTTCACTTGTGATTTTCTTTTCGCTTACAAGCTGGGCAATTACAGGAAATACAGATTCAACATCTGCTACTACAGAAATATAAGATTCAAGAATCTTATCAACTTCTGCAGCATCAATATCAATATGAACAATCTTTGCATCTGGACAGAATTTACTTACAACACCAGTTGCACGATCATCAAAACGAACTCCCGCAGCAATTACAAGATCTGCATCGTGCATCGCAACATTTGCAGCATGACTTCCGTGCATACCAACCATGCCGATAAAGCATTCAGAACTTTCAGGTACGCAGCCAAGGCCCATAAGACTGGTTACTACAGGAAGCTTATAATTCTGCAGAAAGGCTTTGATTCCGCCTGCGGCTTCTTCTGAATCGCAGCCACCGCCACAGTAAAGAACCGGGCGTTTTGCTGCTGTCAGCAGGTCTGTAATCTTTCCCATTTTTTCAGAATACTCATCAATAGGAGTATGGAAACGGATATCGTGCAAACGGATTTTTTTGATGTCCGGCCAGGTATCAAAATCACATTCCTTGAGCTGAACGTCGCGGGGAACATCAATCAAAACTGGACCAGGGCGGCCACTTGTGGCAATCTCAAAGGCCTTAGGAATTGCGTCCAGCAAATCATAAGGAGTTTTTATAAAAATAGAATGCTTTGTAATTGGGAAGGAAAGCCCAAATGTATCTGCTTCCTGAAAGGCATCGGTTCCGATGAGACTTGTGTTTACCTGTCCTGTAATTGCGATGATTGGGATAGAATCTGCGCGGGCATCTGCAATTGCAGTAAGAAGATTCATGGCACCCGGGCCGCTTGTTGCAAGACAAACTGCAGGCTTACCTGTAGAACGTGCCATACCCTGGGCAATGAATCCGGCAGCCTGCTCGTGGCGCACAAGGACGTGTCGGATTGAAGAGCGGTTGAGTTCGTCATAAAGAGGGAGAATAGAGCCTCCAGGAATTCCTGCTACGGTTTCAATACCATACATTTCCAGTAACTTAACAATAATTTGTGCGCCAGTGTGTTTCATTTGTTTCTCCTGTTTCGTGTCATCCTCCGGCTTGACCGGAGGATCTTTTATATAAAAAAAAGCTCCCCGACCGGAGAGCTTCTTTCTTATATTTTTGCTTTTGCCAAAATATATCATTCACTCCCGGTTATCTTATAACCTGTACGACGAGGACTGATACGACTTTGACCAAAGAGTTAAATTTCATACAATATATTTTCCAAATTTTTGAAGTTGTGTCAAGACAAGATTTATAATATAATAATTAAAAATGTCATTAAATTGTAATGAAATAAATCTTATTCTGAATGAATTAAACCTTGAAGGTGCATTTATTCAGGATATTATTCAACCCGGATATGATACTCTTGCTTTGTACACTTATAAGGAAGGCAGTGCAAAAACTGTACTCATTTGTACAGCTCAAAATTCCGTTCGGCTTAATGAGACTCGCAGAAAAATTACAAAAAATGAAAAACCCCTGCGTTTTATGGAATTTCTCCGATCCAGAATTAAAGGCTGCCGCATAAATTCTGTTACACAACTTGGTTTCGAACGTGTAATAAAATTTGAATTAAGCAGAATTGTTTCGGAGAAACCTGGAAATTCCTCAAAAGACTATATTCATATTTCTTTAATTAAAAAACCGGTTCTTTCAAAAGAAGAAATAGAAGCACAGAATGGACCCGAAGAATATGAAGAAAACTATATTCTTTATGTAAAATTATGGAATAATGCAGCTAATGTAATTCTTTGTGATGTTAATAGCATAATCCTTGAACCTATGTTCCGAAGACCTGAACGAAACGAAGTAAAGGATGAAAAGTTTCTGATCGAAGTTCGGACTCTGGAAGAAAGCGAAGTGCTTTTAAAGTATCCGGTTCGTGGATGGAATGAATATCCGTCTTTTAACGCTTATATTGACTGGTGGTATTCTGAACATTCTGATACCCTCTCCCGTGAGGCTCTTTTAGAAAAAGCAGAGAAGTGGTACAACACAGCCCGTTCTAAAAAGGAATCTGCACTTCATAACCTGGAATCTAAACTGGAAAGTTTTAAGAATGCAGGTCAATTGAAACATCAGGGAGATCTGATATTAAGTTTTGGTCATTTAATAGACGGAACCTCCCGATACCTTGAATGTGAAGATTATGAATCTGGAAAAACGGTACGGCTTTTGATAGACCCTAAAAAATCTGCACAGGAAAATGCACAGGACTATTACAAGCAATATAAAAAATCAATTTCCGGTACTGAAGAACTTGCCCGCGATATTGAAATAACAAAGAAACAACTTGAAAAACTTGATTCACTTTACGAAGAAATCAAAAACGAAAAGAATCCTGTAAAAATAGAACAGCTTTTACGCCGTGATACAACTCCTAAACAGCAGCAGAAAAAAACACACCCTGGGCTGGATTATACTGTTAACGGCTGGTACATTCTTGTTGGACGTGATGCAAACGAAAATGATGAACTTTTACGACATCATGTTCGTGGAGATGACTTATGGCTTCATGTCCGCGACTTTCCGGGTGGTTATGTATTTATAAAAGCAAGAAAAGGAAAAACTGTTCCCCTTGATATTCTGTTAGACGCTGCTAATCTTGCTGTATATTATTCTAAGGCACGCAATGCAGGAAAGACTGACCTTTATTACACACACGTAAAATATCTCCGAAGAGCCAAAAATGGCCCTAAAGGACTTGTACTTCCAACACAAGAAAAAAATCTATGTATCACTCCAGACAAGGCTAGACTTGCCATGCTTGATTCACTGCATCAAGAAGCTCAAATATGAAAGTAAATTGTCCAAATCTAGAAAATAGAAACAGGAAATACCAGGGAAAAAGTCTTTCTAACTTTTCTTCGACAAAAGCTTTTATCCGTACATTATTCCAACCATATACATCACCGTATGTACTGATGCTTATATTTGTTGTATTAAAAGATTTTTTTCTGCTTCAACTTCATCAAAAATTTCATTTGTCTAAAAGACCAGTAATAAATGTTGATACGGAAATTGATAAAAAAATTCCTTTTTCTCCTGAGCATGTAAAAACTTATATTAGTTTTATTGATTATTTTATAAAGCCGGCTGATATGCTGGAAAAACGCATGGGATATAAATACGCAAGCCAGTACGTTTGTCTTTATCTGAAATTTCTTTCTACACTCTACAAGAATTCAGCTTCTATTTACCGTCATTGCATGACAACCACCACAAGACCTAAATATCTTAAGACACAACGATTCCGTGCCATTCATTTTTTTGACCCTCATCTGCTTTGCGTACCAAGTCTTCATGTAGCAATTTCTGCAGGTGTATATGCATGGTTCAGGCAGTTTTTTCAGCTTAACATTTTACCACAAGAAGATGCACAAATGTATCTTGCAGAAATTAAAGCACATGCAATTTCAATTGTAGAAAGTGTTCTATTCGTAAAGCAGCACAGCGTAAACTGCATTCCCCTTGCCCTTTATATGCTCACTTCTACAATGAATAAATCATTTTTTTCGATAGAAGATGCAATTGAGTTTATTGAATCTCTGTTCTTAAACTCAACAGAAATTTCTCCGGAAAATCGCAAAGAAATAATTGATTATTTTATTTACATGTACGACCGTGCTCTTCTAGAAAGTAAATATTCAGCAAACTGGCAAAGCTGTATTCTGCACTGGCTTTCAGATTTTGCAAAGCATACAGGTCAAAATATTAATCTTCGCACAGAATGATTTGAAAAAAAAGCTGTAATCTGATATTTTTATTCTATGAGCAGCGAAAAAGTTTTTACCTCTGATGTAAAAAATCAGGCTGCCCTTCTGGAAGAGTTTTTTTCAAAGCATGAATATCTTTCTTCAGAAGAAAAGGCGGCTGTCACAAAGGCTTGGTCTCTTTTAACAACTAAGGCCGGAAATACAACCCGAACCGGCGGAGAACCTTACTATCTTCATCCATTAAGAGTTGCAAATATTCTTGCAGAAAGTAAACTGGATAGCGAAACTCTTGTTGCTGCAATTCTTCATTCTATTAAAGATTTTGAATTATCTGATGAAGAATTAAAAACCACTTTTGGTGAAAACATCTGCAATATTATTATAACTGTAAATAAAATCCTCAATCTTCCCATTAATACAAAGACAATTCATCAGTCTGATGCAATCAGAAACATGCTTTTTGCCATGTGTGATGATGCAAGAATTATACTTATAACCCTTGCCGATCGCCTTGACCGGATCAGAAATATAAAGAATTTCTCGGCTGCTGACCAGCACACAATTGCTAAAACAATTATTGAAATCTGGGCTCCACTTGCAGACCGTCTTGGTATGCAGGCTGAAAAAAATGAATTTGAAGATTTGAGCTTAAAATATACAAATCCTGCAGTATTCCAGCAGATAAAAGCAATCGTAGCTCAGAAAAAGGACGAACGGGCAAACTATCTCGAAAAAGCAGTAAACAGTATTTATAAGTCCGCAGATAAGATGGGAATGAAAATTGAGATTCAAAGTCGTGCAAAACACTTTTATTCCATCTATCAGAAAATGCGTAAGCGTAATAAAGAGGCAGGGGAATTGTTTGATTTGCTTGCACTGCGCATTTTGTGTAACACCACTGCAGAATGTTACACTCTTGTTGGAATTGTACACGGACTCTGGAAACCTCTGGACGGACGTTTTAAGGATTACATTGCAATGCCAAAAAGCAACGGCTATCAGTCTCTGCATACAACTGTAATGTGCGAGGGCAAGCCTCTTGAGATTCAAATCCGAACTCATGAAATGCATAATATGGCGGAGCATGGTATTGCTTCTCACTGGTTGTATAAAAAAGGAAGCTCACGCGAACTGATTGAAGAAGACAGACTTGCAATCATAAATAAACTGCAAAAGTTTAAGGACAGTCTTACAGAGGGCAATAATTTTGAAACACTTAAAAATGAATTTCTTGGTGACGAGATTTATGTCTTTACTCCAAAGGGAGATGTAAAAAAACTTCCTATGGGAGCAACAGCTATTGACTTTGCATATTCTATACATACAGCTATTGGTGAAAAAATAATTGCCGCAAAAGCAGATGGTAAGATTATTCCTCTTTCACGTCCATTGCAGAATACACAGATTATTGAAGTTATTACAAATCCTCAGGCTCATCCTACAGAAGCCCAGCTTAAACTTGTAAAAACCACAAAGGCTCATCAGAAAATCCATTCATGGCTTATGGCTAATGATCCTACCTTCAGTGAAAGACTTGCTCTTAAAGCAGAAGAAAATGCTGCGGCGGCTGGAATTGAAGGCACAGTGGGAATGGCTGGCGGCGGGGCTATGCATTTTAGCCGCGTCAAAAAATCTCGTCCTAAAAAAGGTGCTAAAGAGGCAGCCGAAATACGTCCTCAAAAAAAATACGGAGTTCTTGTACAGGGAGAACGCAGGGTGCTATATAATCTGGCACAATGCTGCAAACCTGTATATCCGGATTTGATTGCAGGCTATGTAACCCGAACAAAAGGCGTATCAATTCATAGGGCAGACTGCCTCATCTACCAGCGAATTCCTCACAAAGAAGACCGCAGCGTAGATGTTGCATGGGATACAAAAGATTCAAAAGAATAGAAAATTATGAAAGATCCTCTGCCTTTGTAAAGAACAGACTTATTCCTTCATGCGGAAACTGTTCTTTTACAGTTTCTATGATTTTTTTAATTTTTTGAGCAGCTTCCAGTTCTACATAGGTAAAAAGTACAAAATTCATTTCTGGCCAGACTGTGTCACCACTTTTTTTTGTACGTATACCGCGTCCCTGAACTTCCGGAATCAGGGTATACTGAACAGATGGAATTTCTTGTTCGAGACGTTCAGTAATATCTTCCTGAACAGACTGATTTGAAATAATCTCGACTCTATAAAGCTCAGCCATATTATTATCTCCTAAATCTTAATTAAGTCGGCAAGCACAGCTTGCCTCTGAGGCATTTTTTCGATGAACCTAAAACGACCCTGTCGGCTCGTTTTTTAACGGTTCTTCGATTTTCGCCTCATAACCAAACTATAAAGTACAGGAATTACCAGCAGGGTAACAAATGTACTTGAAATCAAGCCTCCAACCACTGCAATGGCAATTGGCCTTACCATTCCAGACTGTCCGTCTGTTGTAAAACACATTGGAAGCATACCAAGAATTGTTGTAAGTGTTGTCATCAATACCGGTCTAAAACGGCTCTTTCCGGACTCAAAGCATGCCTGTTTCAGTTCATATCCACGACCAACCAGAATATTAGTGTAGTCAACAAGAATAATACCATTATTAACTACAATACCTATCAGCATGATTACACCTACGGCTGTCATAAACGAAAGTGCTTCGCCTATAATTTTATGAATCAAAATTACACCAATAATAATGAACGGCATTGTCGCAAGGTTAATGAGAGGAGCTTTAAATGATTCATAAGTAGCTGCCATTACCCCAAATACAAGCAGAATGGCCATAATTGCAATTCTTGCATAGAAACCATACTGGCTCATTGTATCTTTCCAGGCACCTTTATAATTAAGTACAACGGAATCCGGGATGATTACATTTTCCTGAATTGCCGCCTTAATTTCTTCTTCAATGACATTGTCATTTTCTTCTGTAAGATTACTTGCTCGTACATGAATTATTCGCTTCTGGCTTTCACGGCGTATAGAAACCGGGCCCAAACCTTTTTTGATTGAAGCAAAGTTTGCAACGCTTACCATGCCTCCGTTGCCCCGAACGTAAATTGATTCAAGATCATTTATTGTTTTGCGGTCTTCTGGTCTATACGCTACTACGACACTATAATCTTTACCATTACTCTTGTATGTACAGGCTGTTGAACCATTTATCGCATAGTTGATTTCGCGGGCGACTGTTGCAATGTCTACGCCCATACTGTAGGCGCGTTCGCGGTCTATTACAATTTCTACCTGCGGTAAACCTTTGTCCATACTTACAGAAGGCTCACTGATTTTTTTATTTGCAGAAATTACATCACGTATTTCTTCTGCTGTATCAAGTGCTGCATCTAGATCATCAGAAAGAAGAACAATATCAACACTGCTTCCCATCCATTGCCCGCGGAATCCTTCACTGAATGAAAGTCGGGCATTTGGAAATTCTGAAAAATGCCTGCGCAGCTTATTTTTCATTTCATCTGCTGAATCAATTTGTTTAGCAGTTTCCGGCAGCGCAATTGTAATAGAACCACGGTTTGTGTTGCGGCCACCAATAGATGTAGTAACAGTTTTATAGCCCTTACACTCTTCCTTTACATAAGCTTCAAGAGCAAGCACAACTACCTTTGTTTCTTCAAAAGGAGTAGCTGTGGCCATATTTATGTTCAATTGAACCTGATCATCACGTCCGGCCGGAATCTGATTAATCTGCATTGTCGGAATAAAGGCAAAGGAAATTACAAGAATACAGATAGCAGCTGTAATTGTTATAAGACGATTATCCAATGCCTTTTTCAAAATTTTCGCATAAATACGTGTAAAGAACTGAATTACGCCTTCAAAAAATCCATAAAGCATTTTCAAAACAGGATTTGTTACAGGCTTTTCTTTTCGATTGGAAAGAGGAAGGAATTTTCCAGCCAAAACCGGTACGAGGAAAATTGCAACAAGAAGTGATGAAACAAGAGCAATTACAATTGTAAAAATTGCAGCTTTAAACATCTGCCCCATAAACCCCAAATCTTTAATAAAGAAGATAAAAGGAATGAATACGCAGATTGTCGTAAGATTTCCAGAAATTACAGACATCAGCATTTCCTGAGATCCTAGTACAGCTGATGTTCGCGGCTTGGCCCCACGCTGTCTGTATGCATAGATATTATCTATCATAACGATAGATGCATCTACAATCATACCAACACCAAGAATCAAACCTGTCAAAGTCATCATATTAAGGGTAAGACCAAACATGCTCATTGCAAAAAGCGTAATGATGATAGAGAGTGGAATAGAAATTGAAATGATGATTGTAGACTTAAAGTTTTGTAAAAAGATAAATAGAATAACTACAGCAAGAATCAGGCCCTGCCATGCAGAAGTAATAAGTGTGTTTATTGTTTCACGAATAGCATCCGTAGAATCTTGAATGATTTGCAGAGTTACGTCAGGAGGAAGATTATTCTCTGCCTGTTCAATCTTTTTGTAAACATTATTTGCAACCGTAACAGAGTTTGCATCCGACTGTTTTGTAACGCTTATATAAACACCTTTTTCCCCATTAATAAAAGATTCCTGTGTCGTATCTCCATAACCAATTGAAGCTTCGCCTATGTCCCTAAGACGAATGCTATAACCATTTATTGTTGAAATTACAGTATCATTAATTTCGTCAAGGCTGGTATATTCACCAGTTGTTCGTACAATATAATTTTTATGACCTTCCTGAACCTTTCCACCACCAAGTTCAAGATTCTGTCTTGAAAGAGCACTTGTAACGGTAGGTACTGTAAAACCATATGCTGCCATACGGTTTTGATCCAGTTTTACATTTACCTGTGCTGCTCGACCTCCATAAACTTCTGCTTCACCAACACCATCAGCCTGTTCCAGAATACTAACAACGTTAGTTTCAGCAATTGATTTCAGGTCATCTACAGAACGGTTACCGCGAATAAGGATTCGCATAATCTCACCGTTATCTCCAGAAAAACGAAAAATCGTAGGAGTTCCAGCATTATCTGGCAGCGCGCGTTTTACTCTGTCCAGCTTATCACGAATATCATTCATCGCAGCTGTAAGGTCTGTCCCATATTCGAATTCAAGAGAAACATTTGAAGACCCCTCATTCGAAGTTGAAGTAAGGTTTTTAAGACCATTTACACTCATAACGGCACTTTCTATAAGCTTAGTTATTGATTTTTCAACAGATTCAGGGTCAGCATTCGGATAAGATGTATTGATAGAAAGAGACGGATTTTCCATTTCCGGCATAAGAGCTGTAGCAACATTACTCAATGTAAATATTCCTACCATACCTAAAAGAGCAAATACTATGAGAATAAGAACCGGATGTTCAAGCGTTTTTCGACTAAGACTCATTTTTTATCTCCCGCAGGAGCAGGAGGAGCTGCTTCTACAAACTCAACATTACCACTGATATCTCTAACCTTTGCTCCCTCATAAAGAGAAAGCATACCTTCAAGTACAATTACATCTCCATCAGAAATTCCTTCCGTTACCTGATAGAAACCGTCTATATTTTTTCCACGTGTTACCTTTCTTTTTGTTACAGTACTATCATCTTTTACAATATACAGATAATACTCATCACTATTTTCAACAAAGGCATCCTGTTGAATAACCGGGTATCCGCCATAATCAACGGTAAAAAGTTTTACACGAGCAAACATTCCGGCATTCACCTTTGCATAATTCTTGTCAAAAGTCAGAATAATCTCTTTTGTACGGGTTGCAGGATCTACAACTGGAGATATCCGGCTTACCGAAGCCATAAACTTTTCATCTCCATATGCCTGCAGTGTAATTTCTGCCTTCTGCCCTATAGCAAGTTCAGCAACATAACGTTCAGGGACTCTTGCAGTAATCTGAAGGTTTCCAATATCTCCTATTTTTGTAATTACAGAAGACATACTTACCTTCTGCCCTATTTTTACAGGTGAAGTAATTATACTTCCATCAATTGGTGCAGTTACCGGGCTCTTGGCATAATAACTTCCAGGTTCAGAAGGATCAATATAAGCTATAATATCACCAGCTTTTACAGAAGAACCAAGTGATACTTTCATCTCTACAACTTTTCCACTGTTTGATGGAAAAACATCTATAGATTTCTGAGTTTCAATTTCACCATTTGTATAGACAAAATCTGTGATTGTCTGATTTCGCGCAATTACAGTACGAACAGCAGTTGCAGTCTGAGGTCCTCGACCAAAACCACCTCCAAAACCTCCAGGAGCCTGATTTTTTTTCTTTGCAGAATTATTAATCAAAAATACTGCTCCAGCAGTAATTGCAATAAGGATTGCCAGAATAATTACAGTAGTTGTCGTTTTTTTGTTCATACTAACCTCTTATTTATTTTCTCCAAGAGAACCAAACGGAATCCCCAGTGTATTTTCCAAATCAAGTACAGCGCAAATAAGATTATATAGCTGAGACTCTCTGTCTGTTTTTGCTTTTAGCAAGGAGTCTGCTGAATTCTGCAGGGTAAGCAAATCTCGTGACCCGTGGCTATAGGCTGTCAAAGTCATATCATAAGCCTTCTGGGCAATTTCTACATTACGGTTCAAAAGCTCCATCTGACTCTGCTTTTGTTTGATGTTTTTTATACTGTTCTGTAAATTAAGTTCTGCCGTTGTTTTTTCGTTTTCCAGCTGAAGTTCAAGATCTTTTAGTGCTGCCTTTTGATTTTCAATGCTCTGTGAACCGTTTGACCATGGTATATAACCGTCGAGTGGAATAGATAGTCCTAAAGAAATTGAATTACCAGTTGTAGAGAGAGAATCAAAATCTTTAGTAAAATTATTACCCCTCTTACCATAAGAATAACTTGCAGAAAGCGTTGGTCCGTAAGCCGAGAATCTGCTTGCCAAAAGAGAGTTTTTCTGCTGTTCTATACTTACTTTTATTTTTTTGATGGAAGGAAGCTCTTCAACAGAGTTATCTATGGAAAAAGAAGTTGGAGGAATGGCATCGGTCAGGGAGCCGGAAAGCTCAATTTCTTCATTCTGAGGAATTCCCATAATCTGCTTAAAAGATGCAATATTGTTCTGATATGATATTTCAGCAGATTCGATAGAAGGCCTCTGACTTTCGTAACTATACTGAGATTGTAAAAGGTCAAGCTCAGAAAGCTGTCCCCGGTTATATTTGTCGCGGTTGTTTTCATAACGCAGTCGGGCAGTTTCCATATTTCTTTTTTGCAGATTCATACTTTCTTTTGCATAAAGAAGGCTGTAAAAAAGCTTTCTGATACTCAACTCTATCTGACGAACTGCATCTTCATACGAAGTTTTTCCACTTTCAAACTTAAGCTTTGCATCTTTGATTGAAGTATAAAGCGAAGGTGTAATTCTTAAACTGACACTCGCTGATATATTATAAGTATAATCTGCAGGATTTGGATTCATAATTGATGGCTCAGCTTTCTCAAGAGGCAGATCTAATCCTGCACTCAAACTTGCAGAAGGAATAAGACCATTCCAGGAATTATTATTGCGACGTTCAAGTGTATCTAAATTTATTTTTTGTCTTTTAAGTGAAATATTATTATCAGCAGCCAGAATGACTGCCTCATCAATCGTTATAACTCTGACTTGTTTTGTATTTTCCTGCGCATTCAAAATAAAAACGCAGGCGGCTGCAAACATTATTGTAATAAAGCGTTTCATATTTATTCCTACTATATTATTATACACTAAAACAATAATAGTTACAGTTGATTACACTTTGCATTTGAGAAATATCTGTTATTTTTTTAGGCATAAAAAAAACGTGCATATCTTAATGCACGTTAAAATGTTGAGCCGACTGTCAGACTCGAACAGCCCCCCCCCTCCAGTCGCAGACTTCGTGTCTGCTCCTTCCGGGCGTCTACGCTCGCTGCCGCCGCCATTGTATAGAACTCTAGCCGACTTTCGGACTCGAACCCGCCTAAAATCGAAGAAGCGTTAAAAACTGGGCTGCAACAGCAGGCCAGTTTAGCTTCATCGATAAAAAAGGCGACTATAAAAACAAAACGGAGCCCGTTGAGAACTCCGTTTATATATTATGAGCCGACTAACAGACTCGAACTGTTTACCTGCGCGTTACGAGTGCGCTGCTCTACCAGGTGAGCTAAGTCGGCGGATGTACAAAATTGATTAAAGCCCGGCGCTTCTTGCTCCACCACGAGTATCGACAGTACGCTTCATATCATTGATATTATTTACAATCATGTAGTTGTCGTAAACTTCAATCTTGCGGCGTTCAACAAACTTATTGATTTCATCCCGTGTAACTTCTGCACTAAGGCCAGCCCAATGAGCAATATCTGCAATAGTAACATTAAATCTGCGCTGTTTTTCAGCTTCATTCATTACAGGATTCATTTCATCAAGCAGCATAAATACATCAGCAAGACGTGCCTGCAAATCTTTAATAACAAGGATTCTAAAACGTCGCTTCTGGTCATAAATACGCTTACAGAAAAGCTTAAGAAGCAGGAGCGCCATCTGAGGGTTACCTGTAATTAAAAGCTCAAAGTTTTCTTTATTAAACTCAAGACATTTAACGCGGCCAGCAGCCATACAGGTAGCAGAACGAGGGGAATTATCAAGAATGGCCATTTCACCAAAGAATTCACCAGGTTTAAGAACATCAAGATTTTTCTTGCTTCCATTTACACATTTTACAAGCTGAACTCTACCACTCTGAATGAGATAGAAACAGTCTCCCGGTTCATATTCCGCAATAATAACTTCTCCCGGTTCATAAGTTTTGGCAAAACGTTCAAATGCAGGTAATGAGAATAATTTCAACGATGCGTTTCCACCATCATCATCATAATCAACAGGAATACCTCGGTTTACAGATGCAAGTTTATCACTACGAAGTTTAGAATCATTATATTTTTTCTGAACAGTTGCAATTTGTGGACTATTAGGGTATCGCTTCATGAATTTCATATAAACATCACAGGCAGAACGATACTGCTCTTCTTCATAAAAACTGTTGGCAACCGCAATCATACCAGACTGCTGATCTTCCTGAATGTTATTTAAGATTGATTCAGTTTTTTTATGAATCTGTCGAAGCTGATTAGAGAAAACGCGAAGCATTTTCATAATTAAAGCTTTATTATTACTAAAAAGAAGTTCAAATTCCTGAATTGTAAGAGCTACAGCTACAGTAGGAACTAATGCCGTTGCTGTTTCTTCACGTCGGAAATGTCCAAGTGCAGATTTAACACCAAAAAATTCTCCACTTTTTACCTGTTCAGCAACCGGCTGGCCAGATTCAATATCCGTGCTTGTTAAAAGAACAGCTCCCTGCTGCATAATAAAAATGCGCTCATCATGGTCGCCTTCAAAATAGATGATAGACCCTTTTGTATATTGCATCGCTTTTGGCATACTTTTATACAACCCCTTTTTAAAAATAGTTCCTACAACTTTATATTATATCATACATTTAAAAATTATGCTATTATAATCTTATGATAGATTTACATGTTCATACAACTGCATCCGACGGTCAATATACTCCTGCCCAAATAATCGAGAAAGCATCTGAAAAGAACATTAAAGTAATAGCAATTACTGATCACGACAGCTTTGCAGGTGTAAATGAAGCAATGACTGCAGGTGAAAAACTCGGTATAAAAGTAATTCCAGGAATAGAGTTGAACATCAGTTTTCCTACCGGTGAATTTCATTTACTTGGACTGGGTATAAATAATCCATCTGATTCACTCAAATGTATAGTGGAAAATGTAATTAAATATAGGAATGAACGAAATCAGGCAATTATTTCTAAAATGAATGAAGACGGTGTTCAAATAACACTTGATGAACTTTTAACTGATTTCCCAAACACAGTAATAGGACGTCCACATTTTGCAGCTGAACTTGTAAAACATGGAGTAGTAAAAACAAGACAACAGGCTTTTGATCAATATCTTGCACGGGGCCGAAAATGGTATACACCTAGAATTTGTACGAATCTGGATGAAGCAATAGTAGCTATTCGGGAAAGTGGAGGCGTACCTGTCGTAGCACATCCAATGTCTTTATATCTTTCATGGGGTAAACTTCCAGATATGCTAAAAGACTGTTATGACAAAGGTGTTGCAGGAATTGAAGCCTTTCATCCTGGTGCACGAGTTACAGAATGCTTACGCCTGGAAGAACTTGGCCGAAAAATTGGTTTTATAATTACAGCTGGAAGTGATTTTCATGGGGAAAAAATCCGTGCAGATCGAAAGCTGGGGCATACCTGTGGCGGTAAAAAAATCGACGATAAATATTATTTTGAAGAATTATTGAAAGTACTGCCTGTCGGCTATGCCGACCTTACCTAGTTATACCGCACCGAAGGTGTCGGTTATCAACAACGTTTACGCGGCACGAAGTGTCCGCGTATAGTCAAGTTATACGGTAGCGTGCCTGACACGCTGTCCGTATGACAAAAAAAAGCTGGCAGCTATCTACTTTTGCGTTCGGTCGCAAGCTCCCTCACTACCGAGTTTTGCTACGCTTTGC
>CAMNBC010000003.1 GCA_946532115.1 uncultured Treponema sp.
ACATTTCCTTCGGAAGCCAGATCCGCTCTTATGTTTTCTGTCCTTATACAATGGTAAAAGATCACAGAACGCGTCACTCAGTGGGAAACATTCAGGCTGTAATGGATGGCGATCTCGATGATTTTATGAACGCATATCTTGTAGCAAAATGGAAGGGTCTTCCTATGGATGGCTCAGGAGATGATGACGACGAAGTTTAAGTTTCCTGCTGCATGCATACGTTCAGGTATTCTGATTTTTGTTTTTCTCTGCATAAGCTCATTACCGCTTTTTGGTGAAAGCGGTAACTGGGTAATAGCTGCACAGAAATTTAAATATGCACGAGGACAGACAGAAGGTGCAGTTCAGAATGCCATGGCAGAGATGATACCTGTTTCAATTCTGGAAAACCTTAACCGCAGTTTGCAAAGAAACGTAATGCCGGATGAACAGCTGGAACGTGCTCTTTATAAACTTCGTACAGAGCGTCAGTCGCTTTATCTTCAGCTTTCCAGCGAATATAAAAAAAGGGATTCTCTTGTTATAAGCTACTATTCAGATACAAATTTAAAATCAGCCCTGCGGGATGAAGAAAAGAAAATCAAAGAAATCCAGGACAAAATTGATAAAAATCTGGAAGAAGTAAAAAAGCAGACAAATGAAACTTCAAAGAAAATGGAGTTAATTACCAAAAACAATATCGGTGATGAAAACGAAGAACTTTCTGAATTTGATAAGTTTGGTTTGTTATTTAAAAATATTTTTATAAAAGACAGAAATTTGTATACACAAGAAAAAGTTGCCTTGTATAGGAATGATATTTCAAGTCTTTTTTCTCCGTCAGAAAAAGCTGTGGCAAAAGGCATAACAAGCGGAACCTTTGAAAAAGAAGTTGTTTCTGCCGGTATAAATTCACTCATAGTTGGAACAATCACAGGATATGGAGAATATGTTTCAGTATCTGCAGAATTATTTTTGTATCCGGGAGCAAAAAGTGCAGGAGTTGTTACAGAAGTAGGTTCTTCAAGTGATATGGAATTTGTAGCTTCTTCAATTGCGATGCAGCTGCTCCCAAAATTGACAAATGCCATGCCTGTACAATTAAAAATTGAAATAAGTCCTCAAAGTGCTGCAGATTTTACTGAAATCTATATTGATGATGTTCTGCAGACAGATGATATAGATGATTTTATGCTTGATTCCGGAGTTCATAATATTCAGTTTATTTCTAAAAACTACCGGACGGCAGGAACAAATTATTATTTTGAGGGAAACCGTAAATATTCAATAAAAGTAGAATTTGAAGAATTAAAAATCGGTACTTTACAGCTGGGGCTAAAAAAGAATCTTCCTGGAGATGTATATGCAAATGGTGAAAAAGGCTTGCCGATTGCAGATGGAAAATCAAAAATTTCGATAGATGGAAAATCAATTCTTGGTGAATTCATTGCAGAAAATGGAGAGACTTCATTCTTTTATATTCCTAAAAAAAATGCTGTTGATGGAAATTTTCTTACGATAAATCCAAAACCTATGGACAGAATGCATTATATTGATACCCGAAGAAAGTGGATGTATGGAGCCTATTCTGCATTTATGCTTTCATTAATTCCGGCTTTTTATACAGACGGTCAATTTAAAAATAAATCACAGCTTTATAATAAAGGGCAGATTGATTTTTCCGAAGCAAATAATTATCAGATAGCAATGAATGTAACAAAAATAATTTCAATTGCCTGCGGTGTATTCTGGGGATATGAGCTGGTACGTTATTTACTGGCGGCTAATTCTGTTTTACCGCAGAAAGCAAGAAAGGGAAATCCTGCTGATTTTATAATGGATTATTCTACAAACTCAGAACCAGACGGTTCACAAGACAATGCAAATAATGATTCAAATGAAAATACAATAGCTGATGGAGAACAAAAAGATGAAGAAGTCATTCGGTGAAAAATTAAAGTCCCTTTTTTCCAGGGGCAGTTCTATTAATGATGATTTTTATGATGAACTTACAGATATGCTTGTAGAAGGCGATATTGGTGCTAAAACCGCTTTTGAACTTGTTGATGAATTACAGGAGAGCTGCGCAAAAGAAAAAATCCGTGAACAGGATGGAATCATTGCAAAGCTTAGGGAGCTTTTGCTTGAAGATGTAAAAGCAGTTTCGCTGTCACCAGAGCCTGGTAAGCAGAACGTGTGGATGATGCTTGGAGTTAACGGCGTGGGTAAAACAACTTCTGCTGCAAAACTTGCTTCATATTTTAAAAACAGCGGGCTTGAAAATATTGTACTTGCAAGTGCGGATACTTTCAGAGCTGCGGCAATTGAGCAGCTGGCGATGCATGGTGAGCGGCTTGGAGTACGAGTTGTAAGTCATCAGCATGGTTCAGATCCTTCTGCAGTTGTTTTTGATGCAGCTGATGCACTTCGGGCTAAAGGTCCAGGCCTTGTACTCGCGGACACTGCAGGTCGTCTTCATAACAAGGAAAATCTTGTGCGGGAGCTTCAGAAAATTGACCGTACCTGTTCACTTAAGGCAGATGAAGGCTGTTACAAAAAGATTCTTGTAATAGATGCAACAACAGGACAAAATGCTTTGCGACAGGCCGAAGTGTTTAATGAAGCAGTAAAAATTGATGCAATCATCCTTACAAAATATGATTCAACAGCAAAAGGCGGCGTGGCAGTTTCCATTGGCCGTGAACTTGGATTACCAGTAGCATTTGTGTGTACAGGAGAAGGTTATAAGGATATAGGTACGTTTGACGCTGTTTCTTATATAAATGACTTTCTTGGATTATAAGGAATAAAAATAGATTGAGTTTATTTCTGGCTGAGTTAAAAAAAATATTTCCTCTTTTTTTATTACTGTTTGTACTTGGTACATATGTATCCTGCAGAAAAAAAACAGTAAATGAAAATCAAGAAAATCAGGCAGAAGAAGTAATTACAGAAGATGAAAACTCTGAAGAAAAAAAACTGGAAGCACTTTTCGATTTTTATAGTCCTGCTTTTGACAAAGGTGAATGGGTTGAAGAACTTTTAGCACGGCTTGAAGAAGAGCGGATTGCACAGGAACTTGCATCGATGGAAGAAAGCCTGTCTGAATATCAAAGTGAAGAAGAACTTTCAGAAGATGTAGGAGAGGAAAATCTGGAAACAGAGGAAGATATTGCAGAAGAACCAGAGCTTAGCGAAATTGAAAAATTTTTCAGCGAAGAAAAAAGCGGTACTGTAATTCACGGAAAAAATAATGTTTTAAAATTTTATGAATTTGAAGATGAAGTTTTTTCTCCGCAATATTCTGATGGAAAACTTATAAATGTTCATTCCAGCGGAAATTCTGTAGACAGATATTTTTATGATGAAAATTATCATCTTGTTAAAAAGGAATACTGGAATATTCCATCTGCACAGGGAGCTGTTCTCGAAAAAACAGAAGAAATGGAATACTTTCCGGATAGCTCTGTAGTAGCTGAAAAATCCATTACAACAAAAGATTCAATTGAAAATCTGACCTATAGCAGAGCTGCAAAAATTCTTACTTCTGAAAAATATGCAGTTCTGGAAAAAAGCAATCAGAAACTCTCAAGTCGTAAATTCTCCTATAATAAAGAAGACCAGCTTATTTCTGATGAACTTACTGAATATTTTTATAAAGACAAAGAGTATCAGGAGTTAGATTATAGTTTTACAAAAAAATATGATTATACCTTTAATGAAGGGGATATACCTCCTGATTTCAAATATTATGAAAACGGCGTTTTGAAAATGCTGAATAAGTATTCTGTTATTAAAGGTACTTATGTAAGTGAAATTTTCTTTGATA
This sequence comes from uncultured Treponema sp., assembly GCA_946532115.1. GTDB lineage: Bacteria > Spirochaetota > Spirochaetia > Treponematales > Treponemataceae > Treponema_D. Next base: position 3,809 of record CAMNBC010000003.1, read on the forward strand.
AGAATTTTACTGTTAAAACATATTACGAAAATAATGTCCGTGTAAAAGATGTTTTTTATAACGATGGAAAAGTCACTCGTGAGAAGCTGTACGGGCAGGAGGAAAAAATTGAAAAATAATTTTCTTACAAACCTCCGCTGGGTATCTACTGTGTCCCGACGTTTTGCCCGTGTCGATAGAAAAGGTCGTTCGGCTGTAACTTCGGCACTTGCTACTCTTGGAATCTGTTTTGGAGTTATGACTCTTACTGTCGTAATGAGTGTTATGAACGGGTTTCAAATGAGTTTTATTGATGCAATTCTGGAAGTATCATCTTATCATTTAAGGGCGATTGATGTTCCGGCTCACGAGGAAGCCGCTTTGATTGCAGCCTGTGAATCTGATAAACATATCCGCTCGTGTATTCCGTTTTATGAAGCACAGGCTCTTATGACTGGTGCTAAGGGCGGGGCTGTTGCGGTAAATGTGCGTGCCGCAGAAGAGGACATTTATTCTAAAGACGAGGGCTTCAGGCGGGAGCTTAAAATGCTTTCTGGTGATTTTGATTTTTCGGAACCGGATTGTATTGTGCTTGGGAGTTCGCTTGCCCGGACTCTTGGGGTGAGGGTTGGCAGCGAGGTGAATCTGCTGGTGATGAGTGGCGGAAGCGATGTTGACCTTTTTTCATCTGACAGAATCTTTACAGTTACCGGTATTTTTACTACGGGGTATAGTGAAATAAATAATTCGTATGCATTTACAGGAACTGAAGCTGCTGAAAAATATTTTGGTAAATATTCAAAAAAAATCTGGGGAATTAAGTTAAACAAATTTGATGATGATTTGCGTTCTGTAACATCCTTAAAAAAATCGCTTGGCTGGAATAATCCTTCGGATCCGCAAATAATTTCATGGAGAAACTTTAACCGTACTTTCTTTGGTGCTCTACGCATTGAAAAAAATATGCTGCTTCTTCTGGTTGCCTTAATTTTTGTGGTTGTTGCAATTAATATTTATAACGGTATGCGCCGTCTTGTTTTTGAAAGGAGAACAGAAATCGCTGTCCTTTCGGCTTTGGGTGCAGAAAAAAACGGAATAAAATCAATCTTCATTATGCGTGGTTTTCTTATGGGAAGTGCCGGTGCATTAGCCGGAGTTTTTCTTGGAATAATAATCAGTCTGAATACAGACGTTGTATTTAATCTGGCTGCAAAAATTATGTATGGAGTACAGTATTTTGTTACTGCAATAACTAACCGTGAAAATCTGCAGTATGTTCAGGTAAATTCTTCATATAATCTTTATGCTTCAATTCCAGCAAGGATTTTTCCTGGCGAAGTAACCGCAATTACACTTTTTGGAATTTTTTCGCCACTGTTTGCATCCTGGGCAGCAAGTAAAAATGTTTTAAAGATGACAGTTTCGGAGGTTCTTCACAATGAGTAGAGCGAATATCCTTACAATAAATAATCTTGTAAAAGTATATCAAACTGACAGTGAAAAATTGACAGTTCTCAATGGTCTGAACCTTAATGTTGAAGAAGGTTCTAAAATTGCTGTAGTGGGCGAAAGCGGAAGCGGTAAAAGTACACTCCTGAATATTATTGCGGGAATAGACAGTGTAACAAGTGGAACTGTAATTGCCGGTAACAAAGATTCTGGTGAATGGGATATTACTTCATTAAGCGAAGCACGAATGGCAGATTACCGCTCTCGTTTTATTGGACTGATATTTCAGTTTCATTATCTGCTTAAGGATTTTACAGCACTAGAGAATGTTTATATGCCGGCATTGATTGCAGGAATGCCTAAAAAAGAAGCAATGGAAAGAGCTGCAGGTTTACTCGAAGATGTGGGAGTAGCAGATCGTATGAAACATCTGCCATCGCAATTATCCGGCGGCGAACGCCAGCGAATCGCCGCAGCTCGTGCCCTCATCAACGATCCGACCTTAATTTTAGCCGATGAGCCTACCGGAAACCTTGATCCTGCGAATGCTCAAAAAATCGGAGAATTACTGTTTTCTATGGCAGATAAATATAAAAAAACACTCATCCTTGTTACACACGATATGAACCTTGCTGCAAACGGCGACAAACAGCTTCGCATAGTGGAGGGCAGGCTTAAATGAAAAGAAATCCTTTATGGTTCCTGAAATTTTCAAAAAGCCTCATTTTTCCAAAAGCCGAAAAAAAATCCATTGCCCGAAAAAGTTTATATGGGGCTGTGCTTTGTATAGGTCTCAGTATTGTACCGCTTGTCGTTGTAACTTCAGTTACAAACGGAATGATAGACGGAATGACAGAAAGAATTATAGGCCTTTCATCTTCGCATATTCAGGCCTTTGTTGCGCCAAATATTTCAAAGGTAAAAACTGCTCAGGCATTCGAGCAATATGCAGAGAATGCAGCAGGCTGTAGAGGCGTAGTTGCAGCTTATCCTGAAGTTGAGATTTCTGCACTTGCTGCTGGAAAAAACGGGCGCAGTGGTATTGAGCTTCGTGCTGTTGAACCAGAGATTTTTATTAAGAATAAATCTTTTGCAAATTTGTTTGAAGTTTGTGAAGGCAGTCTGAGCAATTTTATAAATCCTGCGGAAGACTCAAAACGAGCTCCTGCTGTAATCGGAAAAAAAATGGCAGAAGATCTTGAACTGCATCAGGGGGATGTATTTAGAATAATTACAACCCGAACTGTCGGAGAGAGAATAGTTCCAAAACTTACAGCTTTTTCAGTTTCTGCCATAGTTTCTTCAGGGTATCAGGAACTTGATCAGTTTTGGGTATTCATTCCTTTGGAAAGTGCTTATTCTTCGCTTTCTATGGAAAGTGCAAATTATAATATAATGATAGAAACTTCAGATGCCTTTTCTCCAGAACTTGTAGCAGTTCAAAAAAGACTAAGCGATTTTTTCGGACGTTACGCAAACATTTACCGCTGGGACCAGATTCATAATGCAGAGTTTGAAAACTTTTCTTCAACAAAAGTAATGCTTGTTTTTGTCATGATGCTGATTGTGCTTGTTGCAACGGTTAATATTTCTTCAGCAATTGTAATGCTTGTTATGGAACGTCAAAAGGAAATTGCAATTTTAAAAAGCATAGGAGCAACACCTGTGGGAATCACTGCCGCTTTTCTGCTTGCAGCTCTTTCTTGTGGTGCTGGCGGTCTTTTAATAGGGCTTCCTGTTGGAATTATTCTTACAGTTTTTTCAAATCAGATTGTTCATGGGCTTGAAAAACTTGTAAATGTTTTCAGTGCAATGGGTGGTGGTGCAGAAGTTCATCTAATGGATCCTGCTTATTATTTAAGTAAAATTCCAGTTGAAATTCCTGTAAATCAGGTTATCCTTATTGCTGTATCAGTATTACTGCTTTCTGTGCTGGTATCTTATTTACCTTCAAGAAAAGCAGGAAGAGAAAAACCTCTTGATATTTTGAGGAAAAACTAGTTTAATCGATAAACTGAATGAAATGCTGTAGTGTGTGCGGAAGCACTTTTGATCAGATAGCAAAGTCTCAAAAAATCGGTTGTGCAGAGTGTTATTATACCTTTGCAGAGGAATTCCGTAAAACTCTGGAAAGTTATGGAATTTCAGGGGAATACAAAGGCTCTCTCCCAAAACGTCTTAAAGGATATCGTTCAACTCTCGTAGATCGCATGACAATGCAAATCAAGCTGGAAGAAGCGGTTGCTGCAGAAGATTATGAAAAGGCTGCTTTGTACAGAGATTATCTTAAGGTTTTGAATCATGGCACGGAAATCAAAGACGGACAACAATAGCCAGAGTGCCTGGTTTGCAGAACCTGGAAAAAACGACGACATTATTATTTCTACCAGAGCAAGGCTTATCCGCAATCTGGCTGATTTTCCATTCCCTGCAAAAATGACAGAAGATGACAAGACTCGAGTTCAGGCTCTGGTTTATGATGCATTTAACTCTTCTGAAGACTGGCATTTTATAGATATGGATGGACTCTCTCAGCCGGGCCGTCAGATTCTTTCAGATAAAAATATAATAAAAGATGAATGCAGTGCTGTAGTAATCAATTATGGTGATGAGAGTGTATCCTGCCTTGTAAACGAAAGTGACCATATTAAACTTTCTGCCTTTGTTTCCGGCCTGGATTGTGAAAAGGCAATGGAAAAGGTCTATAAAGTTGATGAATTTCTGCAGAATAAATTACAGTTTGCTGCAAATATAGATTTTGGATATCTTACTTCTTATATAAAAGACTGCGGTACAGGCCTTAAATTTACTGTACGGCTTTTTATTCCTTCAATTGTACTTTCAGGGCAATTTGAATCAATTGTTTCTATGGTGCGTGAAAAAAAACTATCTGTAAAACCTGTATTCAAAAGTGAGCAGATAGCTGATTTTTCGAATTGCATTTTTGATATCAGTACAATGAGTTCAGCAGAAGGTACCGAGCTGGATCAAATGGCTGTAATTCAGTCTGTTGCAAGCGTAATTTTAAAAACAGAACGCAAGATTCGGGCAAATTTTGCCGATAATAATCCTACAATAGTCTTGAACTTTTTTAAGCAGAGTTATGCCCGGGCTATGTACTCACTGCTGCTTTCTTATGAAGAAGCGGTAAGCATAATATCGGCTGTAAAGTGGGGGCTTCAGTTAAAGCTTGTAAAAGGAATTTCAGAAAACGAACTGAACGGTCTTTATTACCGTGTAAAAGACGGTCATCTGAAGTATCTTTGCGATAATTTTGCCTTTACTTTTGAAGAGGATATCAAATCAAGCGAGGCTCTGCAAATAAAAAGACTCAGGACAATTGTAATTCAGCAGGCCTTTGAGGATATTGTTAATGAAAAACCTGTCTCCTAGAGCAAAAAAAATCTTGATGGTTCTGGCCCAGGATGAAGCCAGAAAAATCGGAAGCAATCAGCTTTTACCAGAGCATGTGCTTCTTGCAATCTTAAAATCAAAGGAAGGATTAGGATATTCAGCCATAGCAGAACTTGGGCTGGATGCAGATAAATTACAGCAGGCGGTAGAAACTTATTTCCGCGATGATATTCGTTCGCCGACTCTTGATAATGTACCAAAAAGCCGCCGCTATCAGTTTATGATTGATATTGCCGATATAGAATCTTCGGCACTTCATAATAATTATATTGGTACTGAGCATCTTCTGCTTGCTGCAATTCGTGATGAAGGAAGTGTTGCTGCAAAGTTTTTTGCTTCAGAAGGTTATACAATCATGGATGCCCGTTTTACTGTAATGGAACTTCAGGCAGATGGTGGTTCTTCTATACGGCAGCAGAATGCAGAAAGTATTGTTGATTCGGTTTTCCGGTCTCTTCTAAATGATGACGCAGGCGGCGGACTCTTTGGGGTATTCGAAGAAAAAAAGTCTGAGAAAAAGCAGCCGTCTGATAAATCAAATGGCGGACAAAAGCAGTCCTTTCTTGCAGAGTACAGCCGTGATCTTACAAAACTTGCACGCGAAAATAAAGATGACCCTGTTGTTGGACGCGACAAAGAAATACACCGCGTAATTCAGATTCTTTCGCGCCGTACAAAAAATAATCCGGTTCTCACTGGTGAGCCTGGCGTTGGAAAGACTGCTATTGTTGAAGGGCTCGCACAGCATATAGCCGCGGGTAAGGTGCCGGAAGGTCTTTTGAATAAAAGAATTCTTTCTCTTGATTTGGCTGCGATTGTTGCGGGAACTAAGTACCGCGGCGAATTTGAAGAGCGCATGAAAAAGATGATGAAGGAGCTGCAGGAAAATAAAGACATCATTCTCTTTATTGACGAGCTTCATACAATCATCGGTGCCGGAGGACCGGAAGGAACAATGGATGCTTCAAATATTATGAAGCCGGCACTTTCACGCGGCGAAATCCAGATTATTGGTGCAACTACAACCAAAGAATATACCCGCCACATAGAAAAAGACCTTGCACTGGAACGCCGTTTCCAGGTTGTAAAAGTTGAAGAGCCTGGTGATGATGAGACTGTAGAAATTTTAAATGGAATTAAAACCAAATACGAAAATTATCACAGAGTTATTTATGATGAAGCAGTAATTCCTGCAATCGTAAAGCTAAGCCGCCGTTATATTCCGGAGAAGGTTTTGCCGGATAAAGCAATTGATATTCTTGATGAAGCCGGAGCGGCAAAAAAGATTCAGGAAGAAGCACGTCCTACAGAGCTTGCAGAACTTGAGCAGAACATCAGTCAGCTGATTGAAGAAAAAACTGCTCTTGTAAAAAATCAGGATTATGAAAGTGCAGCTTTAGTCCGCGACAAAGTTATTGATTTAAAACGTCGTCTGAATGTTTATAGTGATTTGTGGAAGCAGAATGGAAACAGCGGAACAAAACGTGTTACGGTTTCTGATGTTGAACATATTATCAGCGAGATGACTGGGGTTCCTGTTGAGCGTCTTTCTTCTTCCGAAGCAGAACGAATTGTTCATATGGAAGACGAACTTCACAATACTGTAATCGGTCAAAACAGCGCCGTAAGCGTAATAAGCGGAGCTATCCGCCGTGCACGTGCAGGTATTTCATCTCCTAAACATCCGGTCGGTAGTTTTATATTCCTGGGACCTACGGGTGTCGGAAAAACTCAGCTTGCCAAGGCTCTTGCAAAGTATCTTTTTGGAAGCGAAGATTCTTTGATTCGAATTGATATGTCTGACTATATGGAAAAGCATACTGCCAGCCGTTTGGTTGGAGCACCTCCGGGATACGTTGGTTACGAAGAGGGGGGTGTACTTACAGAAAAAGTTCGCCGTCATCCATACTCAGTTGTTTTGCTGGATGAAATAGAAAAGGCTCATCCTGACATTTTCAATTTGCTTTTGCAGCTGCTTGAAGAAGGTGAGCTTTCAGATAATCTTGGCCACACTGTAAATTTCCGTAATACTGTCATCATTATGACAAGTAATGCCGGTGCCCGCCAGATTACAAACGAAGGCCGCGTTGGTTTTGGAACTGTAGACGGTGTTATTCCGTATGAAGAAATCAAAGCCGGCGCAATGAACGAGCTCAAAAAACTTCTTAGCCCGGAACTTATAAATCGAATTGACGACGTAATTGTATTTGATGCACTTACAAAAAAAGAAGTTGCAAAGATTCTCGACATTCAGCTTGCAGAACTCGGTGAACGCCTTGCAGAAAAAGGACTTAAAATCAGTCTCAAGCCAAAGGCAAAAGAGTATCTTATTGAAAACGGATATAATCCTGCAATGGGAGCTCGTCCTATGAAGCGACTCCTTCGCAAGGAAATTGAAGACCCGCTTTCTATGGAGCTTCTTTCAAATGCAGGAAAAGATTTTAACACAGTTGCAATTGAGTGCAATAGTGGTAAAATTAAAGTGAAACTGGAGAAGGTTGAAAATGAAACGAAAAATATTTGTATCCCTTGTAATAAGTCTTATATCTCTTAATCTTTTTGCACAGACTGCACAGGTTCGCGTCGGTCTTCTTAACGGCCCAACCTGTGTGCCTGCCTCTTATGTTATGGAAAATACCACAAGTGTTTCAGGCGCCGGGCTTACTTTTGAAACGTTTGCTGATCCGCAGGCCCTGCTTCCAAAAATGATTAAGAACGAAATTGACATTGGATTCATGCCGGTTAATGTGGCTGCCAAGGTTTACAATGCCGGAAACAAATCTATCATATGTTGTGCCGTTGTAGGATTGGGAAATCTATCTCTCATTACAACAGATGAAAATATTCGTCGTTTTACAGATCTAAAAGGAAAAACTGTGTATGTTGCAGGTCAGGGGGCAACTCCAGAATATATGTTCCGCTATCTTCTTAAAGAAAATAATATGACATATGCCGGTGAAAAAGCTGATGTAACAATGGATTTTTCAATTCCAACTGCACAGATTGCAGCACAACTTATTTCCGGCAAAATTCAATATGCCGTAGTTCCTGAACCTTTTGCAACAATTGCAAAATCAAAATCAGAAAAGGTTGTTGCAGCTCTTGATTTTCAGAAAGAATATCTTGAACTTACAGGAGAAAAAGAAATCTATCCTCTTTCTGTTATGGTGGTTCGTTCTGATTTTGCAAAAGAAAATTCAAAATTACTAAAAGAATTTCTATCAGAATATGAAAAAGCCGTAAAATGGACAATCAAAAATCCAACAGCCTCAGGACTATTGTGTGAAAAGCATAAACTTGGTCTTGCTGCAGGTGTTGTTGAAAATGCAATTCCTGTTTCAAATTATACTTATGTTCCGGCAGTTTCTGCAAAAAAATCCATTGAAGGCCTGTTAAATCTCTTTCTCGAAGGTGAAAAATCTTCAATAGGTGGTAAACTACCGGATAACGGTTTTTATTATAAAAAATAAAAAGGAATGAACAGAATACGGATTTGTAAAGCCATCTCTCCATTCTTTTTTCTCCTTTTATGGTATGCGGTATCTGCAATAATTGCAGCACCGCTAATACTTCCTTTTCCACATCAGGTATTTAAAAGATTTCTGGAACTTGCCATAACCGCTGCATTTTGGAAGGCTTTTGCCTATACTTTTTTGCGTGTAATTATTTCATTTTTAATCTCAATAATTATAGGATTTTTTATGGGGCTGATAGCTGCAGATTCAAAAGCTTTTTCTGCATTTATAGAATTTCCTGTTGAATTAATTCGTGCAACCCCGGTAATTGCTTTAATTCTTCCTGCTTTATTCTGGTTTACTTCTGATATCGTTCCTGTATTTGTTTCTGTTTTTATGTGTCTTCCGATTATAATTACAGCAGGAATAAAAGGTTTTGCAAAAACACCTGAAAACTCTGAAAAACTTTACAAAGCTGCATCCCGGAATTTTACAGGTTTCAAAGCCTTCTGGTATATCCGGCTTCCTTCGGCAGCTCCTGCCTTATTATCTGGTGCCGAATCTGCATTTGGTCTTTCATGGAAAGTTGTTGCTGCAGGAGAAGTTTTAAGTATCCCTCATTATGCAACTGGTTCCCTTATGCAGTTAGCACAGGTACATCTTGAAACCTGTGATGTCCTTGCAGTTACACTGGCACTAGTCGTTATAAGTTATGCCTGCCAGCAGGTATTAAAAATCAGTAGTAAAAAGAATAAAAACACGTTATAATTTACTGAATATAGAGGTTTTTTTATGATTAAAGAATTTTTACCTTATGACACGGTGAGAAATGATGCGCTCAAACTTGCGCACAAAATTTATAAGGACGGATTTATTCCAGATGTAATTTACTGTTCGCTTCGCGGCGGTGCTTACATGGCAAATGTTATCAGTGAGTATTTTAAGATTATCAGTAAGAGAGAAAGTTTTCATCCTGTTTTATATGCAGGAGTTGTAGCCCGTTCTTATTCAGATGTTGCTCAGCATACAAAAGTTTTTATTGACGGATGGACATATCCACCTGAAAATTTAAGACCAGGTGACAAGATTCTTTTAGTAGATGATATTTTTGATTCAGGCCGGACAATTAATTCTCTTGTAGAAACTTTAATGAACAGCCGTGGAATGCCACGCGAAGATATAAAGGTAGTTGTTCACGACTACAAATATTTTTCATATCAGAAAGAACAGCTTCCTATTCAGCCTGATTACTGGTGCCGTAAATTTGTTATCAATAATCCGGATGAAAACCGCTGGATTCACTATATGAGCCACGAACTTGTTGGACTTTCAAAAGAAGAACTTGAGAAAAATTACTATTCTCAGGATCCGGAACTTCGTGACATTCTTGGGCCATTCCTTGAAGCGTAATTAGACTGGTTCTTGAAAATAAAAATTAGGATGGGGTATGAAAAAAAAGTTACTTTCAGTTTTTGTCTTGATGATTGCTCTGCTGGCATTTCCGCTTTTTGCTGAAATTAATTTGCTTAGTCCCTGCGAGGGAATCTGGGCAAACCGTCAGATGCTTGTAATTGATAATTCTGAAGGCGGCGAATTTTTCTATTCCATCGACGGAGCTGACCCGGAAACTTTTGGTTTTGCTTATGACGGACCGGTTCTGCTGGATGTTACAGGTGATGTAAATCTTAATATAACAAGAATCAATGGTGGAAAAAAAGAAAATACTTCTGTTTCATTCAACGTAACGACAGATGATGCTTCAAAAACAGAATATAAAAATTTTGTTCAGACTTTTTTTGACGGTGGAATTTTAAATTACAGTGCAGGTTCAGATCTTGTAATTCCTTCTGATTTATATTTTTATCTTGGACTTCCACCTGAAAACTTTATGCCTGCACGTACATTAAAACTATCTTCTTCAAGTGTACTTTCCAGATATATTCCTTGTACAATATTGGACAAAGAACGGAATATTAAATATCGCTTCATAATAAAAACATATCCTCAGTCAGCAGGTGTATACAGTCATCGTGATGTACCATTTGAAATTTCTGACTGGGAAACAATTACTTTCAAAGATGAAAATTATATTTATAAAATAGATTCGGAATACTGGGGGCTTCCTTCTGAACCTCGTAAAATAGATAGAACATCAAGTCATATGATAAGCTGGCAGCCTCTGGAATATGATGCAGCAAATCCTGTTGAGTTTTTTGTTCTTCCACCTAAACCTGAGGTTATTCGAGAAGAAAATGAGGATGGTAGTGTAGTTTGTTATCTTCAGGGGGATGATTCTTATTCACTTGGAGTTATGAATTCTGATGGCAGTTACTCTGAATTGTTCAGTAGAGTAGGTGTTGATGCATTTTATGGTGATGCAGTTTCCGGAAATCTTTTTCTTGGAGTTTTTGCTAATTCAGTTTATCAGGGAAAGTTTTCTTTTGCATATAATATAAATAGACGACCTCCTCAGATTCCGGTTATAAAAACTAATGCAGAAGGTTTTGTTTCTCGTGGGACTGTTGATGTAAAAATCCAGGGCAGCCATGGAAATGATTTATATATTGCAGTAAGTGAGCCATTGAATCTGCAGGAATCTGAACTTTCTTATTCTGAAAATGATGAGATATTTAAGAATGTACCTCTAGGTTCATATAAGAAAGTTAAGGGGGATTCATATACCCTGCGCTGGGCTCAAAATGGTTTGAATCCTGTATATTATAAAGTTTCTGCATATTCAAAAAATGAAGAAAATCAGAGCAGTATTACAGAATTTGCAGTAGTAATTGATCAGTCAAATTATTATTTTGATGCAACAGCTGATTCTCAAAAAGCAGATGGAACTATAAGCCATCCATTTACACAATTCAGTCAGCTTTCTGAAGCTCTTTTAAAACAGCGGGTTGTGAAGCTTAATGTAAAAGGTGAAATGAAAATTACAGAACCTTATACTGTACAGGCAAATTTTGAAATTATTGATGAAGGTAATGCAAAACTTACTTTTGGTCCACAAGGTTCCCTTATTATAAAAGCTTCTACATTTGAGATTTCCGGCTGCCGTATTCACAATGTTTCAGATATCAGTATAAAATCAATTGTACCACTTATCAAACTGGAAAATTCAGTGCTGACAATGAAAAACTGTGTAATTGGTGCTGATTTTGCCCGTAACGGAACTGTAATAGATGCAACAAATGCAATAATCAATATTTCAGACACTATGGCAAGTGCCAATGCGGTGTCTTATGTATCATTTATTTCATCAGTAAAATCCAGACTTTCCTTAAAATCTTCTTCATTAAATACTAATGCAGAAACAAGTGTAATTATTTCTGCTGATGGTGGAAATATTGTTGCTCAGAGAAATGAGTTCCTTGTAACTGGAGGAACCGGTCGTATTGCTGAGCTTTTTGGTGTAACTGCAGCTTTTAAAGATAATAATTTTAAGGCCCGTCTTTCAAATAATGCCAGCAAGGTTCAGCCGATTTATACAAATAAGGCAGCAAAATTAACGGATGAAAAAAATTCCGTTCAGGGATTTTAAATGATTTTGACTGTTGGTTTTGATGAGGCAGGACGGGGGCCTCTTGCAGGCCCTGTCTGTGCATCTGCAGTTATCCTGCCTGGTGATTTTCCTTTTGAAATCTTAAATGACTCTAAAAAACTCTCAGAAAAAAGACGATTGATTGCCGAAGCTGTAATAAAAGAAAAAGCCTGCTGGGGGATTTCTTTAGTTGACCATAAAATAATTGATGAAATAAATATTCTCCAGGCAAGTATGCTTGCAATGAAAAATGCATTTGATGAAATGATGGAAAAACTTCCGTTGTGGTGTAAAGTGCAGGGAATGAATTTTTCTGAGATTACGATAAATGGAATTACAGATGGAAACCGTTGTCCGGATGTAAATGTTGAATGTCGTTGCGAACCTAAGGCTGATGGAAAGTATCCTTGTGTTATGGCTGCAAGCATACTTGCTAAAACTTGCAGAGACAGAGTGATGATGGAAATGGATAAATTATATCCTGAATACGGATATGCAAAACACAAAGGTTATCCGACAAAAGCACATAGGGAAGTGTGCCACAGAATAGGGCCGTCACCAATACAGCGACTAACTTTTAAGTATTAAGCGACTAATGTCATGGGGCTGTCCAAAAAGTATTGTCATGCTGAACTTGTTTCAGCATCTACACCACATCTAGTTCTATAGATTCCGAAACAAGTTCGGAATGACACTAGGATGTAAACTTATTGGTCATCCCCATCTGTACAATACAATCCGTTATAGATTGTCGGGGCAAGCCCGACAATGACATTTATCTCGTAATATTCCTCAACCATCCTTTTTTATAATAATGTCTTATTACAAACGGCATCTTTTCAAATTCATCAAGGAATAGAATGAAATATACCCAGAGTGGTGGAAGTTTTAATACAAAGGCTGCCAGGAGCCCGAGCGGAACAGAAACACACCACATGTTTATGCAGTCAGCAATAAAGCCAAACTTAGAATCTCCACCTGCACGGAAAATACCGCAAATCAATACTGTATTAATAGCCGCTCCAATCAACGAGTACGCATTAATAAACAGAAGCACATTCCTATAATGCGCAGCTGTTTCGTTCAAATCAGCAATATAAGGAAGTACCGGATACATACAGAGTAAAAGCACAGCTCCGAGAACTCCCGACAAAATTGTTACACGGGCAAGGCGGCTTGCATTGCGTTCTGCAACTTCCATATCACCGGCACCCATATATTTCCCGACAACAATTGCACCACCATAAGCCATACCAAAGCACAAAACAGAGCCAAGCTGGCGCACCGTATTTACAACCGAATTAGCAGCTACAATGTCTTCTCCAAGATGTCCCATAATTACAGAATACATTGCAAAGGCGGCACCCCATACAAGTTCATTTCCAACCGCCGGCATTGAATATTTTATAAAATCATGAGTTAGAAGTTTGTTACTCTTAAAAATACATGCTACAGAAAAATGAATGTCCTTCTGACGGCCTGCATAAATAAAGCAGATTCCCATTTCAATAAAGCGTGCTATAGAAGTGGCAATTCCAACTCCGGTAATTCCCATTTTTGGAATTCCAAATAGACCGAAAATGAAAACTGCATTAAGTCCAATGTTTAAGAAGAGACAGGTTGTAGAAGTAATAGTAACTATTTTTACCCGTTCAATACTCTTAAAGCCGGCCTGAAACATCTGTGAAAATGAAAGACAGACATATGAAAAACTTGCAGCTCTAAGATATTTACACCCATCAATGATTAATGCTTCATCTTTTGTAAAAATCAGCATAAGGATTCGCGGGTAAAAAGCTGCCACAAGAGCAACTAGAATTTCAACAGTACAACAGATTCTAAGACCAATTCCAAGAAGTGTTTCTATGGAATCTGTATCCTTTTTTCCCCAGTACTGGGCACCAAGCATTACCAGCCCGGATGAAAGACCTGTTGAAATCATAAAAAGAATGAAGGCAACGTTTCCGGCAAGTGAAGAAGCTGCAATTGCTGTCTGGCCTATGTAACCGAGCATAATAACATCAGCAGAGTTTACAGCAGAGGAAATAAGGTTTTGAATGGCCATCGGCTGTACAACGTTCCGAAGGTCTTTATAAAATGATTTTGCTTCTTGTGTCATTTGTTATTTGTCAGAAGCATCAATTTCCTTTTTTGAAACGATGTGAATTACTTTTCCTGTACGTTTAATTCCATCGTCAGGGCGTTTTTCAGATTTTTCACCACGCTCGCTTTTTACACGATAAATTTTTTTTGCACCAGAACCATATTTTGCTTCTTTTTCAGCTTTCTTTTCTTTTGCTGCCTTCTGTCGCTGCTTGCGGTCTTTTTCGACAAAATCAAGAGATTTTTCAAGTCCCTGAAGGAATTTCTGCATATCTTCAGAAAAAATTGCAATCTGATGACGGTCTGCTTCTACACCATCACGGTTCTTGCTTTCAACAATCTGAAGAAATACATCTCCAGTGCGGTTTTCTTTAACATTGAAAAAATATGAACGATTGTCCAGATAGATTTGAGTAGTAAAAAGTTCTCCACGTGCTCCCATAATAAAACTCCTTTTCCCGTTGCGGGCTATAATATTGAGGGAGAGCCCTTATAATATACGCAAAGAACCTTCCCTTGTAATTTTATGAATTGTGTCGCATTTGTTGCGGTATCTTGTAATTTATCATAAAGAGTAATTTAAATCAATTGATATAGAAGCCTATTGAAGTCTGTTACCAAAATGTAATTTGATTGAAGAACTGTCTCAAATGTGGTAATTTTTCATTATGATGAAAAAGAAAATTTGCATGATACTTACTTCGCTTCTGATTTTAAGCTCTCTTTGTGCAGATATAAAAAAATCGGATGAGAACAAATTCCGCGGCTGGAAAACTGCGGAAACGGAACATTTCAACTTTATTTACGAAGAAGGAGCCAGGCAAACTGCCCAGGCCTTTGCTTCAATCGCCGATGATGCCTGGAACAAGGTTTCAAAAATTTATGGTTTTCCTCAGGAAAAAACAAATGTCTATGTTGTTGACCGCATGAATTATGTAAATGCGCTCACATATTCAGTTCCCGTGGAACTTATGATGTTTACAACTCCAAATTTCCTGGTAGACTTTCCATTTCGTGATGACTGGCATAAACTTTTCTTCACACATGAGTTGATACATTCTGCTAACTTTGCCTTTGAAGACCGTCCTGATAAAAAGTTTGTTTCTACTTTGTTTGGTCCGGCGGTTTCTTCTCTTTTTGATTACACCAATGCATGGTCACTGGAAGGCCTCACAACTGTGCTGGAGACGGAGCTTTTAAATGGGGGCCGTGGACGAAGCCCTTATTTTGAACTTAATTTTAAGGCCGCAACTCTGGATAATGCTTTTCCTTCTTATAAAGAGATTCAGTGGGGCGGTACAAATTACGTAATCGGCTATCTTATGATGCGTTCCATTGCCGACCGCTGGGGACTTCATGCAATGGCAGACATTGAGCGTAACCGGCCTTTATATGGAGACTGGGATGATTCTGTAAAACTGGTTACCGGCCAAGAAGCAGAAGATATTTATAAAGATATGCGGATTTCCCTTGCAAAGCGTTATGCTGATGAACGAAAAATCCCTGAAGGCTTAATTATTTCTCCGCGAATAAAAAATACTTCATATTATAAACCGGCATTAGTTTTGGATGATGGTTCAATCATCACCATGCGAAAAACTGATGATGATTATATTTCTATAGTAAAGCTGGATCCTTCTGCAAAAAGCGGACGCAATAAGCTTAAAAAAACTAAGCCTGAAAAAGATTTGAATACACTTTATCAGGAAACAGTTCTTTTTCGCACTCAAATTATGTACCCTGAATCTTACACCGCAGATGAAAACTGCAGGGTTTATGTTACTCTTGAAGAAGACAGTCTGGACTCCATGCCGGGGCTGCAGATTGATTTTCCAGTTTATTACTGGACTCAAGATGATGGTCTGAAGCGTCTTACAAAAAAAGGCGCATTCTTTCAGCCAAGTGTAAGCAGAGATGGAACTGTTCTTGTTGCAATGCAGCAGAGCGGGCTTAGAATGAGGCTTGTTCAGATTGATACAAAAAGCGGTGAAGTTAAAACTCTTCTGGAAAATCCGGATTATGACTTTTTGCAGCCTGCAGTAAATGATGATGGAACAAAGCTTGCATTTCTTGCCGCCGATGGAACGAGAGCCCGTGTTTGTGTAATGGATTTAGCTTCTTCTGATTTTACTGTGGTTGCAAATGATGACGGTTTAATAACGGACCCTGCATATCCTGCATGGAACAGCAGCGGAAATCTCACTTTTACCAGCAACGATAGAGGTCGTCTGGAAGTTTATGAAGTTACAGGCTCAGCGGTAAAACCCGTTGTCGCAGATCCGATTGGTGCACTTTGGGCATATCAGGGGGAGCGTGGTGTTTATTACTGGTCACTCTCTTCCAGCGGATATGTACTCAAAATGAAACCTGCTTCAGAGTGGGGTAACGTTCCTTCATTTAATGGTCCATCTATGCCAGGCGAGATTATGCATTTTGGAGCCTTGCAGCGAGACTATCCGGATTTCCATCCCTATGAAGTATCATCAGAAAAAGAAGAGTCTGTTGACCGTCTTAAGGAAGCTGATGACTTAATGAATAAAAGCAGTCGTAATAAAAAAGAGAAAGAACAAATTGAACCGCTTCCAGTTCTTCCAAAAAAGATTTACCGCCGCCCTCAGGAGCTGCAGGAAAAAGCAGAAAATCTTCCTGAGCCGGAAACTGAATTAAAAAATGAACGCTCATTTATTCCTTCTTTAACTCCTGTATTGTATTTTCCTTTTATGGATTTTAAGCGCTTTGGTGATGACGAAAATCCTGCAATGGGTATTGGTGGTGCATATGTCGGAGTTTTTCCGCGACTTCAATATCTGCTTTCTGGCGGAGCTTTCATAGATGCGCTTTATTATCCAAAAATCAATAATTTTTCTGCTGATATAGAAACCTTATTTCCATTAGGAAACAATATCTTAAGTCTGGGAGTTTTCAGAAGCCTGCAAAATAAAGATTTTAATAATGAAAAACACTTCAGCGAAATTAATAATTTTGTATTTTTAGATCAAACTTTTTTATATTATAGAATGATGAACTATAAACTGAGGGCTCTGGGACTCATAGGAATCGGGCAATACAGTTTAATCCGACATTCGCCGAAAACTTTTGCATTCTATGAAAATGCAGCTGTAGAAAATGATTTCAATGCTCGTTTTGGAATCAATTATTTGAATATTGAATTAACTGAAGCCTATAAAATTACAGGTTTGCAGCTGAATCTGTTTGGAATTGCAGATTACGATTTCACTTTTGATAAACCATATTTTGGACTGGAAGGTCAGTTTGCATATAATCTGGGCCTCTTACCAATTCTCAATCCGGATTTTGGCTTATGGGTTCGTTATACTGATTTTCCATCAAATTATACTCCTGTTTACAGTAAAGCCTCTTATACAGACGAGTATCTTGATTGTAAATATCCAGGAAGAATCAGGGCAAAGTTTGGTCTGGGCTTATATTATGGCGAAGTATTTGCCGAAACCTGTCTTTCCTTTGGAAAAAACACAGTTGATTACGAAACTCCAGACAGCGGAAACTTTATGAATCTCACCTGGTCAAACTCTTTTGAATTAGGCTACGCAGTGAATATGGCACAGATTCTTAATCTTGGCCTTACATATCACTTTAATCTTAAAGATGAAAGTACAAACCATTTTAAATTCTACTGGTCTATTTCACTTGGCGGACTTTAACAGTTAAATAAAAAGCGGGAACTGTGAGGCTCCTGCTTTTACTATTTATTAAACTGTGCATTTATCTCAGCTACTGCAGAAAGCAGGTCGTCTACCGCTTTATCTGTAGTGTGTGGTCCAAAGCTGAAGCGGACTGCATTTTCGCGGAGTTTTGAATCTACGTGCATTGCTTCAAGAACCGGGCGCTTGTTTTTCTTTGCGGAGCAGGCGCTGCCGGTGCTTATTGAGTAGCCCTTTGCGTCCAAGGCGCGGAGCATTACGTTGCCTGGTATGTTATTGAAGGCTGCCTGAACAACGTATGGCGAGAAAAGCTCTGGTTTTTCGAGGCGGCTTGACGGTACGATTGTACAGCCGGGAAGGGCAGAAAGCTTTTCTACAAAGCTCTTTGTGCGCTCTGCGTCTGACGCCTTTTGCTTGTTATAATATCGTTCAAGACATTTTGAAAAGGCTACAGCACCAAATACATTTTCGGTTCCGCTGCGGATTCCCTTTTCCTGTCCGCCGCCACGTAAAAATGGTTCAATTGCATCTTTCATATAAAGAATGCCGATCCCTCTTGGCCCGCAGATTTTGTGAGAACTCAAAGCGGCACTGTCTATTCCCTTGTATCCAAGATTAAGATTGATTTTTCCAGCTGCCTGTACACAGTCTACATGGAATTTCGGACGGCGTTTACCTTGGCAGGCTTTTGTTATTGCATCTGCAATTTCATAAATCGGCTGGATAACGCCAGTTTCGTTGTTTACTGCCATTATGCAGACAAGCACAGTGTCGCCGGTCAAAAGTGAGGTGACCGCTTCCGGTTGGATGATGCCATCACTGTCTGCAGGAATCTGAATAACGTTACAGCCGCAGTTTTTTAATGCTTCTGACTGTTCGCGGATTGCAGGGTGTTCAATAGAACTGACTAACACAGTTCCTTTCATTGGTTTTGCAAGAACAGAAAGAAGTGGAATCTGGTCACTTTCTGTTCCGCCGCTTGTAAAGTAAATTGTTTCTGGTTTTACCCCGAGCGCTTTTGCAGCTCTTGTTCTTGCTGCTTCAAAAAGTTCTCGTGCTTTTTTCCCAACTCCATGGGTACTTGAAGGATTTCCCCAGCAGGAAAAAGTTTCTTCAAGAGATTCTCTTAAAATGTCTTCATCAGCAGGACTTGTTGCTGCCCAGTCAAAATAATGCTCTTTGTCGCTCATTTATTTTCCAAGAACAGTTAAAATTTCTTTATCATCAAACTCTTTAATAAAAGTGTCACAAATACTTTTCTGCATGATGATTCTGATTTTTTCGTTTTCATTCTTTTTATCTTTGTGCATAACTGCAACAAGTCTTTCTCCAATTGCTCCGCCTTTTATACAGGAAGGAACTGTTTTATTATCCCAGCCATAAAAATCAAGAATATCAAGAATATCATCTTTATATTTACTTGAGCATAAATCATTATCGTAAGCAAGTTCAGCGGCTCTTCCAATTCCCCATGCAACAGCGGCACCGTGAGTAATTGTTCCAAATCCGGCAACAGCTTCCAGAGCATGTCCAAATGTGTGACCGAGATTAAGGTATGCACGAATTCCCTGTTCGGTAAAATCTTCTTCAACAATTTTTGCCTTTGCCTGTGCACATCTTGTAATAATGTCAACAAGAGTGTCTGTGTCGCGCGAATTGATTTTTCCAGCCTGAGACTTGAAAATTTCGTATAGATCTTTATCAAAAAGAAGGGCAGTTTTAAATGCTTCTGCAAGTCCTGAATTATACTGATTATCAGGAAGTGATTTTATAAATTCAGGGAAGAAGTAAAGTTTTTCAGCCGGATAGAATGTTCCGATAACATTTTTTACATTATCATAATCGCAGCCTGTTTTACCGCCAATTGAGGCATCGACCATTGAAAGAAGTGTAGTTGGAACAAACTGTACCTTTGCACCTCGTTTATAAATTGATGCAGCAAAAGCTGTAATATCAGAAATAACTCCACCGCCAATTCCTACAAATAAATCTTTACGTGTAAAACCGGCTTCAACGGCAGCTGAAACAATTTGAAGAACTGTTTCAATCGTTTTGTATTTTTCACCTGAACCAAGAATCAAAAGAGAATCTTTTCCGTAGACTCCATCATCAAATTTAGAAATAAATGACTTCATGCACTCTAGACTTGCAACAGTTGCATCGGTTACAAAAAAGCGTCTGCGTTTTTCTTCAGCTTCTTCGCCTTCAAAAAACAGTTGATAAAGATCTGGAGTTCCAGTCATAAAATTGATAATTGATTTGTCTGTACCAGAATGAAGAGCTGGATACGAAATTGTAAAACTATTTTGATTCATAATGAATCTATTTTAATATTTTTTATCCATTTCGTTAAGTTCTTTTATGTTTTTTTCGAGTCTTTCTATTTCGCGGTTCAGCATCTTTTCATAGTTAAGTTCCCCGCTTACAATACGTTCACGTTCATCTTCCCAATTCTGTTTTGCCGTAATAAACATAAAATTAAAAGAAGCGGCATTTGCTTTTTCGCACCATACTTTGGCTTCCTGCCAGTAATAAAGTCCAGCTTTATAGCAGGTGAGTGCCTTTTCCATATTTCGAAGATATTCCTCTTTCCAGGGAGCATCATAAAAATAAATGCATTTTTTGTCGTAGGTGCGTCCAAGCCTCAAATGCTGTTCTATGAGTTTTAAGTTTATATGCATCTGGAAAAGATAGCGGTATTTTTCCCATTCTTTTTCTGTGGTGATTTTAGCGTCGTTAAACTGCGGATTACAGAAATCTGCCTGAGCTGCTTTTTCAAGCCAGTAAATATTTTCGATGCAGTCATCCGGATACTGCTGGTAATGAACGTGATAAAGCTTGTACCAGTCTTCCTTGAATTTTACCATATAGGCAAAAGCAGGCGAAGTGTGAATGAAAATGATTGAGACAAGTAAAATAATTGAAAATAAACGCTTTTTCACAGTGATATTATCGGAAATATTGGGAAAATGTTAACCACAATGAAAAAATCTGATGGGCGAAAGCGAAGGCGGGTACAAAAAACATTATGACAATCTTTGCAGACTTGCATAAAAAACAATAATTCATTTTCGAAATGAAAATGAATTATTGTTTACAAAAAAATTGTCATCGGTTTTTTGTACACGCAGTAGCGTACGCCCATCAGATTTTTTTTAGTTTGCAATATGTGACCAGATAACTTCAGATATATTTTCAATAGTATCTGCTGCGTTTATCCTGATTATTTTCATGCCAGATTCGGCAGCATTTTTTTCATACTCGCTGATTACTTTTTCATACTGAGCCGCAATTTTTTTCTGTTTTTCAATTGTCTCATAGATTTCCTTATGTTCACCGCGTGCATTTACACGGCCAAGTGAGATTTCTGGATTAATGACAAAATAAAAGAGATATTCCGGGAGTGGAAACGGCGAATTAAGCAGTTTTGGAAGTTCTTCTCCGCATGAAACGCTCTGATATGCCATACTTGAAAAGAAGTATCTGTCGCTTACAACGGTTTTTCCGCTTTCGCAAAGTTCTTTTACTCCACCTTTGCCAAAAATGTGTTCACAACGGTCGGCGGCAAAAAGATATGCGTTTGTTTTTTCATCAACAGAAAAATCACCGCCAAGCATTCTTCTTAAAAAACGGCCTGTTTCGCTGCCCGTAGGTTCAGCTGTTGCTATAAAACGTGATGAATCACGTTCAATCAGTTTCTTTATCTGCGTAGAGGTTCCGGCCCCGTCAATTCCTTCAAAAACAATAAAATTTTTCAATATCATAACTTTCATTATAAATGGTTGTTTGAATTTGTACTATATAAAGAGCAGAATTTCTGTTATAATATTATGTCTAAAATGGGCTCATTGTATAAAAACGGCCGTGTCCGCAGTTACATTTTGATTCTTCTCGCTGTTACAGCACTGCTTATTTCCGCTCCGGTAAAAAAAATTATTAACCGCGGGGTAAATGACAGAATCAATGCCTTTACAACAATGCTTTATGAGGCTACAGGGCTCAGTATTTCTTATGAAAGTCTTTCTCCCTCTCTTTTATCAAATTTTTATATTCATAATATCCGTATATTTAATGATGAGAAGGACCAGCTGCTGGCAATCAGCAAAACACGCATATCTTACAGCCTTATAAACCTTATCAGAAAAGATTTGCAGCGTGGAATTTCAAGTGTAGTAGTAGATGGAATTAATCTTGATGTAGATGAGCTTATAAAACTCGTTTCAAACTTCAGTTCAGAAGGAGGAGAATCTGCTGATCTTGCTGAAATCAAAAAAATCATTCCGGAAAACATAAAGCTTAAAAATATCTATCTTGAATATAATGATCAGAATGTTTCAGCTCTCCTGAATATAAAGAATGTTGGCGTAAACAATTCGCTTAGAAAAAAAACAATTGATGTTCAGGCAGATGCAGTAATGAATGCTTCAATTGCTGCATTTAGAAAGACTCTTGTGGGGAAACTTCAGGTTTCCGGTTCGATTACAGACAATTTAGACGGTTCTCAAATAAATCTTAAACTGAGGGATTTTACAGATGGAGATTACAGACTTAATAAACTGAATCTTCATGCGTCTTACTCTGGTGGCACTGTAGAAGCCCATACAATTCAGGCTGTCAGCCCTGTTTCATTAGGCGTATATTATAATTTCAATACCGGAGACGTAAATGCTCAGCTAAGAACAGAAAATCTAAAGCCGTTGTCACTGCTCACAATTAATTCTAAACAACTTGAACTTACAAAATTCCGTGAACTTCAGGTAACTACAGATACAATTGTAAAAAGCAACCTGAATGAACAGACTTTAAATTTTATTACAGATACTTCAATATCTGTCCCGGATGCAGTTTTTCCAGGCGGATTAAAACTCGCTCTTTCGCTTTATGGAGATGAAAAGAAAGCTGAACTTACAAAATTTTCTGCTGCAGGCCAGCGTTGTAATGCTGCAGCCCAGCTTTCTTTAATTTATTCTTCAAAACAGGTTTCAGGTTTTATAGAAATTCCAGAATTTCTTCTTCCAAACGGTAATTCTGTTTCTACAGAAATATATTTTGATCCGCTGGATAAAGGCTTTATGGCATTTTCGCCACAGGTATTTATAGGAAATCGTTCTCTTGCAGCCCTGCAGTTAAAAGTTTTGCCTCAGCCAGATTCTTATGATTTTAATTTTGAAATTTCTGATTATTCACATCTGGAAGAAATTGAACCTGGAATGCTGAAAATTGACGGAAGTTATCTTAATGCATCAAATTATTTCCAGACAAATATAACTCTTTCCAGCCTTTATCTGGACAGTCTTGCCGCTCTTGCGGCGCAGTTTATGCCACCGGAGCAGGCTTCTGGAATCCTTTCTGCACAAAATGCACTGCAGCCATACCTGCTGTCTGGTGATGTATATGCTTCAACCGACTTAAAATCAGTTTCTTATAATGTTCCATATGTTCTGCTTGCCAATGCAAAATCTGACAATCAGGCGCTCATGTTTTCTCTGAACGGAAATGATAAAAACATTCAGTTAGATCAGCTTTCTCTTATTGCAGGAAAGTACACCCTGCAGGCTTCTGCAGCTCTTGACCAGGCTCCAGATTCTTCTGATATGTTTTTTACTGCAGATATAAATGCAGGTTCAATTCCGTATCATTTTGCAGGAACTATAATGCCCGAAGTTTGCACTATAACCGGTGATTATGGTACTGATATTGAAGTTCGTTTTGATAAAAATGGTGAGTTTTCGGGACATGCCCTTATGAAGAGCCTTCCATTAAAACTGTTAGATACATCAATTATCATAACTACTTCTTCTGAGTTTAAGTATGATAAGCAGGATGGACCTTCGTTAATGCTTGCACAACTTGAAATTGAAGAAGCAGGCAGTGTTTCCGTAAATCCTAGAATTGTACTTTCGGGAAATGCAACCAGATACGGTGCACAGCTGGATTCCATTGCATATACAGATTTGTATTCTGCACTTCAAGGTTCCGCTGACCTTATGCTTAATATAAATGAAAATATATTTGATTCAGTTGGAATCATGCTTAATCTCAAAAATCCTCTGAATGAAGAAAGTATAATAGTTGATGGAAGCATTTCAAATCCTGAGCACCTCCCGTTGAATACGGAAAGCCTCATGCAGAAAATCTATATGAATCTGCAGATGCAGATTAATAATTTCAGCCTTAACCGCTTTTCTGCGCAAAAAAATGATAATAATCTGATTTCCGGTATGCTGTTTGCATCAGGAACAATAGAACATCCTTATGTTTCTCTTTCAGTAGAATCCCTTTCTATGCTGGTTGCTGCAGATATGCTGCAGGGAAGTGGAAACATAGTTCTTGAAGACAGGGATCTTTCCATAAATGATTTGAATATTCTATATTCCGGCATGAAGTTTGGAAACATTCAGGCTACTGCATCTTTGTTAGATTATAAGCTGGATGCTACAGGTGAGTTTGATTTTTATTCAATGGGGAAAAATATTCATGCACCGCTGGTTCTTACTGCAGGAAACGCAGTTGTTCCGGAAGGAAGTCTTGTGCCAGACTCACTTTCTGTTACGCTTTCAACGCCAGAATTTTCAGGTTCACTTATAAAAAAGAATTTTCCTCTTTCATTTTCAGTTTTGTATGCAAATGATCTTCTGGAAATATCTTCATCCGAAAATGCAGGATTGTATGGTACTTTAACAAAAGACGGTCTTCTGGAACTGAATTTAGACAATAAAAGTTTTATGTCAGCTAAAATGGATGGTCTGGTAGATATGACACAGGCTAACGTAGAGCTTTATGATGTAAATATAGATCTCTCAAAACTTTGTTCTTATCTTAATATAGATGATTTAATGATAATTGACAGCGGAGTTCTTACCGGAGATATTGTTATTACCGGTTCAATGGATAATCCGGATTTGAATGGATTTGCTCAGATAGAAAATCCTGTTGCAAGAGTGCCTTTGTTAACAAAACAAAAGCTGTCTGCACCGGCAATAAATATTAATATCATGAATAATGAAATTCAGATTCCACAGACAATCGTTGCTGCAAAAAAAGATCAGCGGCTTGTTATGGATTTTATAGTTCTGCTGAATATGTGGAGTATGGACCATATGGAAGGTTCTATAAGCACATATAAAACAGACCAGTTCCTTGTAAACTTTAAAACTCCAGAAATTTCATTAAACGGAAACATCTCTACAAATCTTAATCTTTATCTTGAAAATGATGTTCTTGAAGTAAGCGGAAAAATCTCCGGTGAGAATATAGATCTGGGAGCACAGCTTTTTGCACTGGCAAATGCAACCAGTGACACTTCATCTGTAAATACCGGAATAGATGGAATGGAAGAAACTCCTGTTCAGGTAATTGCAGATCTTGCTATTACACTTGGAAATCATGCGTCTGTACAACTGGATCCTTTCCTTCGCTGCATTTTTGTACCGAATACAACAATGCAGGTATATGTCAATCAGCCGGATAATTATTATTCAGTAAATGGCGCCTTAAATCTGAAATCTGGTGATTTAGCATATTTAAACCGCAGCTTTTATATAAAATCCGGTTCAATTAAGTTTAATAAAGATGATATTTCTAATCCTATGATTACGGTATCTGCAGAAACCCGTGAAAAAGATGAAAACGGACAGACTGTAAAAATAGTACTTTCTGTAGAAGATCAGTATCTTATGGATCTGCAGCCAAAGTTTTCTTCGGTTCCACCAAAGTCGGAAAATGAAATAAGAAACCTTCTTGGACAGATTGTTATTGCCGATTCAGACAGTGCTGCTGACATCCTTTTTGCCGCTTCAGATTATGCACTTCAGTCTACGGTAATGCGTCAGGCAGAAAACAAGTTGCGGAATTTACTTAATTTTGATATATTTTCTTTACGCACTAACGTATTGCAGAATACCTATAATATGAGTGTTTCAAGAAATTTAACTCCCGAAAAGATTTCTATTGGTAACTTTCTTGATAATACAACTGTTTATATAGGTAAGTACCTGGGAAGTTCGCTCTATGTAGATGCCATGCTTCATGTTTCATTTGAAGACAGAAAGGTAAATAGTATAGCGTCAACAGGTAAAGTGCTTTTCCAGCCGGAAATCGGTATGGAACTGGAGTCACCGTTTGCGAATATTCGTGTAAATATGGCTCCTGACATTAATGCTTTATTAAAAAATCAATTTGTTCCTTCCACGTCTGTAACTCTCTCTTGGAAATTTACTTATTGATGGAAGTAGGAGTAATGTGATGCATCGAAAGTTTTATGCATTTTTTGTGTTGTTGTTTGTAACTGTTTTTTCTGTTTATTCACAGGACAGCGAATGGTATTGGGATCAGCCAATTTCAAAGATTGATTTTAATGGCCTTAAAAATGTAAAAAAATCAGAGCTCCAGGGAGTAACCAGTTCTTTTATTGGACAGCCTTTTTCTGCAGATACATATAACGATCTTCTGGACCGTCTTTACAGTCTGGATTTTTTCGATGATATCACACCATATGCACGTCATGATACAAAAGATGAATCTAAAGTTCTTCTTGTTTTTGAAGTTGTTGAACGTCCGATAATTTCTGCAATCCATTTTTCAGGAAACAGAAAAATCAGAAATGGTGAACTTCGCGAGCAGATTAAAAATAAGACAAGCGATATTTTCATAGAATCAAAGATTCTTATTGATGAACGAATAATCAGAAATTACTATCTTCAGAAAGGTTATACTGCTTCATACATTACACATACTACAGAAGAAACTGAAGATGGTATTGTTGTTACATTTCAGATTACAGAAGGAAATAACTCTGTAATCAGAGAAATCAATTTTACAGGAAACAGTATTGTTTCAAGCCGTACCCTTAAGAATAAAATTGAACTCAAAGAAGTCGGGCTTTTCCGCGATGGTGCTTATCAGCCTTCTACTCTCGAACAGGATAAACAGACCATTATTAAGTACTACAATGAAAAAGGTTATGCAGATGCAAATATTCTGGATGTAAAAGTAGATTCAACATTGAATGAAGAAAAACAGAGAGATGAACTTTCTATTCTGTTTATAATTCAGGAAGGTGCACAATATATCTATTCAGGACTCCGTATTAAGGGGAATGAAGTTTTTACAGAAGCTGAACTTACAAAGAACCGCAAACTGAAAGTTGGCTCTGTTTATAACGCAACAAAATTTATGGAAGATATACAGGCCATTTCTAATGTTTATTATGAAAACGGATATATGACAAATGAGTTTTATCCGGTGCCTGTAAAAGATGCAGACCGACACGAAATTTCTTATGATCTTACAATTCGTGAACATTCCAGAAGCCACGTTGAAAATATCATCATCAAAGGAAATACAAAAACAAAAGATTATGTAATTAAACGTGAAATTCCAATTAAATCAGGAGATACTTTTTCTAACGATAAGATTATAAATGGTTTGCGAAACCTTATGAACCTTCGTTACTTCTCAAATGTTGTACCTGAAGCTCAGCAGGGTACAGAAGAGAATCTTGTAGATCTTATTTTCTCTGTAGAAGAACAGTCAACTTCTTCAGTTCAGTTTGGTCTTGTATTCTCTGGTACTACAGATCCTGGAACTCTGCCGGTTTCTCTATATCTTAAACTTGAAAATTCAAACCTGTTTGGAGAGGGTAGAACACTCTCTGTTGGTACTCAGCTTTCAAATACCGAACAGTCAGTTAACTTTTCATATTCTCAGAACTGGATTGGAAACTATCCGATTTCATTCAATACATCCCTTTCTCTTGCACATAAATTATCAAATGGTTATTTGAACTTCTGGACTCCAAATCTTGAGCTTATTCAGAATAAATACTCTATGCAATATAACGATTGGAGTGCAACTGTAAGTTCGGGGCTTGCACGAAGATGGTATCCTGACTATGCAATAATTACGCTTTCCGGCGGTGTTTCTACATCTTTACAGAGAAATGTATACGACGAGAATATTTTTTCTCCTGTAGATACAGGTGTTTCTCTTTATGCTAACAGATGGGGCCTTTCAAATTCTGTTTACGGAAATATTTCTATTGATAATCGAGACCTTAATTATGACCCAAGTAAGGGCTGGTTTTTTAGTCAGCGTGCTGCATGGTTCGGTCTTCTTCCAGTGCTTGAAAAAGAGTTCTTTGCCAGAACAGATTCAAAGCTCGAAGGTTATTTAAAACTCTTTGATATACCGGTTAGTGATAAATGGTCTTTCAAGATGGTACTTGCTAATTACACAGGTGTTTCTATGATTTTCCCTTGTTCAGAAGTTAGTGATACGAACTCTCTTTATGTTGATGGTATGCTCAATGGTCGAGGCTGGACAGAAGCTTACCGTGAGACAAGAGGTCAGTTTATGCTTTCTAACCGCTTTGAACTTAGAGTTCCAATTGTTCCGGGTATTCTTGGTATAGACGGATTCTGGGATGCTGCTGTAGTAAAACCTAAGGTACATGATGCTTCAAGTCTGAAACTTGAAGATTTCTACTTCAGTTATGGTCCAGGCCTTCGTTTCCTTATTCCACAGCTTCCATTGCACCTTGTATTTGCATGGAAATACAGAATTGAAAATGGAATGCCAAAGTTTGCAAATAATCCATTCCAGTTCGTACTTTCATTTAATATTGTGAACTATTAAAATTTGTTATAATATGTAAATATGGTGGTTGTGCTAGTCAAAACCACCCTTAAAAGGATCAGTATAATGAAAAGATATCTTAAACTTTTAATTTCACTTGCAGTTCTTACCTTTGCCAGTATTCCGGCTTTTTCACAGCAGATTACAAAATTTGGTGTAGTAGATACAGCCAAGGTTTATAATGCTTATTTTAGAAATTCAGCCCCAGTTCGTAACTATGAAAAAAAGAAAGCTGAATTTCAGGATGAAATCAACAAGCAGGTAGAAGCAATTAAAAAACTTCAGCAGAAAAAGCTTGATTATGAAAATGCAGGAAATGAATCTCAGGTATTAAAGACAGAAGCAGAAATTACAAAGAAAACAGATTATCTTACAGAATATACAAATGCAAAAAATGTTGAACTTGAATCAATGCAGAAAACTTTGCAGAATTCAGATGACTTTTATAAAAAGCTTTACAATACGCTAGCCAAAATTGCAGAAAGTGGAAGCTATAGTATGATTTTGAGTCTGCAGGAATCAAATGCAATTTTGTGGTATTCCTCTTCGGTTGACATCACAAATCAGGTAATAACTGAGCTTGGATTGTAAGAGGATGGCAGAAGAAGAAACACTCACCCCGATGATGATTCAGTATCGGGGTATAAAAGAAAAGTATAAAAATGAGGTTGTGTTTTTCCGCCTCGGTGATTTTTATGAAATGTTTGATTCGGATGCTGTAGAAGTATCTCGTCTTTTGAATTTAACATTAACACATAGAGCACAGCGTCCTATGTGTGGTATTCCTTATCACGCAGCAAAAATCTATATTGCACGACTATTACGTCTCGGAAAAAAAATTGTAATTTGTGAACAGGTAGGTGAAATTCCGAAAGGCGGTAAGGGGATTACAGAACGCAAGGTTGTAGAAATAATTACTCCTGGAACTGCAGTAGAAGCAGAATACCTTGAAGGTGGACGGGCTAATTATCTTGCGGCTTTGTGTGTTGCAAAATCTAAAGCAGCCTTCGCTTTCATAGACGTTACAACGTCAAGTTTCAGTGTAACCTCCTGGCCGGCTACAAAAATGGCAGAAAATTTCAGCAAGGAATTAAATCGCGCTTCACCTCGTGAACTTTTACTTCCCGTCTCGCTCAAAAACAACGCCGACATTCAATCCGCCGTGGCTGCCTACGGTTCGATTTCCGTTTCATATTATCCTGACTGGGATTTTTCACCAGAGCTCTCGTTCAAAAAATTGACAGCTCAATTTAAGACTGCAAATCTCAAAGCCTTTGGCCTCGAAATGGACAGTCCTGAAGTAGTACCAGCCGGTTTTTTACTAGATTATCTGGAAAAAACAACTAATGCAGTTTTACCGCATATAGGTTCAATTCGGGTTTACAGCGACAGTGAGTTTCTTGTTATGGACGATTCATCCCGCCGAAATCTGGAAATTATTTCAAATATGCGCGATGGAAGCAGTCAATATACACTACTCGAATGTGTTGATTTTACAAAAACTGCAATGGGTAGTCGTCTTCTTAGAAACTGGCTTTTATTCCCGCTAACAAATTTGAAGCAGATAGAAGACCGCCAGACAACCGTTTCAAGTTTTGTCGAAAACCGTTCTCTTCTTGATAAGGTAAAAACAGATTTAAGCGGTATTCTTGATGTTGAACGACTTTCAGGCCGTATTGCAATGGAACGTGCTCACGCAAAAGATTTACAGGCATTACGTACAAGCCTTGAAACATGGACACATATAAAAGAATATCTAGGACAGTATAATTTCTCATTTATCTCAGATGAAGATGCAAAAACAATCTGCGGAATAATTGAAAATGCAATTTTAGATGATCCTGCAACTTCACTTACAGAAGGCGGAATTATAAAAGCCGGCTGGTCAGAAGAACTGGATCACTGGCGTGGAGTTCACGATAATTTTAATCAGATACTTTCTGAATATGAAGCAGAAGAAAAAGAAAAGACAGGAATTACAACACTCCGCGTTAAATATACAAACGCCTTTGGTTATTTCATCGAAGTAAGCAAGGGAAAATTAAGCTCGGTTCCTCCTCATTTTATTATGCGCCGTGCGCTGGTCAACGGTGACCGTTATACTACAGAACGTCTGCAGCAGCTTGAACAGGAACTGAATGAGTCTTCAACCAGAATTCTTGAACTGGAACGCGACCTTTTTGTTGAGATTCGAAGTTCTCTTTTGAAATATATTCCATATCTGCTTCAGCTTGCAGGGGAAATTGCCAATACGGACGCAGCATGTTCTTTTGCACAGGCCGCCATTGAACATAACTGGGTGCGCCCGGAAATTGAAGAGTCAACTCGTTTTGAAATTAAGGATGGTCGCCACCCGGTTGTTGAAAATCATTTGCCTCGCGGTGAGTTTGTGCCAAATGATGCCTTTCTTTGTGCCGGGGATGCTGAAGCCGGCGATGATGCGGCTCCGGCGTTTGCTCTTATTACTGGACCTAACATGGCGGGTAAGAGTACTTATTTAAGACAGAATGCTCTTATTGCGTTGCTGGCTCAAACCGGTTCGTATGTTCCGGCAGGTAGTGCCCGCCTTGGTATTGTAGACCGCATTTTCTGCCGCGTTGGTGCTTCTGATAATCTTGCAAAAGGGGAGTCTACGTTCCTTGTTGAGATGACAGAGACTGCGAATATTCTTCACGCGGCAACTAAGCGCTCTCTTGTTATTATGGACGAAGTTGGGCGCGGCACTTCTACAGAAGACGGGCTTGCAATTGCGCGCGCGGTATCTGAATATCTTCTTGATACTATAGGCTGTAAAACTTTCTTTGCAACACATTATCATGAACTTTCAAGAATGGAACACCCTCGCTTAAAAATGCTATGCATGGATGTTCTTGAACAGAATGGTTCTGTTGTATTTTTGCGAAAGGTAAAAGAAGGTGTTACAGAAAACTCCTACGGTATTCATGTTGCAAAACTTGCAGGAATCCCTCAGACTGTAATTGATCGGGCAAATGTAATTCTTTCTCATATTCAGGCCCTGGCAAATGATAATCCTATTATTCTGGATGATGATAAGTCTTGTGTGAAATCTGCTGATTCTGATAAATCAAAATCAGAGGTTCCGCCTCCACCTGTAAATCCTGGGTTATTCAGCGATGAAGAAATCATTATCTCTGAAATTTTATCAACAGATACAGATAATCTGACTCCTCTGAATGCATTGCAGAATATCGCCCGCTGGAAAAAGGCTCTTTCCGGTCAATAATCTGATTTTTTTAATTTTTTTTTATCAATTTTATCATTTTCATTTCCTTTTTTTGCATACTTTATACCAATATATAAGTGTGAGAAAATTATTTTTTGAAGCTAAGCAACTGGTTATAAATTCATTCAGACTTCTGTATGTTTTTATAAGCGGCGGAGAAAGTTGTGCCGTGTGTGGTAAAACTGTCTTTGTAAAACCTGTGTGTTTGCAATGCAGTACGAAGTATTTTTCTGTAAAAGAGCATATGAAAGTTGAGCGATGTGAGTGTTGTGGTCGTGAACTTATTGGAGTAAAAGACAAATGTACTACATGTCGTGAGAAAACTGTGCTTGTTAGTACAGATAAGGTATTTCCTCTTTTTTCTTACCGCCTGTGGAACAAAGAACTGATGTTTCGCTGGAAAATGCAGGATGAAAGAGCATTTTCACCTTTTTTTGCTGGATTGATTGCCGAAGCTTTGAGGATAATAGGAGATACGGTTCTTGTACCTGTTCCACCCAGAAAGGGAAAAATAAGAAAAAAAGGATGGGATCAGATAGATGAACTTTGTACCTTTCTTGCGCTGCGCTATGGCTTTAAGGTTTTGAAAATACTTGAGCGGAATACAAGTGAACAGCAGAAAAAACTTTCACGCAGTGAAAGGCTTGAGCATATCAAAACCGCCTATGCGCTTAAAAATATAACATTTAAGCTGCCATCATCAGTCTGTTTGATTGACGATGTATGTACTACCGGCTCAACAATAGAAAGCTGTGCATTTTTATTAAAGTCGGCTGGAATTAAAACAGTAAACGTCGTAACTCTGTTTACTGTAGATTAAAGGAGGTATTGAAAAGTTTTTTGAGTCAGAATGAAGTTTGCATTGCAAAATCTCTGGTTTCGGAGTATTATTATATGGTGAGTTTTGTATATCTTGGAGGGTATCTATGGCTAACGATATGACTTATCAAATGGTAACTTTTC
This sequence comes from uncultured Treponema sp., assembly GCA_946532115.1. GTDB lineage: Bacteria > Spirochaetota > Spirochaetia > Treponematales > Treponemataceae > Treponema_D. The sequence goes on from CAMNBC010000003.1 coordinate 36,278, forward strand.
ATCTTGGGGAAGAATTATATGGTGTCAACATCATGGATGTTAAAGAGATTGTAAGACTTCAGAATGTTCGCGTTATTCCAAATGCCCCTTATTATGTAGAAGGTATTATTAATCTTCGTAGTGAAATTATTCCTATTATTGATTTGCATAAACGCTTTAAGATTCAGTCAGTGAATCGCTCTGAGGATATTGAAATGGAAGGCGGCTTTATTATCCTTAATATCGATGGAAGTAAAATCGGTATTATTATTGATAAGGTTGAACGCGTTGTAACCGTTAAAGGTGAAGATGTTAAAGAGCCTCCTCAGATGCTGAGCGGTATCGGAACAGAGTATATCGAAGGTGTTGTTCGTGAAGATACAGGATATTTGATTATGTTGAATACACGAAAACTCTTCAATGCAAAAGAACTTCAGAGAATCATCGATATTCAGTAAACTTAAATGATACAGACATACAGTACAACGATTCGTAGAAAAGAAATGGATGCGGTTTTAACCTGCATGGTTGATGAAAAAATTGGACCTGGTGAGTTAAACGCAAGATTAATCCAGACGGTAAAGGAATTTACAAAATGTGATGGCGCGGTGGCTCTGCGTAGCCCTGCTATTGCCTTAAAATATGCCCTGAAAGCTTTGGATTTTGCAAAAGACGGAAAAGTAATGATTTCTGCTCTTGCTCCAGCCTGGCAGTATCAGTCTCTTGTTGATATGGGCTATGAACCTTTAGTTCTTGATGTTGACGAGATTTCTGGACTTGTAACTCCTGAAATTGTTTCGGCTGGTATTCAAAATGGTGGAAGACTCCTGCTTCTTCACGAAACAGAAGGTATTCTTCCTGATTTTGATGGCTTGATGGCTCTTGGAATTCCTGTTATTGAAGATATTTCACAGAGTGCAGGTGCTTCTGTTCCTGTTTTGTCTCCGGAAGGAGTCCCTACAGAAGAACGAAAACTTGCTGGTTCATTCGGTATTTATACAATTATGGGGCTTGAGGAACGTGATGTATTAACTGCTGGTGGTGGTGCTATTCTTCTGGCACCTGGTCGCCGTGAGTGGATAGTACTAAAAAAATATTCTGATGAAGCGCCTCTTACAGATCTTTTACCGGATATTAACTGTGCACTTGCCTGGGTACAGGTTAAAGAATACCCTCGTAATGAAAAGACCCGCAAAGAAATCTTTGCCATGTTCCATCAGGCTTGTATGATTGGCCGTCACAAGATGTATGCACGCGAAATGGAAAACGGTTCTACCATGAGCTGTTTCCCGCTTATTCTTGCAAGTTCCTTTAAGGACGTAAAACAATACGCTTCTAAAAAGGAAATTGAAGTTCAACTTGCATATGATAATTCTGTTATTGCATTAAAAGATGAGCTTTCGGAAACCTGCATTCATGCTAAATCCTTGTATCTGCGTTGTGTCCATATTCCGTTGTATCCGCGTCTGACTCATGCAGAGAGTGCCAAAATTGTAAAAGTTTTGAGTTCTCTGCCATAAACTGCCAAAAAAGGATAAAATGAGCAAGGCACTTATAATTATAAATGTTAGCAAAGATGTATCTATGTCTCTGGCTCAGGAAATTGCCGGTTACCTTTCAAAAAAAGGTGTCCAGCATGATTTTCTGAGTTTTGATGGATTTGTTGATAATACAGATTTTAAAGGTTACGATTTTGTAATTTCTCTTGGTGGTGACGGTACTGTGCTTTATGCAGCGCGTAATGCATCTAAGTATGGTATACCTGTCTTCCCTGTAAATCTTGGTGAGTTTGGTTTTATTGCTTCTGTTCAGCCGGAAGACTGGAAAAAAGAACTCAAGATTTTTCTGGACGGAAATGCTGTTTTTGAAAAACGCTCAATGCTCAAAGTTGAAGTCATAAGAAACGGAAAAAAAGTTTATTCATCTTTAAGCCTGAATGATGCAGTTGTTTCTGCTGAACGCGGTGTTTCTACAATCATGCTTTCTGTAAAGAGAAATTCTCTTCCTTTGTGTCGCTTAAAAGCTGATGGATTGATTGCTGCAACTCCAACTGGGTCTACGGCATATTCAGCAGCTGCAGGTGGGCCGATTGTTTCTCCTGAAGTAGAAGCTTTTGTTCTAACTCCTTTGAATTCATTTTCACTTTCAAGCCGACCAATAGTATTAAGCCCGGACAGTAAACTTGAAATCTCTATAGAAAAAAGCCGTATAAAGGGGATTTGTCTCACAGTTGATGGACAGGAACCTTTTGCATTAAATTACGGCGATATTATTACTATAATTATGAATAAAAAGAAGGCACTCCTTGTTGCCGGTTCTGAAGAAAAGTTTTATAACGCACTCAGATCAAAATTAAACTGGTCGGGGGTTCCACATGCTTGAAGATTTAACCATTAAAGACTTTGCTCTTATAGATTCTGATTATCTTGAATTTTCAAAAGGTTTTACTGTTCTTTCTGGTGAAACTGGTGCAGGTAAGTCTATTCTTATTGGTGCTCTTTCATTTCTTCTTGGCGGAAAAGCTGATATCCAGCAGATAAGAGCAGGTAAAAAAGAGGCGAGTGTAAGCGGAACTTTTCTTTTGCAGAAAGACCTCCCTGTTCGTTCTGAAATTGCAGAGGACGATGAACCTCGCAATGCCCTTGAATGGCTGAATGTTCATGGAATTGAAATTGAAAATGACCGCGTTTTACTTCGCCGTATAATCCGCGATACCGGAAAAGCAGGGGCATGGATTAATGACACTCCTGTTACCCGAGGAGATCTTGCTCAGTTTTCTTCCTTTCTTGTTGATATCCATGGTCAGCATGAGCACCAGTCTTTGATGAAGGTAAGTGAGCATAGAAAATACCTGGATGCCCGTGCTGGAATCACTGCCGAAGTTGAAGCCTTTACAGCAAAATATGCGGAACTTGTTCAAAAGCGTAAGCAGCTTGCACAATATAATCTTTCTGACAGTGAACGACTTAGAAAACTTGATATGATGAGTTTTGCCGTAAAAGAAATAACTGAAGCAAAACTTAAGCCGAACGAAGATACAGAACTCGAAGAAGAACAGGCTCGTCTGGCATCATATGAAAAGATTTATTCAGATGTAGATTCTATTGATCAAATGCTTAGTAGTGATGATAGCGGTGTAATAGGTTTACTTAAAAAAATTAGGCGCGATAGTTCTCATGTTACAGAACTGGATAAATCTCTTTCTAAGCTTGATGAACGTGTTGAGTCTGCTTTTTATGAACTTTCTGATATTGCAGCAGAATTTTCAGATTATAAAGCGAAACTGGTTTATGATCCGAATCGTCTTCAAACTGTCGAAGACAGACTTTCTCTGATTTACAATCTAAAGAAAAAATATGCTTCATCTGTTAATGCTCCTCTTTCAGAAGTATTTACGTATTTTGAAGAAGCTCAAAAATATATCGAAGAAAATGGTGATGGTAATAACCGTAAAGATCAGCTTACTGCAGAAATAAAAGCTCTTGAAAAAGTTGTTCTTACACAGGCAGACAAACTTTCTGCAGCACGTAAAACTACTGCTTCAGAAATGAATGCAGAAGTAGACCAGATTCTTTCAAAACTCGGAATGAAAGGTACTACTTTCTGTGTTCAAATTAACCAGAAAGCCGGTACAGAAGTTGAACAGCTTTGCGGGCCTTATGGAAAAGATGATATTGAGTTTATGATAAGTGCTAATCCTGGAAATCCTCCATTGCCACTTGCAAAAATTGCTTCTGGTGGTGAACTTTCCCGCGTCATGCTCGCCCTCAAAACTATTTTTGCACGCACAGATAATGTTGAAACCCTTGTGTTTGATGAAATTGATACAGGAATTGGTGGAGAAGTTGCTGTGGCAGTGGGTGCCCACATAAAAAATCTTGCAAAAACCAGACAAATTTTTTGTATAACACATCTAGCGAGCATCGCAGTTTATGCCGATAATCAGATAAAGATAGAGAAGAGTGTCTCTGGAGAAATTACTTCATCTAATGTTTATCCTGTGGAAGGCGAGGCTAGAGTTGCAGAAATTGCCAGAATGCTTTCAGGTGATTCTGATACAGCGCAGTCTCTGGAGCATGCACGTTCTCTTCTTGCTAAATTCAGCGGAGGTAACTGATGGCAAAAGTTTCGGAGGAAGCAAGACTTCATTTTAACGAGGCAATTCAGCCTTATAAAGGAAAAATAACTACTACTCTTGAAAAAGAAAAAATGATGCTTGGTGGCATGCATAAAGGGGATATTGATTACGAAAATAAAAAACTTCTGCTTTGCGAAGATATGATTTATGCTTCATCTCTTTATATGGCGCAGAACAGCCTTTCTCTTCGCCTTATGGATGTAAAGAATAATGATGCCCTTAATGATGCACGTAAACTTTTGTACAAAGCAATAATCTATCTTGAAGAAATTGTTTCTGATACAATTGATGTACCTTATATTGATCTTTCTCCGCGTCTTGAACCAATTCATAATGTACCTATCATCCGACGTTATACTTTAATTCGCAAACTGGGGCTTGCCATCACAATGCTAAAGGATGCTTTTGGAGACAACAGTAAATGGAAATGGTCTTTTGTTGAACTTGAAGGCCGTTTTGCTACTGTTTCCAAAAATCTTATTGATATGAAAGCTTGTGTAAAGGATTATTTTGACCCAAGTTGTGCTAATTACGAAACTACAGTTTTATATATCAGAATGATACAAAAACAGCTTAATGATTCTGCAACAGCTTATCGTGATAAATATGAACTTTCTACACGACGTATTGATGATATGCGTAATGGCATAAAATATCTTCTTGCACTTAGAAAACTTTATGTCGCAATAGGTGATGCAAATCAGGCTGAAGAAGTAAAGAAAAAGGCTGTTGTCTGGAAAGATAAGATGGATGCAGACCACAAAGCTGGATTGAGCAATTAAGGATTTACCTGTATATGGACAAGAAACTCGCACTCAAAATCTTCGAAGGTTTTTCGATTCAACGATGGAATGATTTAATACGTCCTTTTGAACTTGTAGAAATGGACAAAGCTGCAGAAAAAATGGTTCTTGCCTATATAATCGGAAAATACGAAGAGCATCGCAAAAAGTATGTAGACTGGAAGTGGATGATTTATGCTTCATTATTTGACCTTTTGCGAAAGATTTCTCTGTGTGATATAAAAGCTCCCGTTCAGCAGATGCTTCGCCGTGAATTTCCTGATGAATATATGCGTCTCAATGAATGGGTTCTGAATGGTTATCGTGTAATGATTCCAGACGATGACCTTTTTTCTGAGTTTACAATTTATGTCGGACAGCAATCTGGAAATATTCCGATTCCAACAGAATTAAGAACAACGGTAAATATTTACCGTGCAGCACATAAGTATTCTACAATCCGTGAGCTCGAAATGCTTTCGGTAGTAAATGAAAAAGAACGTCTTAAAAACATCAGAAATGAGCTTGAAGCAGAGATTCAGCCTTATCTGGAACTGGAAGGTCTGCAAAAACTTATGACACATCAAAAAGCATTTGATTTTATTCTAAAAATTGAACAGCTTCGTTTCCAGACTAGATGGAATCAGACACCTCGAGTTCCAGCTACTTCTGTTCTTGGGCACTGCTTTTTTGTGGCAATAATGACTCTGCTTTTGGGACGTGAATATAATCCTGGAATGTGTGATCGCCGGGTAATCAATAATTTTTTCAGTGCTCTTTTTCACGATTTACCGGAATCAGTTACAAGAGATATTATATCTCCAGTAAAAACTGCAACAGATGATTTACCGAATATTGTTAAAAAGATTGAAGATGAAATTGTAAATAAAGAACTTGTCCCATTAATGGAACCATTTTTCGAAAAAGAAATTATCTATTATACCAGTGATGAATTTACAGATAGAATTCTTGATAAAAATGGAACTATTAAGCACGTCAGCTGGGAAGAACTGAATACAAAATATAATTCAACTGAGTTTGATCCTATAGATGGCCGTCTTGTAAGAATCTGTGATCATTTTTCAGCGCTTATGGAAGCTGATATTTCGATTAAACACGGAATTACTTCTGAACATCTTACTGGTGGAAGGGAAGGAATTTTAGCCCGCTATTCAACCGAAGAAATAATAAGCGGAATTAATGTTAATGAGTTTTTTCATAGTATTGTAACGGAATGATAAAATCTGCCGATAATATAAGTATGAAAACTCATTTTTGCAAATCACTATCAATCATTACAACACTTCTCCTCTTAGTAACACCTCTGTTTGCAGATATTACATATAAGGTTGAAAAAGGCGATACTCTTTATTCCATAAGTCGTAAATACCAGATTACAGTTGCAGAACTTAGAACTGCTAATAATCTTTCAGAAAATGATGTAATAAAAGCCGGACAAAAGCTTATTATTCCTGATGCAGATATTGGAACTGCAGCGGCTTTATCTTCAACAAAGTCAGCTGCTACAACTCAGCCTGCAGGAAAAACAATAGAATATGTTGTTGCCAAAGGCGATACACTTTATGGTATTGCGCGAAAAAATGGCATGTCTGTTGCTGATCTTATGGCAATAAACAATCTTGATTCTTCTGCTGTAATAAAAATTGGACAAAAACTTAAAGTCAATGCAAGTTCTACAGAATCAGTTTCAAAAACTACAAGTACAAAAACTGTTGAACCTGCAAAACCAGGTGAAACAGTAATTAAAGTAAATGAAAAAGCTCCTGATACCCGTACTTATGGAACAACAATAACAGCCGATGCAAATACAAAATGGCCTGTTTCTTCACCAAAAATAACTCAAGTAAAAGGAAAAATCTCAGGAGTTCAGCTTTCTGCGAAAACTAACGAAGCAGTTCTTTGTATTCATGAAGGAACTGTAATGTATGTTGGTGTATATCGTGGATTTGGACAGGTAGTTTTCGTTCAGTCTAAGACAGGTTTGATTTATGCTTATACCGGTCTTGGTTCTGTAAAGGTTCGTAAAGGTGAATATGCTGTTTCTGGCAGTGAACTTGGTACTGCTGGTCTTGATTCAATCAGTCAGAAATACCAGATTACTTTTATGGTATTCCAGAATGGTCAGCCAATTGACCCTGCAAAAGCACCAAGAAACTGATGTCATGCTCGGGCTTGACCCGGGCATCTATCTTTTCTCAACACACTTCTTAAACAATTCCATACAGGTTATCGCATCGTCTAATGCACGGTGCGAAGAACCTTTATCTATTCCAAGATAATCAGCTAAATAATCCAGTTTATGATATTCTGCTTCTGGAATCAAAATTCTAGAAAGTTGAAGGGTATCTACTGCGTAATTTTTTGTAACTGGTAATCCGCAGATTTCGCATTCAGCATTCAGAAAATTCAAATCAAATTGAGCATTGTGTGCAACAATAATTGAGGAATCAAGAAATCTTAAAAAACTTTGAATATGATTTTGAATTGGATCAGCGGCATCAACCATCTGTTGCGTAATATGAGTAAGTGAAACTATAAAAGGTGATAATATCTGATCTGGATCGAAAAGCCGTGACCATTTAGAAAGAGTGCCGTCCTTAGTAAACCGGACGGCACCTATTTCTATGATGCGGCTGTTTGTGGGAGATACTCCCGTAGTTTCCGTATCAAATGCGGTAAAGACTGCGCCTTCTTCGTAAAGCTTGCGCAGTCTTCGCAAATCAGTAATTTTTTTATTTGGATGCTGCATCAATAATCTTCTGGATATCAGCTGAGATTCCGTCACAGAGTGTTGCTGCTTTTTTCTTAGCATCTGCATACCATGCGTCTGAACCATCCCCAGCTGGAATCATAGAGTTGATGTAGAACTTAATCTTTGGTTCAGTTCCTGAAGGTCGGGCACTAACAATTGTTCCACTTTCAAGATAGAACTGAAGAACATTGCTCTTTGGAAGATCTGGATCGCACAAGAGGTCGCGAACCTTGAGAATCTTTTCTCCACCAAGAGTTGCCGGAGGATTGCTTCTCATGCTTGCCATCATAGCCTTCATGGTTTCTCCACCAGAAGCTCCCGGGAAGTATTGTGAAATAGCACGGTCTTCGAAATAACCGAATTCCTTGTACATATCATCAAGGTGTTCAAGAAGGCTCTTTCCCTGGCTTCTCCAGTAAAGAATCATTTCTGCACACATTGCTGCTGCTGAAACGCCGTCTTTATCCATAACTTCTTTTTCAATCTTGTAGCCGTAGCTCTCTTCAAGACCGAATACATAGTTGTATGAACCGTCTTTTTCAAAATTCTTTTCAACTGCAGCAATCCACTTGAAACCAGTAAGACAATCGAGCATTGTAACTCCGTATTTCTTACAGATGTAATCACCAAAAGGAGAAGTTACAATAGAGCGGATAATTGCAGGATTTGCAGGCAATGTACCAAACTCTTTGCGTGAGCGGAGTACGTAATCAATCAGGAGTGCACCCATCTGGTTTCCGCTAAGAAGAACGAAGTTTCCGTCCTTATCTGGGAAAGCTGTACCAAAACGGTCAGAATCTGGGTCTGTTGCCATTACACCGTCTGCCTTTTCCTTTTTTGCAAGTTCAACAGCAAGAGTAAGTGCTGGTTTTTCCTCTGGATTTGGCTTTTCAACAGTAGGGAAGTTTCCATCTGGTTCTCTCTGTTCTGGAACAGTAAGAATGTTCAAGCCGAGATCTCCAAGAACTTTTTCAACATGCATTGCACCTGTTCCGTGGAGTGGAGTGTAAACAATGCGAACGTCCTTTGCCTTTTCCTTAATAAGGTCTGGGCGGAAGAGCTGTGCCTTACACATAGTCCAGAACTGTTCGTCGATTTCTTTATCAATAAGAACAAGTTTACCAGCCTTAATAGCTTCGTCCTTAGTCATTGTTTTAACTTCAGAAACCTTGTTTACTTCTTCAATAATTCCCTTATCGTGCGGTTCAATTACCTGAGCACCATCATCCCAGTAAGCTTTGTAACCATTGTACATTCTTGGGTTATGAGATGCTGTTACAACAACACCAGTCTGTGCGCCAAGCTTGCGGATTGCAAAAGACAATTCTGGAGTAGGACGGAGACCTGAGAAGAGGTAAGCCTTAATTCCATTAGCGGCAAAAATAAGGGCTGTTGCTTCTGCAAAAACATCTGAGTTTAAGCGGCTGTCGTAAGCTACAACTGCGCTCAAAGTTCCAGCCTTTGCCTTATCAGGGAATGCCTTAAGAACATAGTTTGCAAGTCCCTGTGTTGCCATATTGATTTCGAGGGTGTTCATGCGGTTTGTTCCGCCACCCATAATTCCGCGAAGTCCACCAGTACCAAATTCAAGTGTCTGGTAGAAGCGGTCTTCAAGTTCCTTATAATCTTCTTTAGCAATAAGTTCTTCAACTTCCTTGCTGAATCTTTCATCTTTTTCTGCGGCAATGTAAGCTTTTGCACGCTTTAAGATTTCTTCTTTTTCCATTTATAGCTCCTGTATTGAATTATTATACAAATTTATTTATTTTTTGTCATTGTTGCACGAGTTTGCTTCGCAAACATCGCAGGACTTGCCCCGACAATCTGTTCAAATCTTTGTTTTGCAGATTCCTGACCGAGTTTGCTTCGCAAACGTCGCAGTGTCAAGCACGGGAATGACACTATTTGTCTGCTTTCTTAATAAGCTCAGTCTCCCACTCAAGCAGTGCCTTTTCCATATCCGGATTATTACCTTTTACATCGCACATAATGCGGAATACTGGTTCAGTACCGCTTCCACGCATCCAGATAAAGGCAACAGGTTTTGAATCCTTGTCTTTGAAAAGGATTTTTAGTCCGCCTTTTCCAGATTCAGAAAAGTCTTTTACACCGCAGGTCTCAACAGTTCCCTTTGTTATAACTGCTTCCCAAGACTCTATGCCATATTTTTTCTTGAGGTCAGCTGATTTTTTCTTCCAGTCTGCTTCAAAAACTTTCTGGAATGCTGCCTTAAGCTTTGCATGGTCTGTAGTTTTAACTTTTAGGACGGCTCGTGGTTCTGAAACTCCGGTTGTTGTATATACCGGAAGCGATGCAATTACATCGCTGAGTGTAAATTCAGGATTATATTTCTGACCAGATTTTGTACACCACATTTCATACAATCCGCTTTCTCTCATCATCAAAAGCTTGAGAAGGGCGAAAATTGTATTAAGCGGGTCGCGGACGGCTGCAGGGTAGGTAATTGTTCCACCGTTTGAGCCTTCTCCAAGAATGCGGACCGTGTAACCTTGAGAACGTTTTTCCCTTGCCAGGTTTACGACATTTGCTTCACCAACTTCAGCACGGAAAACTTCTGCCCCAAGGGCGGAAGCAATTTCGTTAATTCTCATTGAAGTTGGACAGTTTACAACTACAGCAGGCTTAAAGTCTTTTTCATCACCATGCTGCCAGATTGAATATGTAAGTTCTGCAAGAACAGAAAGACTGAATACTTCCTGTGCCTTTAGAATTACAGCTTTGCCGGCCTTTTCATCCCAGTAAACAATATTACCGCGGTCGCCGTCACAATCCGGCATATATCCCAGAACAACTTCGCTGTGTCCCTCTTTGTGCAGCCGCTCCATTTCAGCAGCAACGTGAACAAGATTCTCAGCTTCCGGAATGATTTCATGTGCAATTTCAAAATCATTTATTGAATAGAAATTGATTTTGCGTTCCTTAAAGAAATCACGGTCAATACTCTGATAACGTGAGCTTCCGTTAAAATCACAGACAACGCCGAGCGGTTTCGCCGTTATAAAAGTATCAAGCATACCGAAAAAATCAGTCTGATATTCTTTATTATCAGTTCCAGTGATTGTTTCGTTTGCAAAATTTTTATAAGCGGAAAGTGCATTGTGTTTAGAACTTTCTTTTACATCATATACCGCTTTAATTTCAGATGTAGTGCAGGAATAAGCTTTTTTTACAGCTTCAGCAACACCATTATCGTCTGAAAGTCGTGCAAGAAAATCCTTTACAAGTTTTGCATTTTCTGCACCACACAAAACTCCACCATCGTTAGTTCCAAATTTAATTCCGTTATGACCAACTGGATTATGACTTGCAGAAATGTAAATAAATCCGTCGAGTTTTTTAGCATAAGCCATAATTTCTGGAGCTGATGTAACTGCGCTGTACTGGAGAATTGCTCCCTTTTTTACAAGGGCATGAATCATTGCATCTGCAAGCGCCGGTCCTGTAGGGCGTGCATCAATACCAAGTGCAATAACAGGGGATTCCTGTCCGCTTAGCTTGCTGATGTAATCAAAAAAAACATCTGCCGCAATAACGGCAATGCTTCTGTCAGTTTCTGTAATTTCAGGACTTTTATCCTGCTCGTCTCCGGATGCTGCAAAAAC
>CAMNBC010000004.1 GCA_946532115.1 uncultured Treponema sp.
TGGGTAGCGGTAAATGAAAACTTCATGTTTTTCTTCTGCGAGATATTCTTCAAGTCTTTGTTTCGCTACACCCCTTTTTCGGGAAGCATGATAAAGCATTCCGTCAAAGAAGATTCCAACGTGACTGTATTTTTCTGTTGTTTCGATAATCGCTTTGGATAAGGCTGATTCGTCGCTCATAAAAAGCAGATCGCCATTTTGTAAAATACTTTTGTTCATCCTCTATCCTACTTTGCCAACTGCATAGCCATGTACATTCTCATCTTAACATCTTTGTTGCGGGTGTTGAAGATGTGTTCATAGTAATCTGTCCAGGTGCAGTTTTGCCAGTAGGTGTCTTTTCTTTTATGAGAGGAAGGGTGTCTTCTTCCAGTATGATGTTGTCATCAATCTCGTCTGCTGTATAAATCTGCTTCTTTGTTCTGAGCCTTTTCCATAGTGTATTTATAAACATCCTTATAAACTGCTACCTGAGACTTGGAATCAAACTTGAACACCTGCTCCCTTATAAAACTTGTATTATTTTCCCATCTTTAAGGTGGGAATAATCAAAATATACATTTCCAATTTCATTTTCAGTAAATAACTTTAGTAGAAATTTGGCCTGTTCTTTCTGTGCTTCGCTGGCATTTGGATAACAGCCCCATTCACCGATAATCGTTGGAATTCCCATTTTTTTAGCAGTTTCAAGAATGCTTCCGAAAATAACCCCTACTCGTTCAAGTCCACCTTCATCATAAGCTTCGGTATCAACAAGAATATCATAACCATGAGGAACGAAAACCTGATTTTCAATAATGCTTCCATCTTCATAAAATGCAGGACGCAACACAGATGGAATCCCCGCATTTGCAAAATAATTTGCTTCAAACATGAAAAGAATATCTTTATCAATGCTTCGAATTGCTCTCGCAGCTTCCTCATAAAAGGGATTGAGAATCTCGCTCTCGAACTTTGAAGTTATTGGAAGAATCTCACTGATTATTGCTGTTACGCTTTCTGGATTATTAAAGGCAGAAACATCTCCCCCCTGCAAAAAGCGACTCATTATTTCACCGACAGCCGCTCCCGGAGTTCCAGGGAAAGGTTCGTTCATTATATCAATGCCTACGACATATGGATTTTCTGCATATCTTTTAGTTATGAATTTTAGAAGTTCTATATAGTGTGTACGGATTCCGATTCCGTCAGAAGCCGGCTGATTTTTCCAGAAGTTATCAAAAGCATGCTGGACTGCAGGGCTAATCAGATAAGATTCACTCCACAACTCAGTGCGAATATGTTGTTCGTTATCGGTAAAAGTTGCCCAGGAAGGAGCTCCATCTTCAAAAACAACTCCAAACAAATCCTGATGCAAATCAAGAAAAACTGGAATGTCTGCTTTGGTTGCAAGTTCAATCAGTTTATCAATCTTTTCAAAATACTTTTCGTCATATTTTCCTGCTTCAGGCTCTGCACCATCCCAAATCAAACCTAAACGAATCAGATTAAAACCGTGCTCTTTTAAGAAAAGAAAATCTTCTGCTTTATAATCTCCAATGTAATTACGTGATTTATCTTTGCAAACCATGTTGATTCCTTTTGCAATGAATTCTCGGTTATCAATTGTGTACAGTTTATTTTCTTTACTGCTGATTATTTTTTTACTCATTTGAGCAATCTCCTTTAGTGCTATTTGTACCGTCTTCGTTTTTTATGCAGCCTTCTCTTGCAGCAACATTGAAATCAGAAATTTCTCGTTCAAGCTTTCTTCCAATTGGGAAGAAAATCATAGGGATATAACCGACTACGCACATGATTACAGGAATCAATCCGGCACCAACTCTTATACCCATAATTGCCCGTGCAGACTGCTCTGCTAAAGTTCCATCGTAACCAAAGTGGCTTATTATTGAAGAAAAGATAGTTGCCTGTAGACTAGTGAGAGAAGTAGTAAGCAGGGCAAAAAGTCCACCGTACAAACCAGTTTTTCTGGTTCCAGTTTGCATTTCATCGTAATCGATAAGTTCGCCATTTAATACAACGCCTGCAGTTTGAATAACATTAAGAGCAAATACAATCAAAGTGTAACTGATGACTGCCTGCCACCCTTGTGTAATAAAAAGCAGACTTGAAAAGCCAAGAATAGCAGGAATAAAGGCAAGCAGTGTTATTGTCTTACTTCCAAAATACTTAATCATTTTACCCGCCCATGGGAGCAGCGCTAACATGATAAGACCAGGCACAACATCTGCAATTGTTGCAACAGTATTGGTAGATTGTACAACTGAATCCATAAAGTATAAAAAAGGAGTGAAGTAAAAACCTATGGCGCCGCGTGCTATAATATAAAAAAACAGATACGTAAGAAACGGACGAGAAAAGATAATCCGTTTAACATCTATCCAGACTTCTTTCACAGAATGATGTTCTGGTGGAGTTGCAGTTTCATAAAGCTCAGCTTTGTCTTTAAGGGTGCTGAGTGCAACAAAATACATTGCGGCATTTACTAAAATTACAACAGAAAAAACTGGAATGACAAGTTTACGATTACCACCACCAACAAGAAGTAATGTAGGAATAATAGTAGTGATTGCTCCGAGTACATTTCCTATGTAGGTTCGAATAATATCGACATCTACACGTTCTTCTTTATCTGGCGCGGCTAACAGAAAGTAAGAATTATAGGCTACAGAATAAACTGTATAGGCGGTATCAAAAATAAAAAGCTCTGCAAGCAATATCCAGAAAACCAGCCAGTCATTCCATGAAGGGGAAGCAAGAAGCATAAAGAAAATGGAAATAAGCATGGTAGGTGCTGTAACCCGCATAAGGTAAACATACTTGCCACGTTTTTTGCTAAAAGGCAGTTTATCTATATAAGCTCCTAAAAGAGGATCATTTATTGCATTCCATATGCTGTAAAGCAGGTAAATCCAACCGTAGAATTTTGCATCGAGGCCAATAATGTCAGTGTAAAATTTCATCAAAGTATTATGAATGATGATTGGACCAATAACCGATGCAGGCCCAGGAAGCGCAAGAGTTATTTTTTCTCGGAAAGTGAGTTTTCCACCTGATACTTTTTCCATAATTCCTCCTGTGTAAAGCTTGCGTTAGCGAACCTTACCATATACTTAAATTGTAAACCTTAAAGTAACTTTAATGTCAAACTTTTTTTGTGATATAATGATTAAAGAAAATAAAGATGTGGCGGGGGCTTACAATGAAAGAATTTTATACCATTGGAGAAATCAGTAAGATTTTTAATATTCCTTCTGCAACTCTAAGATATTACGACAGTATTGGATTATTATGTCCCTGGGAAATTGGTGAGAACAATTATAGATATTATTCAAAGGCACAGTTTGAAATTATTTCTATGATTATGTTTATGCGTTCAATTAATACACCAATTAAAAAACTTAAGGTTATATTAAATGAGAAAACTGCGGACGGAATTCTGGATGAACTAAAAAACTGCGAAGCTTCTATTGACGAAAAAATAAATGAGCTTGAATTACTTAAACAAAAAATTGGAATCTTTAATAAAAATATTGAACAGACTTGTTATAATCCGAAAATCACATTAGAAAAATTACCAGAAATGTATATGATGAGTAAATCATTTGGTGATGAGGATGAGCTTGATATTGATGAAATAATTAAGACCACAATTGGAGCGGGGAAATGGGCTGATACAGCAGGAATTATTTCAACTATTACAAAAGAGAATCTACAGAAGGGAAGATTTCATGATTATGATAAATATGGATATTTAAGTGAGATTCCATTTTACAGAAAAAATAAATATACTGCTATTTTACCCTCTGGATCTTATGTTTGCTATGGGATGAAAGTTAGTTCTATTGAGCATTTTGAAGCTGATGATGCATATGCAAAAATGCTTAGTTTTATCGAAAGAAACAGGCTAAAAATCAGAGGGGATGCAATCGAAAGAAATGTTCTGGATCTTTATTGTGGAAATAAAAATAATCCAACAATGTATTTCAGAATTTATATTCCAGTTGAGGAATGATGCTATTTATAAATAGCTGCGAAAAGCTGACGGATGGAGTAAGGGCGAGTGTGTTATAAAAAAGAGCGGGATGTATAAGTCCCGCTCCTTATTCTACTTAAGCTCAACTACCAATCCACCAACAGGATAATAAACAAGCTTAGCAATTACAGTTTCGCCGTTTGCTTCCAGAGCTTTTTGATAGCACTGGAACTGGCCGCTGTAATTGGCTGCACAATGATTTCCTTCGTTGATAATATCGCTTTCCTTTCCTGGGAAGGTTTTGAAATCAATTAAGACAGTACCTTTTGAAGTTCTATATATATAGTCGATAGAGCCATTTACGATATGGCCGTCAAAACCTTGGGTAAAGTTTAACTCATGTGCAACAGAGACTGCGTCACCATATTCTTTTTTCAGGAAATCAGCAAGATTATCCCAAGCTTTGATTATAGCTGCAGAATCATTAAGGATGTCTTTTAATTCATAGCCCTCAATTATTCTTTCACAGGCTTCTGGAGTTTTAGACTTTTCAAGCACGCAGAAGATGTCATGAATGCATGAACCTATAATATTTGATTCCGACTCCCCTTTTCCAAATGGAATCCTATCGCCAGATTTATAAACAGTCTTTGGAGTAAACTTCTTCTCTGCTGTATAACCACTTGGCTGAATGTTTCTTTTTGAATGGGATTTTGATTCCTGAACATTCAGAGAAAGAACTGGAGGAGTTGTGAGCACATATTTTTCTCCATCTTTGAGATTATCATCATCCTCGATAAAACCTGCTTCCCAGCCACTTGGAGCTCCAATAAGATTTAATGCTGCATATGGTGTGCGTCCCTCTTTTATAAGAGTAAGAATATCTCGTGCTCTTGTTATGGCAACATACCACAAACGTCGAACTTCAGAAGTAAGATCAGCTAACTGCTGATTATATCTGGAAGAGCGCAACTGTACAGAATCTTGTATATATTGAGGGATTCCATAAGAACCAGTTATTATTGTTGGGAATAAATTCACAATCATTGGAGGATACAAATTTTCACTTGAAGGAGCATCTTTATGATAGAAAGAAACTCCAAAAACCTCATGTTTTATAAATTGTCCTATCTCGGATTCATCTGTTTTCAAGCTTAATAGAATAACATGATCCCATTCCAAGCCCTTTGATTTATGAATCGTCATAAAGACAATTCCATTTTTAGAGCCACCAGATTTAAGATTTTCTTTATCACTAATATAAGCTATGTATCCACTAATTGTTGGCGGTATTGCAGAGGCAGCACAAAGCTCTTCATATTTTCCAGCAGCATCAATTAGGGCTTGTAAAATTACATCAGATATTTCTGCAGAGTCCCAGTTTCGACAAAGATTAAACAAATCAAGCTCAATAATTAAAGATTCCACAAGACTATGAATTGTTTGAGAACTGAAAACAGACTTCTTTTCCATGAACTTAGAAATAATAGTTTTTTTACTAAGATATTCTGGAAGATTTTCCTGACCCTTTTCTTTTGCCTTTTTGTAGTTCTCGCTAAAATCAAGTTTTGAATCAATAACCTTTCCTGCATCAAAATCCTTTTCTGTAAGGAAAGTTACAAGAGCTCTAGAATAAGCATCATAAGGATTAATAACAAGCCGCAACAAAGCAATTATTAACTGCACCTCATCACAAGAAGGTTCGATTTCTGTTTCAATAGAAACTGGAATGTTTCTTTTTCTTAATTCATCAATAATCTTGTCATAATGAGCTTTTTTCCTTGCCAAGACAGCAATTTTTGAAGGATCCCTTGTTTTTAATACGAGCTTTTCAAGTCGGTCACATAAATCTACTAATCTTTCGCTTTCATTATTTCCATTAGGAGTCCAAGTTCTAAGACTATCAAAATTTGCTGGCTGTGCTCGATTATGATTAAGATGTACATTCTCTGGCGAAAGGATACCACTAAAGGAATATTCAAAGATTTCATTCGTTTTATCAACAATTTGCTGATATGAACGATAGCTTGTATCAAGAGAGTGCATACTAAACTGTTTAGGCTTAGTTTTCATGTTAGCTTCAATGATATCTGCAACGGCTTTGGTTAATGCTGTATCGGCGCCTCTAAAGCCATAAATAGCCTGTTTAAAATCGCCAACCCAAACACTATTGTGCAAGCTGAAGGTGTTATTTCCAATTTTAATTTTGTAATCATCATCTTCATCTCTTCCCACAATAGCAGAAAGTTTTTCGAACATTTTTACTTGAGCTGGAGAACTATCCTGAAATTCATCTACAAATATATATTTGAAATTTTCTCTTATATCAGCCTTTACTTCTTCATTATCAAGCAAAGTTAAAAAATGATTTTCAATATCAACATAATCAACAGCATGCTGTTCTTTTTTGTAATCTTCATATTTCTTTGTAAGCCGATTAACTAAATCAAAAATCAATTCGATATACCTAACAATCTCTACTTTCACTTCTTTGCTATCATAAATATGAGAAAGAGTGGATAGAACAGCCTGAAAGTGCTGACAGTTACGATAACCGGCAAGTGGCGGTCTTCCTTGCAAAGCTTTTGCAAAGCTTTGGTAAGCCAGATAACTAGCCCCATTTGAAAAATCATGTCGCCAATCTTTAATTGCTTTATCTCTTTTATTCCTTTGCTCTCCTTCAGCAGAATTTGCATTCACTTCAGCAAACTCATCAAGCAGAGTCATTATATCTTGTGTATTATTCTTATCATATGAAAGCGGCCAATCTCCTAGAAGACTATTTGCATAATCGAGCGAAGCTTTTAGATTCTCAGACATATCGGTATAAAAGCTTTTGCTTTTCTCCATAATGTCTTTTACATCTTCTTTCCAAAAGTCATAGTTCTTACCAAATTTTCCAGATCCAAAGGAATATCCAATTTCAAAATCATCTACAAAGGCTCTTAAAAAATCATTCTCTTCTGCTGTTAAAATATTTTGCAGATTTTGATTAATAAAGAATTTTGTTGTTTCATCATCCAAAAGCTTAAGGTTTGGACTGATACCCAAGAGATACCAGTATTTCATTACAAATCTGTAAGAGACACTGTCGACTGTACCAATCATTGCCTGGTTCAAGCGTTCAGCTGCCTGAGCATACTGGTCATAATCAGTACATTCAAATATTTTAGCACGAGCTTTTTCTTTGAATTCTGCGGCAGCAGCTTCTGTAAAGGTAGTAAGAATAAATTCTTCTGGTTTTACGCCCTTCTTAGTAATAAGCTCGCTCAGGAAGGTTGTAAGTGTATAGGTCTTTCCACTTCCAGCACCAGCGCTTATATATGTTACGTGATTCATTTCCATTATTTTCCTGCCTTGAAGCTTGCATACTTCGAATACTTATTAGCTGCTTTAAATGGTTCTTTCTCATCTTTCCCAAGCGGAACTAAAGGATTGTTTTCATCATTAATTTGAGAGTAGTAATCAAGCTTCTCAATTTCGATGCATTCACCATCCTCAATTTCTCCTTTAAGAATCTGATTTCTTCTATATAAATATGAGTTCTTCATCTCGTTAATAAGAGAAGCATGAGGCCTTTCACATCGGATATAATAATGAGCTCCTTCAAAGGTATTAGGTGTGATAACCTTTACTTCTGGAAGCAAAACATAAGCTCTTCTACAATCCGATTGATTTAGCCCAAGAGAATGCTTTACTAAGGCATTATAAAGTTCAAGCTGCATTGAACGGTTTTCCTTTAGCATTTCTTGATATTTCTTAAAGCCACCAGAATACTTAAAATCAAAAATTACTGGTTCACCAGAAGCATCTTCCAAAACCATATCAATACTACCGGTGAAGTTAATACCACAAGCACTAAATTCAGCAAGCTCTTCTTTTTCATGATTCTGTTCACATGCTTTCACTTTCAAATTATTGATTTCAATAAAATGCTGAAGCCTGTTTACACATTCCTTCATTAAAGCTCTAAAAATATCTGTATCTGATTTATTCTCTTTCTGTAAGAGGATACCACCCTTTTCAAGAAGCTTCTGATCGCAAACTTTCTCAAAGCGTGTATCAATTTGTTCTCTTATATCTACAGCAGTTCCACCATGCTTTTGATTGAATAATTCTTCGATAATTGCATGAGCAACAGTTCCCTTTGTAGTGTAAACTTCGCCCATTGCAGCTTCACCACTCATAGAAAATCCACAGTGTTTTTCCATTACATAATCAAATGGATTTTCAATTAAATTTGTAATTGAAGAATAACTTTCTGTTTCTCGGAAGTTTATAAGGTCAGTTCGAGTAAAATGAACAAGGCCATGTTCATCCTGCTTATGATTATTGATTTCACTCGACGGAAGAGTATTTACTCCTTTAAGCTTGGTGATATCTGGCTTTTCCAGATAATCATAAAATTCCTTTTCTTCCATCTTCATGTTTTTCATAAGTCTTATGATTACTGGATTCTTTGTAACATCGGCAGTACCCTGCTTCTTTACAATTACTAGAATAAGTTTCTTATCTGTGTATAAGAATGGAAGAAGCTCATTATAGCGGTTATAAGTTTTCTCAATTTCATCCTTCCATAAAGTCTTTTCCAGATACTTCTTCTCTGAAGGATACATAAAGCTTGTAGAAAGCACTTCTTCATCTGGATTGTAAAAATCACACCAGATTGTTGATTCGCTAACTTCCGCAAAATTTGCAGAGGAGTTTATAAGATTTTTACAGTCTTTCTCTCCTGGATAGATTTCTGTTTTAATATCAGCAGTAAGATTTTCGAACAGGAGCATAAGCTCTTGATAGGTAAAGCTTGTTTTATTACTTATGTCCAATAATGCAAGCATATAGCTACAGATTTTCTTTGAAGCTTCCAGCTGAACTCTGTTTCCCGGAATAATCTGTTCTTTCTTAAGATATGAGGTAAGCCAATCTGAAATATTACCAATATATGTCGCAAGATAGTCTTTTGTATATGCAAAGTCTTCGTTTAATGCGTTTTCTATATCTTCAATATCAGGTAAGAATTTCTTTACAGCTTCGGCATCTTCTTTTTCTGCGTTTGCAATAAGCTCCTTACAATCATCGTTATAATATCCACCTGAACTAGTAATCTTTTCTTGAAGCTCCTTTCTAAACTCCTTGGAGAAAGGAGAAACAAAAAGTCCCAGATAGGTTACAAGAGAAGTAAGATTCAAAGGTTTTTCAAGAAGCCTTAAGGTCAAAAATGGAATAGAGCCCAAAACTGTAACACCTTTGTCTTCGGAACCACAGGTTGGCTTTCCGACAAAAGAGAGATAATTATCAAAAGCCTTATTATCTCTATTTATCCATACCTTAAAGCTGTCATCCTCTAACTGGCTCAGATATCTTAGTGCATCATTCTTTTCTTCAAAAAGCCACACTGCAACGGAACCATCAGACTTGCGAAGATCTAATGCATCTTTTTTGCAGTTAATGAGAATATCAGCCATTTGTCTTAAATAGGAATTTCCTTCTGGAAGAACCTGTGCAGAAATCTTTACTGTTTTATCCTTTCGATCTGCTAAAGTTTCCAAAAGCTCTTTTACATAAGGACTAAAATATTTGTAATCAAATGGTGTGATAATTTCTAAGTTATCCGGTAGATTACACCCCTCTTTAATTGCTTTTATGAGCACTTTGATTCTTTCAGCACTAGAAGGCAGCTTAAAGTATTTTTCGATTCCGCTTAATTCATCAAGTCGTTTGCTTCCTGTATTTGCTTCGCCATTCCAGCCAGACATTATAAAAGCATCTCGCCATTCAAGACACTGCTTTGCGGTATTATATGCGTCAATATTATAAGAAGCAGCAAATATTGAATTTGGATTTTCTTCTATATATAAGGCCATTGCCTTACAGTATTCCAGGCTTCTTTCTATCTCATCTTTTACCTGAGTATGAAGACCAGCATGCAATTCCAGAAGGTCAATCAAAGCCTCTGTATTACATACTTTCTGGTCAAACTGTAATGGATTTTTCTCAAGATTCTGATAAACAAAGCTTGTATAAGCTGGATTAAAAAATACTTTCATAGTCCTTTTATTATAATCCTAAAGAGATATTTTTTGTGGAAAATATATAACTTTTTTCTATAAATTAGTCCAAATCTAATAACTTTCTGAGTCCATCAGCCCTGTGGCTTACTCTTCAATGAATTACTCTTCCCTTATCATCAATTTTGATTTCAGGAGCTTCTTTCACCTTTTTCTTGAAAGCCTTTTCTTCTTCTCCGCTGCATACCCTTTCTACGAGCTCTTCCTGGGTAAAGCAATGAGTGGCTTTGTTAGAAGCAAAGAAATGGTATGTACATTTTTGTCCTTTGTAAGCTCCCTCTTCAAGGATACAAGAGGAATAAACTCCGGCAATACGGATATCCTCAGTCATTCTAAAAATTGACTCAATGTCTTCCTTTGTTGAAGGACAATAAATTATCTGGATTGGGCCATCAACTGCTATATGGTCGATGCGGCGGGCCAAATCATCCTCTTCGATTTTGTGATTTATGTAAGCTTTATCTGTTATGATATAGAAAGCCTGGCCCCAGTTAAATTCCGGTGCATCATAAGGGGTGTCAAAGGCCTGGTATTTGCCATACTCTAATAAATCCTGGCTTTGAAGGATTTTGTAAAATCTGAAATTAAGTATATTTGAATTTATCATATTATTTCTCCCTCTAGTCCTATTTTGTTAACATGCACACTGATTTGCTAAATTGAAGCAGTCATTTATATCTTCCTGAAGATCAAAAAACTGGCTCATGTAAAGTTTTAATTCTTCTTTTGTTTCTACCTTCTTAAAGGCCTGTTCTGCTTGTTTTTTAAGCTGCTCAAATTTGTCTGCCCTATCAGAATTGATGAGTGACATATCAACTTCACCTACCCGAACAGATATCTCACGGTCTTTAAGAATTGAAAAATCAAAATCGAAGTTAAACTCTTCTGCACAGAAGGGACCTTCAAGAGCATCCTTAAACTTTGAAACTTTATAAAGGTCTGCAGCTAGACTCAGAAGCATTCGCTTTTTGTTATAAGGCAGAAGTGTATAAAGATGATTGCGAAGACCGGCAAAAGGATTGTCTGTTACAACGAGCACTCCAGTTCTACGAAGTTTGCAGGCAAGCTTTCTTGAAACACTGCGCATTAAGCGATAAAGCTTTGATAGAGAAAGCTTGTTTAGTTTTGTAAAGCGCTTGTATTCAGGAAGCAACACATCATTAAGAGTAACAAATTTTTCGGCAATGCTATAAAGCATAAGTTTAACGTAAGCATCAGTTTTCTTTGTTGTTTTGTTCTTGTTCA
Source organism: uncultured Treponema sp. (assembly GCA_946532115.1). Taxonomy (GTDB): domain Bacteria; phylum Spirochaetota; class Spirochaetia; order Treponematales; family Treponemataceae; genus Treponema_D. Next base: position 11,293 of record CAMNBC010000004.1, read on the forward strand.
TTACAAATCTCATATTCACACACTCCTTAATTGTTTTTATTTTTCTGGTTTTCCTTAGTTTCCAGATATTCTAACATTTCATCCCAAATTGGGAGTTTTGACAGTTGGATTGTGGCAAAGTCTTCCATCAAATCTCCATCTACTCCCTGAAAGAATGCTTTCCAATCAAACTCTTTTTCAGACTCTTTTGAATCTACTATATTCATTATTTCATCTATCAGTTCATCTCCCTGAAGTTTTTCGAGTGCATAACCGCTTTCCTTAGAACAGTAGTCTTGCCAAATAAAACGCTTTCCTGTATAAAGCGCGACAGTGCTTTCCGGAATCTTATATTCCTCTGCAATTCGCTTAAGTTCAGTTCTAATAAAGCTTCGCTCTTCTGCTCCTTTGAAAATCTCTTCCAAAAGCGTAAAATCATACTTTATATTTTCAGTTGTGTTGTCAGGTTTTGATTTTGTTGTGATTTTTGAGTCCTTTGTTCTCTTAATAATTGTTCTAATTTTTTCTTTCTTCATAAGCTACCTCCTATTAAAATTGTTTTATAAAAGGCCACCTGCGACCTTACTCACCTTCCCTAAATTTTCAAAAACCCTTTACTTCTTTCTCACAAAAAGCAAAAGAGTAATATAGTGCGAAATGTCTTGGTGTAAAACTTTTGAGGAAAATAAATTGTGTAGCTTTTTAATGTTTTAAAACATCCCCCAGCGTATAATAATCCCCTTCATCCTTTTTAGGCGGATAAATCATATCGCTGAGTCTGACTGCAGCCTGGTGAAGCTCTTGGGGAGTTATGCTGAAAATTTCATTTGTAAAATAAAACTTTGGGTCCTCTTGAGAAAGCAGAAAAGAAAAAATGATGTATCTTATTGAAAGAAGATCTTTTTCAGTAAAATTATAATCGACTATTTCCTTGAAGCATTTTTTTATGGCTTCTATTGTTTTTTCTGGCTTATCGGTTGAAACAGAAGCTATGACAAAATCCGCTGGATATTTATAAAAAAATCTACCACCATAAATTCTGCCAAGTTTTCTAAGCTTTCGAGGAATATAATATTGCAAAAAGAACATCAGGGCATATTCAGAATAATATTCCCGACTTAACAATTGAGAAGCTCGCAAGATGATACTGCAGGATTTTTTATCTATCTCTGTATAAACATCAGGATGCTTTCTATCTCTGGCAACTATTTCCCATTTGTGACCTTCAAAATCCTTCCACAGACTTTCTTCTAAATTATCATTATTTAAATCATAATCAAGAATATTATGAGGAGCCATTATTTTATACGCAGTCTCGCGCAAGTCCCGTGCCTGCCATTCATGCAGTTTTTCTAACTTACTCTGATATTCCTGGGGTGTAAAATTTGAAAGATATTCCGAAATGATTTTTGGTATAGATTTTTTGGGAGGAAGAGGTTCTGGAGTGAAGGTTTCATTATTTACCGACCAGTAATCCGCAAAACTTTCAGAAACCTTACGGTCAGCTACTTTTTGCAAAAATTCTTTAATTGTAAGAGCCTTTTGTTTTTCCGACTTTCGAGCTTTAAACTTTTTTTCCAGTTCTGGAATAAACTTATCTACCTGCAAAAGTACATCATCTAAGGCTGCCGTGCCCTCATAATTAAAAAGACAATTGTCGGGTCTGTAATACTTTTTATGATATTCTCTGATTTTATCATTTGTAAGTTCATGAAGTTTATAATAGATTCCCCCAACACAATAGGTTTCTGGTGGTCTACTTCTCATCTCATTATAAACAACACCCATAATGTCTTTTTTCCGACCATCTCCCTCTGGATCAAAATCTACATGAAAGCATTCCTGCAAAAAGGCTTCTTCTGTAAGTCTTGGGAAAAAAACATAATCTGCTAATATGGAAATTAATTTAAAGACTTCAGCTTCATCATTTGAATTAAAAAAATAAGTAGTACTATATTCATCAGTAAAAGCATTACTTGAAGAAAATAAAGCAAAGCGCTGCAATTCCCATATATCAACATCATACTTCTGAGACCCTTTCAAGACACAATGTTCTAGCACATGGCTGGTTCCCAGATACTGCTCCTCTATAGGAGTCCTGAAAGTAAATGAGAATCCAGATTCCCAAGTTTCATACTGATGATATGCAATTTCGAGTCCAGTTTTTTTGTGTCTGAGATAAGACCAGGTTTCTTTGTCTTTTTGAAAAGTCTCCAGTAATTCGTAATCGTTGTTACACATAATGAAATAATGTTAAATGCTCTAGTTCCTTTTAGAATTAGTCTTAATTGAATCATCCACCAGATTTTGTTCATTAGTCATATAATCCCTCTTTTCCCTCAATGAAAGATTTAATACGCCTAATGAACTCATTTTCTTGCTCTTTAATTGAGCCATCATTCCCCGGATCACAAACCGCAAAAACACCAAATTTTGCTGGTGCATCATCAATAGAGTACATCTGATCCACATTATTAGTATGTTTGTCGTATGAAACTTTTGTTGGATAAATTAATCCTGCACCACAAAAATTATCTTTATTCTTCAATGAATAATAATAAGAATATGCATGAAGTTGCCTAATATCGTTATTATCTACATCATCATATGCTTTATCAAATCTCATGGACTTAAATTTAGCATCAAAAACAAAAATCCTTCCATTTTTTTTGTTAATTAAAACCAAATCCGGCCTATTATTCTTGTGATAAAAAGTCCCATCATAAAATGATATAACCGTTTGAGCATTAACGTTCCAATCCGGAAGATTTAATCTCAGCAAATTATACAGATACATTTCCCAAAGGAATGAAGCATCAATGAGATAACCGCTAACCCCATTAATTTTAGTATTTTTACCAGAATTTAAATCATCGTTATTTAGTAATACTTGAGCATATTGAAGTGGACGCTTAAAATCGGAATATAAACTATTCAATAATACTTTCTCTTTGAGAATATTTTTTATTATTCCTTTAGAACATTTTTTGTGAGAATAATTGTCCTTTAAATATATTTTCAAGCGAGAAACCTCTGGTAATTCTGAACTTTTACTTATTTCACACTTTTTAGTTGCTTCATAAAGGACATCAATTATGTTTTGAATATCTTTCATTGTTTGATATTTATAAGTAATTTTTTTATCAAACATTAAAATATCATTATTAACATAGTCTTCGATATCAATCTCGCCCTTAATATCATATCCACGATCTTTCTCAGTAATATACCTTTTAGGAAATGACTTGCTAGCAACCTTCCTTAAAGACATTAAAAACAAGTACTGTATTAACAATGAATATATACTTTCGTTTTCTGAAGTAGATCCTTTTACACTAGTGTCTGCGTATATACCACAACAGTAATTGAGTATTCTTTTAAAGAATAGTTCACTCACACCTGTAGTAATTTCAATACTCGGTATCTTTTCCCCAAAATATACCATTCCACAATATAACCCGGTTGAAATAGTATATTTGTCATTTTTTTGTTCTATTCTAAATATCAATTTTTCACGATCAGAACTAGAATCATTTTTGAAAGCACCATAATTATCTAACTTAATAAGTTCAAATTGATTACTAGTATCTAAAGAAGCAAAATACATCTTTTTATCTAAAAGCTTTTTGCAAGCTTCATCAATTTTACTGTCATTTTTTACGCTGTTTTCTATAAGTATTTTTCGAGAATAGTCAAAATCGTAGAATTGAGTATAAATTGTAGTTTTTAAGCTTAATGTTTCCGTTGCCATCAGTTTCTCTTTTAAATTCCGAAAGCTTCTCTTGCTTTCTTTAATGTGTTTTCCACTTCTGTTTCATCTACAATTTGTCTAATATATTCTTTGATTGTTCCAGCTATATAGTTTTCAAATACTGATTTTTTCTTATCCGCCGTTATTTTTTTACTTCTCGAGTAAATTTGTTCGCTGACTTTTAAGAAGAATGAATGGCCTATTTCATAATTTTTACCTAGCTTTAATCCATCTTCACAAATAAAATCATTAAGTGATTTGCATGATCCAACATATTCATCGACATTACATTGATCTTCAACTTGATGAATTAATACATCGTTGATTACATCGTAATTACAGTATTTTGTAATCCATTTAAATCTTCTTCTTAATGCCAAATCAAATGCATCAATACTTCTGTCAACATCGTTCATGATTCCAATGAAATGGATATTAAAAGGTATTCCGAAAACAACTTCACCATTTACCCTTTTATAAATTAAATTATTCTCATTTCTGGCTTTTACTACAGATGATAAAGCTGTAGTAATTAAATTGTTATTTATGTTTTTATAACCATCTTTAGGTTTTGAAAAGTCATAATCTCTATAATCTTTTTCTAATAAAGTAAAAGTCTCTCCGAAGATATTAGAAAGATTTCCTCTGTTTATTTCATCAACAACAAAATAATAATGTGGCCAATCTTTAATATTTGTTGGTCTTCCTTTGTCGTCATTTTCACAGTTGTGTTTATCAAAGAAATCTTCATTTTCTTTTCTAACTTTTATACAAAAATCTTTTAAAGAGCCATTAACAACATCTAATTTCAAATTGCCATTATTATCAATGCCTAAAGGCTTGATCCCTTCAATGAAGTCCTGGTATGAGAAAGATGGATGAAATTGTATATATTTCTTCTCTTTATATTTATTAGAGTCGATCTTTTGAAGTTTTTCTATTCCTTTTGAAACTCCGAACGTTTTACCTGTCCCTGGAGCGCCGTTAAATATTACATTTATATTATTAAAATCTGACAATTCTTTCGTATTGTAGCTAGAATCACTTAAGAATAGTAAGAAACAATAAAGCTTAATATAATTTTCTTTTGGATCTGATTCATTAATTTCTGCATAGTCCTTTGCAGCTAAATATACTTTTGTATTCTTTTCAAGGAAAGTTTCACAATCACTTGTATCAACTTCCAAAATAGAAGCAAGAACCGAAGTTGCATCAGTATCTTTATCACCAAAAAACCACATAAATGCATGCTTATAAGGAGAATCATCCATGACAGAACATAAAATAGAAATTTTTCTAAGAATGGCCTTGCAACTAAAATTTTTATAAGTTTCTTCTTTTTCAATTTTATATATATCACCCAATTCCTTTGCAGAAGCAATTTCTTTTAGTAAACATTTTATATTTGTATCATAATCGTTTTCTAGTTCAGATTTGTTCTCAATCATTTTGTTATTCTGTGCATAAACATTGGTATATTTGTTTTTTCTTGAGGCATCTTTAATACCGGTGTACTGATAAATCATCACCTGATCATAGTTGCCAATTCTGGAATGCCCAAATTTTTGTTCTTTGGTATCCAAAAAATCAGGCAAATATCCATTATCATTTTTCAACCATCTATCTAATTGCAATCCATCTGGTGAAACTATTTCATCATAATAAGTTTTCCAATTTTTAACGGAAGCATCCCATGCCCCTTCGTCAAAATATCCAGCCTCACTATTTGCATTAAATTTATCAAACATTGATTTAAATTCATCTTTATTCATATTTGCCTCGTAATCGTTGTTTAAGTTTCTGATTTCCAAGATTATAATTATCTAACGTTGTTAATTATTCCATCAATAATAATCTTTGCACATTCCTGATTAAAATAGAATAGATATCCTTCGTTTCCTTTTCCATTTTTATTAAATGGAGCAACCTTTTCAGGCTGTGCAGATAATAATTGTTCTTTAAGCTCGACAGGCTGAACTGAATTCGCTAAATGTGCATACAAGGTGTGCAACAATCTTCCATGCTCAGGTTTATCTAAATCGTACGGCTTATCCGCATCACGAGCTTCACTCTGAGCTTCGCTTATTGCTGCCACTTGTTGATTAGTTTCATGAAAAATAATATCGCCCGTTTTTACATCTCCGATACTTTCCCAAAAACGAATAGTACGATTATCTGGAGAATGAGGGCAAAAAAGACAATTATTTTGCACTTCATTATTAAAAGATTTCGATTGAAAAACATAGAAAAAATTTGGTCTCTCTGTACAGGCAGTTTTATAGGTATTGTCTGTTGTCTTTATTATCAATTTTTCTGAAACTAATTCAGAAATTGCATTCTGAATTTCCTCTTTATTATTTGTATTTCTGTTTGAAAATAATTTAGTAATCTGATCTAAAGTAAGTTCTTCTCCGTAAGCCTTAAGAAGAATTCTAATTTTGTCTGTCATATTTGTCATTTTTTTTACTCCTAATAATATAAAATTATAACACACTTTATTAATTTAATCGTCATTTTTATGCCTATCAACGGCGCCTTCCCTAAAAATGTCAAAAAGCTTATAAGAACAAATTCCTTATATATAGAATATACTTTTTTTAGACCAAATCTTCAAAAATTCGGGAAAAAACTTTGAAAAAAAGCTGAAAATCGTGTTTTCGCCAAAAAACATCCTACTTTTTTACGTTTAGTCTCATCCCCCTTATATTATTGGACTGAATATTATAAGGGGGATAAATTATGAGTGAATCACCACTTAGTCAGGATGAAATAGAACAGCTTCTTGACGCAATTGCTGCTGGAGATGAAGAAGCAGAAGCGCTTAAACCAAAAACACCGTTATCATCATCATACACTAGAAAAATAAGACCTTTTGACTTTAAGCATCCTGATAAGTTCTTACATTCTCGCTTAAGAGAGCTTTCAAATGCTTTTGAAGACTTTATTAGGAAATTTCAACAGTTCTTAAAATCTGAATATGATATTACAGCACAGATTCACCTTGCTGGATGTGACCAATTTCCTTTTGAAGAATTTTTCAGGGCCTTACCACCGCCTTCTCCGCTCTGTACCTTTGACTGGATGGAAGGTTCCGGAGCTTTTCAAATAGCAGCAGATGTTTTTTTTCAAGGTATACTAGGTAAAGCACCAGACAAACCACAAAAGCTTAATGGACTTGAAGCGAGACTTTTTATGGGATACCTTTTCAAACCATTTGGGAAAATCCTTCAAACTTATTTTTCAAAGAAAGCAGGAAAAGGTCTTCCAGATTTTTCAAATCAGAAATTCATTAGTGATTTTTTTATTCGTGATATTCCAATCTCGGATGATATGGGTGTAGTTGCCACTTTTTATATTAAGATAGGCCAGACTGAAGGCAACATAAATCTGTTCTTAAATCCAGATTGCATAAATTCTCTGAATGAAACTTCGTTCTTTAATATAACAAATGATGCTTCCTTTATTTCTCTCGCAACCCCTACTCCGAACACCATTGTAGAAATGGGCCGCTTTCATCTTGATGATGGAGAGAGCCTAAAAGAAAACTTGATTTACGAAACAAATAAGTTTAGTGGTGAGCCTCTCGACATCTACAAAGACGGAAAATATGCAGGCGAAGCAGAAGCTACAGTTATTAACGGTGATAACAAGGCTGCACGAGTTTTATCAAATATGTCCGACCTCGAAGAAAAAAAATTTAATGATTTCTTGAATACCAGGGTTATTTTTGGATGCTGTAAAACTGGTGATAACTTCGAGTTTGGAAAAGGTTGTATTTTTGAATTAAATGAAAATATCTTAGAGCCTGTAACAATTATCAAAAACAACAAAATTATTGGTTATGGCGAAATTGTAATTCCCGATGAGAATTTCTGTGTCAAAGTAACAAAAGTTGTAGATAAATAACGCTTTAATTCTCAACCCATTCCCTTACCTTGGGAATGAAAAAGCACAATATTATATCTCGTAGTAATACCGGTTTTGCATGTCCTTGGTTAGAGGAACGTGGAGTTCGTTCTTCATAGCTGTGATGACCTTGTACAAAACCTTTTCACTAACACCACAGGAAAAGGCGTTAGCTGGGTCGTGAAGATTTTTCAGCTTCAAATGGATTGAAAGCTCTCTTACTGTAAATTTGTAGCCTAACTTGAAAACATCATCTATTGCTTTGATTCTTTTGTATTCATCGACTCCGCAGGACATTTTTTCCTCATTAACAAAAAAGTTATAAAAATTATAAATTAATTTGGGCATTTTCTCAAGCTGTGAGAAAGTACGCTATATACTGATATTCGGAGAGATAAAGAAGGAGGAATATGGTAAGAGATTTTTTTAAGAGTGAGGGAGTATCACTTTATGGCGCTTCACTTGCACCACTTTCTAAAACAGAAGAGATGGAGCTGGCAAAGCTCGCTGCAAACGGTGACATGCAGGCCCGCGAAACCTTAATCCGCGCAAATATTCGTTATGCGCTTAGTTACGCAAAAACCTTTTATGGTCACGGCCTTTCAAATGAGGAGGTTGATGAAGAGGCTGTTATTGGGCTGATAAAAGCTATAGACCATTTTGATTATACAAAGGGTAATAAGGTTATCACACTTGCTAAAATGTACATCATGAATGAGATTGTCTCGTCCTGTAACAAAAGCGGCTATATCCAGCGCCAAAGTGATGAACGCCTTAGAATGATTTTGAAAATCAACAAGGCCTTGAAAAAAATCAATACAGACTGCAGCCAGGACCAGCTTATCTATAAGCTGTCTGTGAAAACTGGTTTTAATCAAAAGCTTATTTCTGAGCTTCTCGAAGAGACCCTTCCTTGCGTAAGCTTGGATGAAGCTGCTAATGGCGAAATGGGAGAATCGAAGCTTTCTATTCTCCCAGATACAGTTTCTTATACTCCAGAAGAAACTGCTATTTATCATGTACAAAAACAGTATCTTTATGAAAACCTAGGAAAGCTTGATATACTTGAAAAACAAATCATCTGTATGCTTTATGGACTTAAACCATACAAGCGCCCTTACTCTCTTGCCGAAATTGGCAAAACCCTGGGCGAATCAAAACAGTACATCCATTACATTAAACAAAGAGCTCTTGAAAAGCTTAAAGATAATATGAGTGGATTGGCAGCATAAGCCGGCTAACCGGCAGATTCGCATTATCACAATAATTCTTCAATTTTATCTAATATCAATTGGTCTGCCGGAAGCCAATTAACAGAACGTATTACTTGCTTCATCTCTTTAGTTCTTCCCTAAACACTTTTTTAAGAAGTCATAAGTCTCGCTCATTTTTTGCTCATTTGGCACAAAGATAAACATACCTTCGCGTCCTCGGGAAAGCAGGACTCGGTATGAGTTTTTTCGAATCTTATATGGATCTTTTTGAGTTTTACTTCCAACCTTCAACTCCCACTTTCCATTCTCTCGAATAAAGTCATCACCCCAACACATGATTGGAAAATCCAATTCAAGTCCCTGTGCAGCAAACTCTGTTATACAACTTCGTAGTGAACAGCAAGAAAATAGACTGGATTTTTTATCCGCATACCATTGACCAGTAGATACCTTTCTCGTAGCAAAGTAAGAATTATCTATTCCATACTTTTCTAGATTTTTTGCTTTGGCAGAAGCAATCAATCCATATTTCTTTTCTGGTTCATTTTCATAACGCTGAGAAAAATACTCATTTGCTTTAGAAATATCTTGAATTAAATAGATTGGAAATTCCTTTAGGAGATTATTATCCTTTATAATCTGTTTTGCTGTATCTGCATCACCATCAAGAACCGCATTAATCCATTTTGGTAATTGTAAAGCAGATTTAGAACGTAAAGAAGCACTAAGATTCAATTCATCAGCAATTGTAGGCTTCTCAAAGAACGAACTAATATGACTTGGACAACAGACTTCCCACGCTAATCCAGAAGCTTGAACTGCAGTATTCCATTGCCCGATTCCAGCCTCTTCTCCTGTATTTATTTCCTGCCCTTCACCAATAAGGCCTACAAGAACAACACCATTCTTCTTTTTGGCAACATTCATAAAATCTCTTGGCTCAGAACAAGTACCACGTTTTGCCTTTGCAGTTTCATCATCCCAAGCTCTCTGTGCCTCGTCATAAATGATAATTGATTCTTTTGGAACAGCAGTTTTATTTCCACCATACGAAGTTAAAAATCCATTTACACTTGAAACAAAGTTCTTAGATTTAAGAACATACTGAAGAACTTCAACAAGAGGGCCATTTCCAGAAAGCATTACAGCATCTTGCTTAGTTTCAGAAGAATTATTAAAGGTAAACTGCAATCCAACCAATGTCTTACCAGCCCCTGGAACACCCGTTACAAACATCAAAAGATTTTTATGATTCTTTATTGCTTCATCTGCCTTCTTCTGCATAAAGTCCAAAGTTTCATTTATCTTCAAACTCTTTGCAGTTCTAATTTGAGGCAACGGCTCATTATTAAAGAACTTTATAGCAGCAGAAAGAATTGTTGGAAGTGGTTGATATTCTCCTTCCAAAAATCCAATTGCATCAATTTCACAAGTATCCTCTTTGTATTTCAATAAGGAAGCAGCAAGTATTTCAGGACTTAAAATTTGAACATCATCATAAGTATCATTCTTATTCTGAGTTTTTGTAAGAACTAAGAATGGAACAACGGTTTTATCAAAACAATAGGAATGATATTCTCTTAAGTCACGAGTATAGCCTACTACCTGATCTATTTGAGAATGATGCTCTTCCGCATACTGCTTAAACTCAAGAACTAGAACCTTAGTTCCAGTCAAAAGAATTACATCTGGACGACGTCCCTCTTCACGTGGAAGGATATATTCAAGAATTACAATCCAATCTTCAGGAAGAGCTTTGAAGGAATCCTTCAAAACAGAGATTTCATTATTCCAAGCTCGTATTTGAGAATCTTCTGCCGGTTTATTATAAAGCTTTACGGCACCCTCTTTTAGACTCGTAAGAATATCCGCTTCTGAAGTTTTTAAAAATTCAGCAATAGTAGAATAAAAATAACAGTTTTGATTTGTCATAAAATGATTATAACATGATAAAAATATAAATCAAAAATTTCTAGATTTTGATTTTACTTTTTTGCAAATCTCCCTATATTCTCACATACATGTAATAGTAAATGATTTTGAGTTTTGTTCTCATTAAACACCTCATATCCCACAAGATAAATATAAAGTACCTCGTTTTTTATCTTGTGGGACTTTTTCACTAGTAACTTATAACAGGAGAAAATATATATGTACATTGAACCACGTTTACCAGACCACACAGACATTTGGACTGCTAACCTCAATAGCAGAATTGTGCATTGTTTCGGCGACATCGAAGAAAACATGGCCGAAAGTATTGTCGCCCAGCTTTTGTATCTCGATGCCCAGAATCACGAAGACATTCAGTTTTACATTAACAGTTATGGGGGAGATGTTACTGCAGGTCTTGCCATTTACGATACCCTGCAGCATATACAAAGCGACGTTCGTACCATTTGCGTTGGTAAAGCCATGAGCATGGGAGCCGTTTTGCTAAGTGGCGGAACAAAAGGAAAAAGAAGTGTACTTCCAAATGCAACTGTAATGATTCACCAGGCACTTGGCGGTGCTAAAGGCCAGTCGTCAGACGTAGAAATTGAGGCAGCTGAATTGAAATTCACAAAAGAAAGCTTGAATTCAATACTTGCCAAAAACTGTAACAAAAGCCTGGAAGAAATAACACACGATACTGACCGTAATTTTTATATTCATGGTGCAGAAGCAGTGGAATACGGAATTGTGGATTCTGTTTTAAATAAAAGACAATAAGCAAGGGAGAAATGATATGTTAAGACGAAGAATGATTCAGACTAAAGCAAATTTAATTCCAGCATCCTCTTTAAGTGATAACGACCTGTTTATTTGTATCTATTATTTTTATTGTTTCTGTGTCGTTGGAAAAGAAGACTTAAACTCACGAGAATGTACAGGTTTCTTTTGGTATCTAGTTCGAAGGTATAAAAAAGAAAAACAGATAGGAGATATTTTAGCTCAGCTTGTTGCAGAGTATGAAAGAAATGGTGAACTGCGTTTGCGTACCAAACATAGCGAAGATGAAAAGACTCCATTTTTTCGCAATACACAAATTCCAGCAAAATACACCTGTGATTTTTCAATTAATCAAGATTTACCATGGGATGTAGATATTACCCAAGCTGATATTGATTTTGAGCGTTGTTTCTGCAAAGACGGTATTTCACTATTAATCGAGTTAATTCCTATCTTGTTTTTTGATAAAGCTTTCTCCAAAGAAAACGAAATTAAGGATGAGTATGTTTTTTGGGATAGCACAGACAAGTCTATAAAAGCTTCTGATTTCAAAACTAAATATGCAAAGCTGCTCAAAGATACAGGTAAGGTTCAGTTTTTAATGGATACAGTTGGCATTTCAGAAATTGAAGCAAGAGTTCTTCTTGTTTTATACAGATGCGAAACAATTCGACCTCTAGCACTTGCTTTTGAAAGTCTTCGTCCCATTTCTAATCTTGCTATAGAAGAAATCCTTGAATTATCTTCCAAAGATTTTAATTCTATCACTCACAAGAACAGTAAACTCAGAGCCTATGGTTTTCTCGATAAAGAAAAGAACCTCGACCCAGACATAAAAGAATGCATAACAAATGGCTCCATAGATTCTTTCTTTGCAGATTTTGTACAAGAGCTTGATTGTTCTACTGCTTACAAAACAACTTCGTTCTCTGTACCTGCAGAGACAACACAGATTATGAAACGTTTCCTTAATGGAGATATGAAATCATCTGTTCTTTTATATGGAAAACCAGGTTCTGGAAAAACTGAATATGCAAAAGCTCTGGTAAAAGAGAGCAAGCAAAGGGCTATGATATTCAAAAATGAAACAGAGCTTTACGGAGAAAACAAGGCCCTCTTCCGTCTCAATTGTTACCTTTCTATGAAAGGCAAGGATACAATTCTCATTATTGATGAAGCAGATAAGCTTTTGCAGACAAGAGATATAAACTCTTTTATGGGCACAATTCCAAATGTTATGAAAGGAACTGTTAACAAGATGCTTGAGAACTCAAATTTCAAGACCATCTGGATTGTAAACTACTCTAATCAAATAGATGTTTCAACTAAACGAAGATTCAACTATTCTTATTGTTTCCAGGCAATGACAGAAAAGCAGCTTCGCAAAATTGCCTCAGATAAACTGAAGACCTTAAATTTGGAAAAAGAAACTTCGACTTCCATTCTCAATATGCTCGGAAAATATAAGGTTACAGGCGCTAGTGTTGATAACGTTGTTAGAGTTACAAAAGAAATGCACGAGCTGGAAAAGGACAAACTCCTTTTTACAGTAGAAAATATCCTGCAGGAAAATGCACAACTGATAAACGGAAAAAGGTCTATGCGTCAGATTGTCGGTGAAGAATATGACCTGTCGATTTTAAATACTTCTATTGAGGCTAAACAGATTCTTGAAATGACTCAGAATGCATTGGATTATGCAGAACGTCATGAAAATGCAAATAACGGTATCCGTATGCTTTTTTACGGACTTTCTGGCACCGGAAAGACAGAACTTGCAAGATATATGTCTCAAAAACTTGGAAAAGACATTCTCTTAAAGCGTGCCTCAGATATTCTTGGAATGTATGTTGGTGAAAGTGAAAAAAATATCAAACAGGCCTTTGAAGAAGCTGAACAAACAAATTCAATTCTTCTCTTTGATGAAGCAGATTCATTCTTTGCAGACAGAAATAATGCCCAGCACAGCTGGGAACGCACAATGGTAAATGAATTCCTTACTCAGATGGAAGAGTTCAAAGGAATCCTTATCTGTACAACAAACCTAAAACATATTATGGACAGTGCAATGCAGCGTCGTTTCAATTTTTGTGTAGAGTTCAAACCTCTTGAAAAAAGTGGTATCCAGACAATGCTTGAAAAATACTTTCCTGAATACGGTTTTACTAAAGACGAAATAAAAACTCTGGAAGCAAGTGGCTCAATCACTCCGGGAGACTTTGGTTCTCTTTCTTCAAGAATCCGCTTTATGAATCAGGATAAGGTTAATTCTTCTGTTATCACAAAAGAATTAATTGACCTGCAGAAAGAAAAAAAGAATGGAAGTTTTTGCCAAAAGATGGGCTTTTAACACATAGATATATTATAGAACACTATATTATTCACTGGAGGCAATATGACAGAATACTTTAATGATATTGGGAATATCTCTTTACTCACTCAGGAAGAAGAAATTGAACTTGCCAAGAAGGTTGAAATTGGCGGTATTCAGGGAAAACTTGCATTCGATAAACTTGTCTCTGCAAATTTACGTCTTGTTGTTTCCATTGCTAAAGATTACGCAAAAAAAGGAATTCCTCTTGAAGACCTGATACAGGAAGGAAATATTGGTTTGATGCACGCTGCTCAGAAATTTGAATGGGACAAAGGCTTTAAATTTTCTACCTACGCTTCCTGGTGGATTCGCCAGGCTATCACAAGATTTCTGGATGATAAAAAAGATTCCATTAGAATTCCAATTCATAGACAGCAGCAGATTAATAAATACAAAAACGAAGTCAGTTATCTCAAACAGAAATTAGGCAGAAATCCAACTGATGCAGAGCTTGCTCAAAGCCTGGGATGGACTCAAGAACAACTAAATAAAATTCGAAATGCAAGCTTAAAAACAATTTCTTTGGATAAGTCCTATGGAAATGGAGATAGTGACCAAGATTACACCCTTGCAGACTTTGTGGAAGAAGATAAATACGATAATCCTGAAAAGGCAACCTACAACAAACTCATTAATTACCAGTTGCAAAAAGACATGGACACTTTCCTTACAAAAAAGGAAAACCTGGTAATAAGAATGCGTTTTGGTTTTGATAATAATGGGACAACACAAACTCTAGAAGAGGTTGGAAATTATTTAGGAGTTACCAGAGAAAGAATTCGTCAAATTGAAGGAAATGCTATTATAAAACTTCGCCACCTCTATAGAAACAGAGGCATTGAGTTTTCTGATTGTATTGGGGCAGTAAAAGAGGATGCATAAAACTTTCTTTGGGAGGATTCATTCTCGCAATTTTCAATTGTTTAAGGAGACAAATATTTGAGAGTAGATTTTTACAAGAACCGTGACAAACTTCTAAAGGATGGAAAATATCTTTTGTATGAAGATGATAAAATAATTCTCTTTCAAGACGGCAAGGGATATAAACCACAATATTTTCTTTTTGTAACTATAAAAGAAACAAATACTACTGAAAAAATAAGCCCTATTCATTTTTCAGCCAAATTTTTTGACTATTGGGATAAATACCTGGCAGATGGTATACGAAAGGAAGATATTAAGCTGGAACTGGGGAAAGATTTTGTTACGCAAAAGTTCAGTGAAAAATGCAAAAATGAAAATATTTGGCCTGTTTTGGTATAACAACTCTCCAAAATGGATAACCGTTATCCTTAAAACATTTTCTCGCCAAACTAACAAAAAACTCACATATTTTTAATATGAGGTGCTTATGGCAACATTATTATTTTACCCAGTTCTACTTTCATTTTTATTTCTTTCATTCATTGCAACAGTTTTTGTTTATCTTGTTCCAGATTTTATTTCTGACAATTTGATAATTAGCGGGAATCTTAATGCAGGAACTTTCTGCGGCACCTTCGTTCATATGAATTGGGGCCATTGGTTTAGTAATATGATATTCCTTATCCCTGTTTGGATTTATGCAGACAAGCTTGCAGGAAAGCCCTTTATAACAATTATAGTGTTTGCAAACCTACTTCTAACAGGAATCTACGGCTTATTATCAGACCAGAGGCTTTGCGGCCTTAGCGGTGTTGTTTTTATGCTAATTGGATTAACTGCCATCCTTGGAAACTGGCTGATGTTTGGATTCGCGGCTGCATTATTTCTTTCAGAATTCATGCTTTTAAGAGAAGAAGACGGCATGTCCCATGAAGCACATATCATCTTCTTTGTTATTGGGCTGGGGATTGGAATAGCAAAGTGTGCTCTTACAGTATTTTAACTTTTTTTGCCAAAACCCTATATTTATCACATAGAATAAGTAAATGAATTTATAAGGAGAACAAGGATTGAAGATTTCTAAAACGACAACTTCTATTAGAATCCCATACGAACAGTTTAAACCTCTAAAACTCGAAAAATTACCTTCAACACAAGATACCAAGGCAAAACTCAATTCATCTTCTGGTAACTTTTTGGATGGCTTTGCAGATTTCTGTGTGACTCCAGAAATAGGAAGAACAGGAAAAGGAAAGTCCTACGAAAAGGCAATGCAATACTTATGTGAATTCCTTAATATTGATTTGAACTCATTTACAAAAAAAGACCTAGCCCTTATAAAGAGTAAAGAAAACGATATTAAAACTAAGTACTCTGACTTCTATAACGCCGTATATATTGATTTTCAAAATAAGGGTCGACTTTCATATTTGAAAAGTGGTTATGTACAGGCAGCTCTGCCTTATTTCTATGAGTTTTGCAATCAGAAATTCTAATAAATTATGGACATAAAAAACACAATAAAATGTCACAGGAAATACTTACTATTCATATCAAGTAACAGCATATGAAGGAAATTATTATTACAATGCATTTCCTTCAATAGCCTATGTTCCAAATTAATTGAAGAGCTTATACTATAGGATTTGTGATGAATAAAAAGAAAAAAAGGCAAAAAAACATATATATGCTCTTAATTTTTTTGTTATTATTCTCACTATTATTCATTACAAATCCATATTTTATTCCAAAGACTATTCAAAAAATAAACTTGCAAGAGAAGTTTCTGTAGAATATGTTCTTCTATTAGATAAATTAAATAAACTGGAACTAAAATATTCAAAAAATAATTCTGAAAAAATACAGGAAAAAATTACAGAAATTAATACAGAACTTGAGAAAAAATATCCAGAACAGATAAGTCCAAATTAGTTTTTTCTCATAAACAAGTAAGACTGAAAGTTCTCCGAATAAAGTAGAAAATACTTATAATAATCAATATACTACAAAAAAAGCGGAGAACATATGTCAGATAATTCAAACGTATCCGCAAATTGAATTTACGTTTACTTTTTTTCTTCAATCGTTAGAATATCATCTGACATTTTTTTAAGCTCCGTGTCTAGTCATTATAACATAATAACTGTACTATAGTTTTTTATAAATATAAAATACTTTAAATATAAAATACTTTAAATCTATCACTTGACAGTTGCTTTATTAAGCTATAATATCTATTTATAGTTTTGGTTTCGAAAATATATGCGATAATCAAAACAAACTGATATATCAATATGATAATCCAAGTAGCAAGCCATGGTAACTACTGAATTATCACACATCATAGTAAGCCGGATTGGACAGGATAAGAGCCAATCATCTAACGGTAAATAATAATCATATACATATTTATATTATAGGTACTCAGGCGTTGCCTGAAAATTGAATTCTCAAACGGGCAGTCTCAATGTCTGCCCTAAGGAGTAACTATGACTTTAAACGATGCTGTAACAATCAGTAATGAGAATATTTTAACAAATGTATCTGAAGAGCTGGTAACAGCGCATGTTCCAGAAGAAACCGACAAAATTGGCGACTATGCTTTTGAAGAAGTAAGTGAAAATCTGAAGGCTACCTACATTTCTGAAAATGTGAGAGAAATTTCACCAACTGCCTGGCACGGCTGTTACAAAATGGAAGCCGTAGTCTGCAACTTTACAAAGAATCAGTGGGAAGAAATGACTTTGAACACACCAAACATTTATCTGCCGCTGAATTGCAAATTATATTTTACAGACTGTGTTATGACTAACTCTGAAAAAACTGTTCTTTTAAATCCGCAGAGGCCTGATATTCTTCAAGCAGTAAACCACTATGCAGAAAAAATTGTTGAGCCTTACGTTTCCGAACTGGCTCCTTATGCCTGTGAAGACTGCTGGGATTTGAAAGATGTTTCCTTAGGGTCAGAGCTTAATAAGGTCAGAAAACTTAGTGAAGGTGCATTCAAGAACTGCTGCTCTTTGAGAGCACTTACACTTCATACAAGTGCAACTGTAATTCCTAAAAGCTTTATGGAAGGCTGTGACTCTATTCAGAAGTTGGATATTCCTGAATCGGTTTTTGTTGTAGAAAGAGATGCCTTTCGAGAATGTGGAATGGAAGAAGTTAACCTGAGCAATGCAGTCTGTATAAATGAAGAGGCATTCTTTGGCTGCCGAAACCTACGTCAGATCGTATTACCTAAAACTATGAAGCATGTGGCTTTGAATTCTTTCGCCTATTGCCCAAGTCTGATTTCAATTACAATTAATAAGGAGATTCAGTTTCTCAGCGACAGCTTCAGAGGTTCTCCAATTTCTGAAATTATCTTTACCGGTACAAGAGCCCAGTTTACCAAAAAGTTCGCTTCTGGTTTTATGACAATCTCCCCAGATGCCCTGATTGTATGTAATGATGGCATCCTTCAGAATGGTGAGCTTCTAATCAAGAATAAAGAGCTGGTTGCGATTAATGAGCTTACTGATGAGCTTGAAGTACCAGAAGGTGTTGAAGTAATAAATCCTTGCTTCTATCATCTTAATGTAAAAAGAGTCGTGTTGCCATCTACAGTTAAAGAACTCGGTGATGAGCTCTGGCTTGGAAATACTGGCATCGAGGTCTATTACAACGGTTCGATTGCAGAGTGGCAGAGGATTAAAAAGGACTTCACCTTCTTTGATTCCTACAATATTACAAAGCCAGGTGAGTATACTCAAATCACTTGTTTGGATGGAGTTATCAATGAGGTCTATCGTAAGCCTTACGATAAACTTGAATGTGAAGCTGATTGTGAACAAGTAAGCGTTCTGTAAAATATGTAAATTATGCCTGTCGACTGGGTGGGAGCGGCAGGCTTTCTTATTTTTAAAAAGGATAGGTAAAATGAAAACCGATTCAGAAATATTTACTCAATTTAACAACGCTTTACTGGCCAGAAATATACCAGAATATAAACGACTTCTTACAGAATACTCAGACTTCTTAACCCATGGCAATAACTGCTGGATTCTGAGATATAGTCTGATTGCTTCTCCCGATAGAGAATTTACGAAACTGATTTTTGAAACATGCGTAAGATACAACGTGCCACAAATATATAGCTGGATGATATAAAAAAGCCATAATACAATTATTATGTTATAATGACTAAACACGGGGCTTAAAAATGTCAAATGATATTCTAACGATTGAAGAAAAAAATGGTGAAATTATAGTAACAGATTGCAAAAAAGACGCAATTAAAGTGGTAATTCCAGACAATGTTACACAAATAGGAGAAGCTGCATTTGAAGACTGTAAAAGACTTAATTCAATTGTGATTCCAAGTAGTATCACTAAAATAAGAAAAAGTGCATTTTGTAGTTGTAAAGCTCTTAAGTCAATTGTAATTCCAGACAGCGTTACTCAAATTGAAACACAAGCCTTCATACATTGTATAAAGCTTAAATCTATTGTACTTCCAACTAATATTACTAGAATAAGGGAATATACATTTTGTAATTGTAAAGCTCTTGAATCAATTGTACTTCCAGACAGTGTTACTAAAATAGAAAAATACGCATTTTGGAATTGTAAAGCTCTTAAATCAATTATAATTCCAAGTGGATTGACTAAAATTAGTGAATGTACGTTTTGCGGCAGTGAATCACTCGAATCCATTGAAATTCCTGTCAGAGTTACAAAAATTGAAGATAGTGCATTCTTAGGTTGTTTTTCACTTAAATCAATAGATATACCTGACAGAGTTACAAAAATCGAAGATAGTGCATTCAGTTATTGTACTGCACTTAGATCAATTAAACTTCCTAATAGTATTACTCATATAGGAAACCATGTTTTCAATCATTGTACATCGCTTGAATCGATAGAAATTCCAAATAATATTATTAGTATTGGCTCTAGAGCATTTGCGAAATGTACAGCACTTAGACCTAATTCTGTGGTGTATAGAGGAACGGCAGCGCAATGGAAAAAAATAAAAATAGTGCCTCCTTTTTATGCTATGAATCAAGGTATGAATGATATTCTTTCTGGAAGTTCTGAACAAAAAGTATGTTGTATGGGAAGTGATGGAAATGGTGTTACACCAATATGGCTAAATGAAGAAGAAAAGGATGTTTCAAAAGACTGGTAAATATCAATAGCATAAAAAGAGGCTGTTTATTTTTAGACAACCCCTTTTTAAGTTACCAATTATAAATATATTTTTTTACATGCGTGTGCGATTCAAATGCCTTTGCTGGTATTTGTTTAAAATTTATACCAGAAGGAATGTAAACCTCTGTTAATGATGGACAATCTACTGCTGCAAAGTTATCAATCGCCAAAATGCTTTCTGGCAATGTAAGTGACTGTAGCTGCGGTAAATCTTCAAAGGAATACTCAAGAAGTATTTCTGGCCCTTCTGGAACAGTTATGCTGGTAGCGGTTTTGTTGAGGCAGGCCATAATAATCTTGTTTTCTACGAGGATATCCGGGATGTCCCATACACCATCCAGACAGGATACTACGCTGTTCATTGGAATACATTTCAGGAGGTTCACTTTGCCTGTAATGGATTCGAATTCCTTCTTTGTGCCCATATAATGAATTTGAATTGGTTCAAACTGCACTGAAAATGTATTTGGATAGATCTCTTTTAGGCTCCTGGGAATTTCAAGGGATGTAATTGTACATTCCTGAAACGCCGTATATACATTATTTTCATCAGCTTTGATTCTTTCTACTATCGGATAAATAACTATATTACCATTCGCGTAGCAGTGAAGCAGTTCTCCATCAATTACTATGCAATCATTGAAAACACATTCATCACCATAGATGTTATTCATATTTTTTCTACTCCTTATACAATTTTCCTACCAATTAAGTTCAACAATTTGTTTATCTCCAATATGAAAGAGATGGTGTAAGAAATTGTAGTTTGACCAAATAGTTCTTGAGGCTGTACGGAAGAGAGCCCTCCCAAAAACAATGTGTTTGTCTCCCAATTCAGGAATCAAACTATTATTATGTTTCTCCTTATAACCAATAATTTTTTTTACAGAGTCCATCGAAATTGATTTATGAGTGAGCTGTTCAAACCCAAATATCTGGTTGGCCAGCCACTGGAACTTGGTTGGCTCAACGTTTTTAATCACGAAATTAACTACCGATTGGTCATACCCAGACAGAGATTTACCATATGCCTTAAATGCTTTGTCCAGTTGATTTATGCTAGTGTTATTCTTCATTTTTCAATCTCCTTCCTACCAGTTGCTTATTGAGTTTAATTGTATAGTTTCAACCTCAATGGGAATCCCGAAAATGTACTCAGTTTTTACTCGCTTTAACGGGACATCTATATACTGAGATGTGCGTTCTAACATATTACGGTTATCCGATTTAATAGTTGTAACTAGACTTCTCTTTCTGTTTATGAGGGAAAATTTTCGATTTAGAGATAACAGAAAGACATCCTTTGGCAGGGTGATTTCGTTCTCAGAAATAAAGTCTTTTGTGTTTTGTAGATTTCCTTCATTTTTGAGGATTTTCAAAGTTGCCAATTTTAAGCTTTCTAATTCTTTCATACTTGTAAACTCCTAAGAATTGAAATAAAAAAGCCCGCTCCCACCTGTGAAGTGCTGAAGTACACTTCACACCCCAGCGGGCATATAATTTAGATATTAACTACAATCAGACACTCACTGTGCGCGCCTGAGTATATGGGTGAGTCCCAACCCGAAAGACAGAAGGGCGAGCTGCGAGATAGCTTCCTAGTGATTCAGGAAGCGTTATGCCTCTCCTCCTCAGCTCTTTTCCCACCTCCGATTGAAGGGCAAAAACTAAGTGTCGGCCTTGCTTCTGACTTTGAGCCTGAATGACATCGGCAATTGTACCCTTGACCTTGTTCTGTAGAATCTGCGCTGGTGTCAAAGAAGGATTTCTAGGATTTCTTTTTACGATAGGTGTCTGTACTGCTGAAACAGGCTTTTTATGAACAACAGGTCTAGTTGATGCAGAAACGATAGGAGTAGGAACTGGAGCTGGCTTAGCAATATGAACAGGCGTTTTGCCAACAACTGCTCTTGGGGAGTGATTTATATAAGCAGGAATTGAAGTATAAGTCTTAGGATTTTCAAGAAGTTCGAAGAAATCATAAAATTCCTCACAAGCATCTTTCAAATCTGCAGAATAATAAGAATCGCTTGCTTTTGATATTCCTGAGACAAGAAAAGTTGGAATATTTCTGAGTTTTAGATTCTGAATAGGGGTGATATGATCAAAATCTCCTGCCAGCAAAATTAGGGCATCGATTATCCCAAGAATAGCCTTCTCTGCTATATGCCATACAATTTCGCCATCGAGACCTTTTTCTTTCCCATTGGGTCTGATCTGACGGCCATGAATTGCAAAACCGGCATTGCGTAACTCGGTGAGAAATTGGGTCTCAATTGGAGATGGATGCGGATTCAATCCAATATAACATTCCATCGAGACAATTATGTTATTACCGTACTTTTGCTGTAAAAGCTGTGTAATATAAGTAATGAGTCCTGTAAAGTTCACCTTTTTACCAAGACCTATTGCTTTACGATATAATTCCAAAATAAAATATCCATCAATTACGATTAAAAGTTTCATTATATTTTCCATAATGACCTCTGTTGTTTTTGCTACGATTCTGGACTTAGCTAGTAATCAAACTACAGTGACACTGTAGGTCGTTAATATGTTAATTCTGATTTCACGGTGACATGATGTAACCTCCTTGTTACTGACTAGTCTGTTACTCTAAGATAGAAGTCCTTTCCTTTGCCGGTGAGATTGCTCTCAGCAAAGCTTTTTGCTTCTAACCAGAGTTTGTTGTAGAGCTGTGACTTTTCACAACTGCCCTTGTTCTTATGGAACCAAAACCAGCATTTTAAGTTAAGAACTGCAACAAATTCGGTAAGAGCTACATAGCAGCCTTTGCTTTCTTTTAGTTCGGAAAAGCAACGGTCAAATAGCTCTTTGATATCTTTTGGAGTACCTAACTGACCGATTAAGGCTCCAAAGAATCCACCGATTTTTTCACTATCATAACTTCCATCAATAAAACTAAAATCGTCCCAGAAAGATGTTGTCAATTCATAGCCATTGAGTAGTTTCATAGATATTTCTCCTCTTTACTTCTTAATGTTTATAAAAATCCTTATTTTTGAGAAAAAAAATAAAAAAAAATTGAAAAAACATCTGCTGTACATGCAGCAGATGTTTTCTTCGTTATCTAATCCTCATCGTCCTCCTCTTCGTCATCTTCATCATTGTCGTCATAGTTTCCTTCCGGATCGTACATCCAGCAAATGCCTTCATCATCAATGCTATCTTCATATTCACAACCAGAACATGAACCATAAATACAATCGCGTTTTCCCATAATGGGCTCCTTAGTACAGGTAAAGAACCTGCACATTAATTAAGATTAGTTCAGGCATACCGCCCTACACTTATTACTGTGTATAAAAATGCTGAGTTTTGAGAAAAAATCGAAATTTTTTTGAATTTTTTTTATTTGTAATGTGTTATAATGGAAATATGACAAATAATAGTACCGAACCAATTAACAACATAGAGTTAGTAAAAGTAATATCTGATAATTTCTATATAAGTTTTTTATCTTCAGCAAAAAAGAATCATAGATTGGCTGAAAATGAAATTGAAATATTTGAAAAATACACAAATAAAAAACTTGTTTTTAATGAAAAAAAATTTTTAAGTGATGCAAGAAAAACGAAGGCTGTCTCTAAGTTTTTCAAGAAGCTTCTTCCGAAAGAACTGCTAACAATGAATCTAATAGAATTAAGAAAATCATTAAGAATTATAAATAGTTATTACAGGAATATTCGTAAGAAAAAATTACAGGGGGGATATATAAGAGCAGTTCTTGAAGGATTATATGACCGAAGATTCAAGGATGAATTTAATAAATTGAAAATCCAAGATGTAAATGATAATAATCGTATTATTACAAATTGTTTAAATGAGATATGGCCATATAAAGAAAGTTGTTTTGTTCTGGATTATCTAAATATCGCCTTTTATGAAAGTCATGAACAAAAAGTCTGGAATTTTTCTGCTTTTACCAAAAGGAAAGCTATAGGTTGTAAGCGAAATTCTACCTATGAGAAACTGAACCAATATTCTGCATATAAACTTTATGCGCAAGGGGAATACTCTAAACTTCGTATTGGATTAGAAAAGCAAGGAATAGAAGGTCTAAAAATACGAAACGATGTTATTAAAAATACGAATTTGAATTCTAAAGAATATGAGGATAATCAGGAAAAACGAGAAGCTTATCTAAAACTTAGAACACTTGAAAAAAATGGGTTTGAAGAAATATTTGAAATAATAAACCCTCCAAGTTACCAAAATATTAAAGAGCTTCTAAAAGAATTCCCGGATAATAACAAAGAAAGGAAAAATGCATCATTTAAATTACAATTTTTAACAAAAGAACTTGAAAATGTTCTTCAAAATTTTAAGGGTTTATACCAAGCTTTTTCGTTAGATGATGTCTTGAAAACTTTTTATGGATATGATGAAAAAGAAACTGCTGCAATTGAAAAAGAGTTTTCAACTTTTTTTAAAGCAAAAGCAAATTTTAATATTATAGACAAAATAGAATATATCAAAAAGCAGGAAGTCGAAAATGCTGAGTTTGTCGTTTCTATGAATAAAAATACCTGGAAAGAAATTAAAGAGAAAAGAGAGCCTAAGATAGATTATCGCAAACTTGCAAAATTAAGAAAAATACCAGATAGTTATATTTTTAGTACCTATGAATTACGAATCATAAGTAAAGCATACGACGATGTTAGAATTTCACAACCTGAAGAAAAGAAAAAAATATCTATAAGTGAACGAATAGATAAAATAGATGATTATTTATCAAAAAATCCGGAATATTTAGTCTTAAATTACAAAGAGCCATTAAAAAAATCAAGAGCTTGGAAAGGAATAAAAAGCAAGAAGCAATTGTCTATGGCAATTAGTCTTGATGCACCTGTTGGGGATGGTGGTAAAAATTCATTATATAGCACAATTGAAGACAAAAAAAGTTCTTCATTTGAAAAGGATATAATTAACGAAAATACTATGTCACCGCTAAAGACTTTATTCAAAAAGGAGTTTCCTGATGATGAAGTTTTCTTACATGAAGTTTATAAAGAATTAAATAATAATTATTCTTCTAATTCTTTTGATAAAGAAAACAACACAATGTTAAGTTTATTAGACGAAACATTTGATCATAAGCACTCCTGGAGTAAGCTATGGACTATATATAAAAATGCTATGAATATTTCTGAAAATGAAGATGATGAAATAAGAAATGATTTTAGACAAAAGATGTCAAAGATTCGTAATAATATAAAGAATTCTTCTCAAGAACAGCTTGTAAAATAAATAATATTAAGTAGAACGAATAAACTTTATTGAGAGGTTAAACCATGACAAGACAAGAAGCAAATGAAATTTTTGAGAAAATCAGAAACAAGAATAACTTTTCGCAGGAAGAAATAGATGCCTGCTTAGATACACAGGCAGAGAAAGTTGCCCAGATGGAGAAGGTTTTCGACCTGAAAGAAGAGAGTGATTATACCTGTTTATTTGCTGTTGCAGAGCTAATGGCAAGTGAGGGTGATATTCAAAAAGTAAAAAACAACCTGCTGGAAGAAAATCCTTTTGAAAAAGGAAACGAACATATAGAACCTCGCCAGCCTGACAGAAATGATAAATTACTGATTCTCACAGCAATCGAGAATAATCCATTATTTTTCTCTATGGCCTGGAACTGGATACAGATTTGCAAAGTCCGAATCCCAAAAACTGACATTCAATTCTAATTACAAACACTCTGTGCGTATTTTAAGCTTTCTTTATAACGCCGTATATATTGATTTTCAAAATAAGGGTCGACTTTCATATTTGAAAAGTGGTTATGTACAGGCAGCTCTGCCTTATTTCTATGAGTTTTGTGAAATTCGAAAATTTCACACATGTGTGTAGTGGTTTAAGTTTTTTTTCTATCATTTTTTTGCCACTTTTTGGGATTTTGCAACCCATTTGTGCTATATTATAAATATAGAAAATGAAACAAGTTTTGTTTTATATTCTATGTTTAAGCCAAATATTTTTGAAAAAAAAATCAAAATGTTTGGTAGTTTCTCAAGATTTGAGAAACCCATGTGTTATAATATAAATATATATTGTAATTCATTACAAACCACCGATTTAACACTCTACTTGTCTGGTGGTGTAAACAGTCTCAAAAACTGTTTACAAAAATACGACTAAAAGAGATATAACATGTTTTTATTCCAACACACACAAATCTTTTCTCAGGGTAGAGTCTACTGATATCTATCAGTTTGTACTAACCCCAAATCCTTTGATCCATTTTATTTTCGTTGTATAACAATTGCCTTTTTAACAGTTGTTATTCCCTCGTCTGAATTATATTTCAGGCATTCCTTTACACGGCTGAGGAGACAGTCAAGGAGTAATGTATGAGAAAATTTGTTTGTGAACCAATTACTAGAAAAGAGGAAAAAGAATTGTGTTTTGTTATGCACAATGGCAAAACAGAAGAAGAAAGAAACAATGCAAAAACTAGACTGGTATACAGTTATGAAGAAAAAGTTTTTGGTATCTGTTGCAAAAAACTCAAAAAAATTTTTGGTAATAAAATTAACTTGGAGAGTAAAGATATAGACCACCTTATGGATATCTGTTTTGAGGTTCTTATTCAATATGCAGATAAGTTCTCCCCTGACCATTCAAGTGATGCAAACCTTTTGACTTATGCAAGACAAGAAATTGACCATGCACTCCTTATGGAAACAAACAAAGGAATGACAGAAACCCAAATTAGAAACTATAACAAAATTTATAATGCACAGAAAGAATATAAGAGTATTCATAATACAGAATGGTACGAAACTGAAGCCTCGTTAAACGAACTTTCATATCTCTGTGGCCTCTCTGTAAAGGTTATTAAAAACACCCTTTTAGCTAAAAGAGAAAACATTTACAACACTCTTTCTCTTAACGACACTTTAGGTGAAGATAGTCAAACAACCTTGGAAGATACCATAGAGGACAAAAGATATTCACTCGAAACAGAAGACGAAAACCGAAAATACCGTAATATACTCAATTCCTTTACAGAATTCGAAAATGCCATATTTTATACTTGGGTAGATAAGGATACTTATGCCCTCCTTTCCGAAAGAGAAGGAATTCGTCGTCTTGCAAAAATGGGCTACTCAGTTGGAAGAGGAACTCTCAATAACCGTCGTAACGCACTTAAAGTAAAAATTCAGACTGCAATGTATGGCACTGCCGCATAAGGAATATTTTGCCAAATTAATATTTTTCTCACATATTTAAATACAACACGAATTTTTTTTTCTTAGTTTATCACCCTTATCAACATCAAGGAGTCTATAATGCTTAAAAGAAATCGAGAACCATTTTATAAAAAAGACAAAACTACTTATTTTTATTGGGAAATCAAAAAAGGCAAAAGAACCGGAAAACTGCTTACCACCAATGATATTAATAAAATCTCTGAAATTTTAGTTTATCCTCAGAAAAATCCGGATATATTAAATATTGAAAATATTCTTTTTTATCGTGTTGAATATGACTGGTATTATAGAGAAATCTTTATTTTCTTCTATTATCCTAAATTCAACGGGGAGCAAAAGCAAACTCCATTCCTGGCAAATACAAATGACATTTCAATTGAATTTAGAGGACTGTTACAATGTGTTATGGAAGGAGAGCTTTATAATTTAGCAACACCCAGCCCTTATGGAGATGAGACAAATCTTGAACTTTTAATTCCCCCACCGGTGATAAAATATATCATCAAGGAACTTTTTAGAATGCAGTATGGAGCTATGTCATATAAAACAAGCAAGCTTTTTTTGTACAATCCAAAGACAATATATAATTCTGATTTACTTTATGACTGCCTGATAGCTCCATTTAAGGATTATCAAGAATAGTATTTAAGGAAGTGAAAAATGCCAAGCTGTAGGTCTGGACACAGAAATCATTGGTTCTCTTATCCGGCATTCTGTTTAGATTTTTGAAAACCTTGCTGCCTAGAGGAAACAGTTTCAACCATACCTCCTCGTAAATTTAAAAAAGTTTTTGCCAAAAAGAGTTTTTAATCACATATAAATATTGATATTTAATGGAGGCAAATATGAATAGAAATGACAAATGTGAAACAACATATTTTTATTGGGACTCTTTTATCAGAAAACCTACAGGAAAACTCAAGTCGAAAAAATGTGACTACTATGAACAAATAGGAGAACAAGTTCTAATTGTCCCATTCCATGAAAATGACTTCTTAAAAAGTTATAATTGTCCTTTGTTTGCAGTAAGAACAAATGAGACAGAAAATAAAGTTTATTTATCATATTTTTTCAGACTCCCATACCAAAAAGAATTACCATTAAATTCATACGAGACTATTCTGGACGAAACCGAACCTCTTTTTTGGAGAACCATGTTTTTCTCTGTTGCAGACGGAACCTTCGGTATAGTTGAACCTGAGGATACATTACCAATGCCGGCAGAGTTTAATATTATACCGGACAAAGTACTTAAATTCTGCTTCAAAGAAATTCAAAGACTGCTTAAGAAAACTATTTAAGAACCTTGAGAAATTTGCAAAACAGTTATATCTAGAATTTATTCGTAGACATAGAGTCGAAGGAATTACTTGGAAAGACGAATAAAGTATTAAATTTCAATATGCCACGGAGGTATAAATGAATACAAAAGAAAACCGCTTATTTATAAGTATCCTGGTAATTATGTTGTTTATTGGTGCTCCTAAGCTTTTTGCCTTTGACAGGCATGCAAAACCAACCTTTATTGCAACCTGGACTCCAGATAAAACAGCTCCCGAATATAATGCACTCCCAAAAGATAACCCAACTTTAAGATATCGCCCACACAGGTTGAATGATATCTCTGAACTAAGGTTTTATGAAAACACCTGTGAGGTTGCCTTATACAGTCCAGGAACAAGGCAATTTTTTGTCATCAAAGCAGCAAATGTACAAAAGGCCTATGAGCTCTGGCAGGATATCGCAATTCGTTACACCTACTATATTGCAGAAGACCGCACCTTTGACCTTTTTCCAAATAGTAAGAATGGAAAAACTGTCTACGAAGACCGAAAGTATGCAAACGTCGAAGAAATACGCTCTGGAGAATTATTTATATATTATCTATACCGGGCAGACGGGGACCTCGCGAATGGAGGCTATGGAACCTCTGAAATAAATAATAAATACAACCTTGACCCACTTACCGTAGTATTCAACTATGACGTATTTAAGCGATATGTACAAAACTACAATGCGAATGATGTAGATAGTTTAATGGGTGTTGGAAACCCTTATCGTCACAAATACCTAGATAACATGGACCTTAAAGGTATGAAAAAAAGAATTGGAGAAGTCTACTCTCCGCAGACTATCTGGAATAACTGGTTCTTTAGTATTGGAGGTGCAGAATGAAAAAACTTGTTAGATATTACAGTGGCCCATTTACATATACAGGACCAGATAAAAGTAAAAAATATACTCATATAACTGACAGTATGTACGAGGACTTTAATAGGAATCATGCACCAGTAAAAAGAATTGGAGTTCGTAGAAAACAAAACGGCTTATGTTGGCTTTACTATAAGGAATTTTTTGAAGGTGAAGAAAAACCCGAGCCTGCACCAGAGTTCTTTGATATCTTAAGAAATCTCGGCTGTAGATATCCCGAAAAGATAAGTTTTTGGCATGTAGAAGAAGTGGATGACAATGGAACTGTTGTTCGGTCTGTAGAATCAAGTGTATCCTAGAATGGGAGGATAGCACTTAGTTCAAAATCTTCCGCAAATCATCTATTGGGACAGAGGTGCTATCCTTAAGCATAAATATACGTAAGAGTTCACTTCCTCTTGTGATGGCCGTATAAATCATGTTGCGGTTCATTTTGTCTGCAGTTTCTTCATCATATACATTCAAGAAGTGAGCACGATGATCCAGATAATAAAGAACAACAGGGAAATCTAGGCCCTTACAGCTTTGAGGTGTTGCTAAGCGGACTACTCCCTGCTTGGCAAAAGAAAACTCATCTGAATTTACTAAATCTGATTCCAAATCCAGCTTTTCCTTCAATAATCCTTGTAAGGTTAAAAGGTAATCTCGTTTTCCTGCAATCAAACAGATATTTTCCGGCTCATAGCCAAGAGACTGAATACACATGTTTACAGAATCGAGCATGTTCTCAAAGGCTTCCGCCTGATTCTGTTCTTCATGAAGTTCTACAGGTGCCCCAATTCTAAAGGTTTCAGGACAATTCTTTTTATCAAAGCCCTTCATTAGCTGACGGTATTTTTCAGAGACCTCTTGAATCTGTATTGTACTTCTGAAGTTCATATTAAGAGTTCTTGAATTTCCAACAACATCAATATTAGCTCGACTCCAAGCAAAACCTGTCTGGAAAACCGATTGATCGTTATCACCTGCTAAAATCAGCTTTCCATTAACGGAGTATTTTAAGAGACGTAAGGTTGATACTGTTAAATCCTGAACCTCATCTACAAACAAATAATCTGTTTTCAACTCTGCTGGAACAGTGTACTCACCCTGCTCTATTCTAGAAACTAACTTATAGGTTGCGTATGGAACAGAAAGCTCCTCTTGGTTATCCCATTCAGCAAAGATTGCTTCCACAGCAGCCCAGATTTTATTTCTGTCTGTTCCGCTTTGGAGTCTTTTCATTCCAGTACGATTTATTTTCTCATCACAATATTCTTTTTTCGAAACGCCCTTTGGAAGAATGAATTTATCAATTTCATTCCAGATTTCTTTTCCTATTGGATTTCCCGCTACAACAGGATCTCTTTCCAAACATTTTGATGAATTATATGAAAAGCCTTTCCCAGGAAAAGCATCCGCGAAAAGTTTGTTAGTATAATCTTCAGAAGTTGTGATTATTTCTTTTTCAACAGGATTTTCAATGTTCATCAGCTGAGCCACATATTTATTGTATTTCTCCAGACTGCGAGAAAAGGTAATCAACTTAAAAGAAGTGCTTTTGTTGTTCTGTATCAGCTTTTCAAGAGTCTTAAGAAGAACCAGAGACTTTCCAGTTCCTGCAGAACCCTTCACTAAGAAATCATGCTCAAACTTTACCTGATTTACAATTGATTCCTGTTCTCTTGTTAATCGCAGAAGACTCTGTTCGTAATCATAGCGAGTTCTGGTATAACTGGTCATTCTTGCAAGGTTATCGATATAGGTCTGAGCATCCGAAAGCTTTGCGATTTGTTCCTGAATAATCTGCTGAGCTTTTCTGTTTTTCATTTCTTCTTCATTTTTAGAACGTCGAAGCTCATCAATTTTATCTTTATTCTTTTGGTTGTTTGCTATCTGCTGATCATAGTCCTGCTGTAAGGACTTTAATTTTGTGTTAAGGGTAGAAAGCTGGTTCTGTTTTTCTTCGAACTCACTAACCTTCTTTGCCATATCGGTATTTTCTTTAGAAAGCTTCTGTAATTCTTTATTTGCCCTCTCGAGCTCTTGTGCTGTTTCTAAAGGAGATTTTCGATTATTCCAAGTAACAAGATTTGTTGCCAACTCGTTAATCAGGTCTTCATGTGGAAGTTTGAAGATTTTAGCAAACTCTGAAAGTAAATAAATTGCCGCCTTAGCCTCTTCTGCAGAAAGATTTTCGAATCTATGACGAACAAAGTTTGTATTTCGCTCATTTGCCTCAATATTTTTAAAGAGCATATATTCCTTTGGATTTCCAACAGAATAATGAGTTCTATATGTCTTCAGAACATCGGGAAACGGAGTCTTATTATTTACTTCGTTTTTAAGCTGATATCGCATATGACCTTCAAGAGTAGAAAAAACAGCGAGTGTAAAAACTCCGCTATCAACTCCCTGTAAGGCCTTTAATCTCTTTATCTGTTCAGAGCTTGGTGGTACTTCTTTTTCCATATAAACAATTATACCACAGAGCACAGAATTCTACGATGAAAAACAATTTTCTCCTCTGTAAGTTTAGAATCTGCATACATTCTTGCTATTGATTTTTCGGAAAGAGGTTTTGGATATGCCATTGTGAACTCCTTATTTCAGAAGATAAATTCTATTCTTGTATTCTCCCTCAGACTTAAAAAGACCAAGATTAACCGCCTTTACAAGCAGCCTGTTTGCAGTTTTAATTTCTTTTCCAATTAATTCTGCCGCCTTACTACTTGTAATAGATGTATTTTCTTTAAGATAGTTTAAGATTATTTCTATTCTTTGCCTTTCTTTATCGGACATTTTATCGGACATTCTGTCCGATAAAACTTGCTCCTGTCCTGTACTCTCATCATAAAATCCTTCACGAACAAAGAAACGGCTAATGAAGTACGAATGCTCCTCGGACATCATTTCCACAAACGGAGCACTTGTTGATAAAGATTCAAAACTCAAAATCGGGGATACCATCAAAGACATGGCCTTCAACGTCCCAAAAGCTTTCGGCATTGGCACAGACCGCATCTTCGAAGACCTGACCGTTATTTCCGCCAGCAAAGACGGCAACAACATCATCCTCATGGACAAAAACCGTTCCTTCTACGGACTCCTCCGCGACAAAGTCCTGGAAGGCTACAACAAGCAGCAGGAAAAACAGCACAAAGCCGAAATGAAACAGAAAAGAAGCAACCGCATTGATGTGGGCTGGGAGAGGTAGGATATGACACGTTAGCTCACCACTATAATGAATCAGGGCCAGTCGGAAGAAGAAGCGCAGAAATGGCTAGATTATAATATCATGGGCGGAATTAATATGAACCTTCCAGGATTTCCGATTATTATGTATTCGGTGGGGTGATAGCAATCTACTGATAGATTTTATACACAGGGTATGGTATTTTGTCAGTATAAGACTATGTTAGGTTGATGGCGCACTGCGCCACTTATGTTTTTTTAGAAAAAGTAGATGCCAAATGGAGCAGCCCGGCAGAAATTCAGCAGATGATAGATAATGGGGAATTCGTCTATTCAGTTAGTCTCCGATTTGAATTGTATAAAGATATAGTCTGTTAGTTTTATCTGTACGGAAAGTTACTTTTTTCTTGTTAAATCAGTCTTAATATAGTATCATATAAAGACTGGAGGTTTTTATGATTACAAATGTTCAGGAATGCATTAAACCGATTTCCTATATAAAAACAAATGCCGCTGACATGATGAATTTTGTAAATGACAAAAAAGAACCATTAATCATTACACAAAATGGTGAATCACGGGCAGTATTAATTGATGTTGAATCTTATCAGGAAATGAAAGATGCATTCAATTTGTTAAAAATCATTCAATTCTCTGAAATGGATGTACAGGCTGGAAGAACAAAACCTGCAAAAGAAGTTTTTTCAAATTTAAGAAGGAAGTACAATCTTGGAAGATGAAAAAATTGAAGAAATTATAATTTCAGAATTTGCCGAAGCAGATTTGGATGAAATTGCTGCTTATCATTATTCTCGAAGTCCAAATTACGTTGAAAGAATAATTTCAGAATTTGAAGAAAATGTAGCGTCTCTCCAGACCCATCCTAAAAGCGGAAGAATCGTTCCCGAATTGGAACGGCAGGGTATAACAAAATACAGAGAATTGATTCAAGAATATTATAGAATCGTTTATGAAATCTCAGGTAATACAATAATTGTTCACACAATAATCGATGGCCGAAGAAACTTTGAAGAAACAATAATTTCAAAATTATCTCGATATTATGGTAACAAAACCTAACAAAACTTCAAAGCCGACAAACCGGTCAAGCCGGTTTGCGTTTTAACCAGTTGTTATGTGAACACCCGCACTAGTGTGCTTGTTTTAGGGAAAATTATGGAAAAAGGTCTAACAGGAAATAAATTAAAAATCATTGCAATTCTTTCAATGACACTCGATCATGTAATCAGCGTGCTCTATCCAAATTATCCGACAGATTGGTGGATAATTTTACTTCATATACTCGGAAGGCTTGCTGCTCCAATTTTCTGGTATATGGTGGCTGAAGGATATCATTATACACATGATGTAAAAAAATATCTTTTAAGGCTTTTTATCTTTTCTGTAATCGGACACTTTGCATATAATTTTGCATTTGGGATTCCTTTCATTCCTTTTAAAACAAGCTGCTTCAATCAAACAAGTGTAATATGGCCGCTTTTTCTTGGAGTCTTGGGTTTGACAATTTCTGATTCTGAACAATTAAAGCAGTGGCAAAAAACATTATTAATATTTGTGCTTTCTGCACTAGCTTTTCCAGCAGACTGGTCAAGTCCAGCTTTTCTTATAATCATATATTTTGGGGCAAATCGCGGTAATTTTAAAAAGCAAATGTTTATGATGCTTTTGTGGGTTGCAGTTTATGCCACAGTTTATGCAATTTTTATAAATCCAATATATGGAATTCTTCAAATGGGCGTCGCTCTAACAATTCCTTTACTCAAAAATTATAATGGTCAAAGAGGCTCTTTTAAGGGAATGAAATATTTCTTTTACTGGTATTATCCTATTCATCTTGTTATCTGTGGAATTATCAGGATACTCGTAAATGGAAATATTGGAGTTATGATTGGTGGGTAAACTCATGGAACATTGTTTCAACTGACAGTTTCCTTCATTTCCGCTATAATACCCTTATCTGCCACCGGGTAGGAATGTGCCGGGAACTTTCATCCCTATAACATTCAGCCACATCGTAAGGTCTTTGAAGATGGGCAATCTTTCTCTAAGGAGTCGTCCATGTTCAATTACATCTGGCCGCTTTTAATCATTATTTTTTCAAACACACTTTATCAGATTTGCGCAAAGGGAATCCCTGAGCAGATGAACACTTATGCCAGCATGACAATCACTTATGCTGTGGCAA
>CAMNBC010000005.1 GCA_946532115.1 uncultured Treponema sp.
TAATAGTATAATTATTATGTAAGGTAAGGGAAGGGGAAACCCACGCCGATGAAAAATTATAGGCCCTTCACGGGATAAGTCAGAAATGGCGCAGGGAAGTTGGGTTTCCTCCTCTCAAATCTTACAGATAAAAAAATCGGTAAGTTGAAAACTTCTAAAAATTATTATATAATAATAATGTAAGGAAGGGGTAAGAGGAATCAGCGACACAAGCAGAGGTTGGAAACGCTCCTAAAGAAATTGTAGCTGGATGAAATCCTCAAATTCAGCGGAAGCAATTCACCCCAACTTATCCGATGCGCAAAGAAATGGTTCAAGGAACTAGCGGCGCGGTACCAAATAGGCTAAATCCTGCGGACTAACCCAACAACTTCAACGAACGGAAAGTTGAAAAATCAAAAAAATCATGATAAAATATATATGTAAGATAAGGAAAGGAAACCTTACGAACTCCGTAGAAAAAAAATAGAAAAGGAAAGGTGATTAAAACTATGGAAAACAAGATGACTCTGACTGACCGCATCAACGCTATCGACTTCGCTACTATCTCTGAAGATGACTTCGCATTCCTGAAGGAGCGCGCTCTGAAGTCCGTCCGTAAGGGTGGAAAGCCGGCGGTTCGGAAGCCGAGCAAGGCTCATGAAGCCCTGGTCGCAATGATTCCGCAGGTGGATGCGTTCCTGGCTGACAATGACCAGATCTGCGCTGATGACCTGGGTATCTCCCCGCAGAGAATGACTGCGCTGGCTAAGGTCGCTGGCCTGGTAAAGGTTGACGGCACTGGCAAGGGCAAGGTCAAGGTTGCCTACACTCGGGCCTAGTCCTGAGTTCCAAATAAGGGCCGGCGAAAGCCGCCCCTTTTATTTTTTATAAAAATTATGGTATAATTATATTGTAGAAGGGAAAAGTTTATGAGATTGATTGATATAGCAGATGCTTTTGTGGCAATTGGGCAAGTGATTATGGTAGTTGGATTTTTCGCATTTATGTTTGGATTTTTGATGATGATTTGTGGTTGGATGATTGGGCATATTATATGAGACCGATTGATGCGGATGCTTATTTAAAAAAAGTGTGTACATACAACGAAACGGGATGTGGTAGTTGTAAATTACAAACCAAGTGTCCTGTCGATGAGCCCACTATGGATGTAATGCCCATTAGATGGATACTTCTCAATGAAAAGGCCCCAGAGATTGATGAAAGAGTGATCGTAATAACTCATGGCTATGATTATCATATCTGGGATTGTATGTCTAACAGAGGAGATGACTATTTTTGGGAAGATGAAGCAGGGTTATATCACAATAAATATGAAGTTGTGGCTTGGTTACCTTTACCAAAGGTGGTATTATAAGATTGGTTAATGCAGAAAGGAGAGACGATGAGTGGTGATCAGATGACATTTCCGAGTACATGGGAAGAATTTGAAAAAATATATGGTTTCACTGACACGGAAGAAATCTACACCAACGGATCGAGATTGATACAATCGTTCAGGGTGGAACAATGGTTGGAACATTTACAAACCGAACCTGTCAGACACGGGAAGTGGATATTTAATCCTAAAGATGGTATAGAAATGATGTTTACTTTGCCAAAATGCTCTGAATGCGGTGCAGAGTCGGCTGATGGTGGAAACTTTTGCCCAAACTGCGGAGCGAGGATGGATAAAGGAAGGGAAGATGATCATTATGAAACCAACAGATAAACAGTTAGCATCGGCTTTGCGCAAATATAACGAGATTATGTGGGATTTATGCAGAGAACATAATACGATCGGTACGAATCTTTCAGAAAATACCGCAAACTGGAATCTTCGTGATATGGTAGCAGAATGTGATTACCAGCTTTCTACTTATTATGAAAGTGGCCATGTTAATTGTGATGAGCTGAAACATGATGACTATAAGGCTTGGCGTTCGGAAACTGGAAAACTGAAACGGTTTATTGCGCATTGGGAACCTTATATTGACGAAATGGTTTGCGCCGAAGGGCATTGCAGCAAATATGATAATGAAAAGAGAGGTAAGTAAATAATGTATCCTGTATTCGCTAGAGTTAAGTATCTTGGAATTGAAAACGAAACAAAAACTGATGACCTCTGGTTTTTTGCAAGTAATTATAGCGATGCCGCAAGCCGAATCGAAAAGTATTTTGGTGGAGATCTTCTGGGTTTCAGTATCTATATGTTTGAAACGAATGATTTCTTGTATCAAGCCGATATGTTTAATATGGAAATGGAAGCTAAGAGGACTCTTGGTATCTATTAATGAATGAAACTCTGATTTTTATCTATAAATTGATACCTATTGTTGCAGTAGTGCTAGTTATATATGGAATGACTTTAGATTAATATGGATATGAGTAGGCTCTGGGCGCAGAGGGCAATGTATGAAACGGCGCAAAAAACTGAAGAAGAAGCCATTAGAAATAGATTGTCGGCATACGATAAATTAGAGAGCATGGTATGGGAGACGGTATATAATTTTACGGACCGTGAACCAGAAAAAATGCTTGGAAAACATCTGTTTTTGGAAGATGATGGCAAGGTCGTGGTAATGTTTCTGTACCGTAAAAACTGAGATGAATCGGAGCATATTGCTATTGAAATTGATATAAAAAATAACAAAATTCGTTATATTTAATTGGTTTGCGCTGCTTGCTTAACCCGAACGGAAGAGCCTGGAGCGCAAACCTTTTTTATATAGTTCATCTGGATTTTTATAATAAAAATAAATTGACCGTCTAAACGAGAAGACGGTTTTACATTACCAAAAATATATGGTATAATATATTAGAAATAATATAGTTCCAACGAGCTAAGCCCGGAGGGATTAGCGAAATTGGAGCGGTTTATCCCGAGCGTAGCGAGGAGATAAATCCGCATAGCGCCTTTGGCGCAGAGGAGAATTGGAAATGGCAATTAGAAAAGATATAGAAGATCTAACCGCTTCGGAAGTACAGCGATTTAGAGAAGAGTTATTAACCCCAGAGGAATTAGCGCAGATTAAAGAAGATGTAATGGCGTTCTGCATTATTGAGATTCGTAAGTTCTGCGGGGAAGATATTTTTGAAAGAAAGAATGAAGAGTTGAAAGCTAAGGGTTTTGATAAAAAGAAAATGAAAGCGAGATTAACTCAAAATGGAAAAAAGAAATAAAAGAATAGTAATGCTTGACTATGCGGGGAAGCCTATCGACTTATTCGGCAGCATAGAGGAGGCCTGCGCGCAAACCGGTTTTTCAGTAGAAGCTATAAATCGTTGTTTAAGATCTTCTGGATATAGTATTGGTAATCCCCCGAGGAAATTTAGATATGAGATCACTGCCGGCGAATTAAGGCAAGCCGCGCAAAGTAGAAGGAATAAGAAACTAAAAGAGAAATTGGAAAAAGAGTGGAAAATGTAATGTTTTGGGTAAAACATGATAGTTTTTAGCGCAAACCCTTTATAAAAATTGAGAGGAGTAAAAGTATCATGTTTTTTTGGGTAATGTATATATATAGACTTACCTAAAAATGCATTACATTTTAAATAAAAATATGGTTAAATTAAATAAAAAATATAGCGGGAAAGAGTTAGCAGAAGAACTATTTAACATATCTGCTGGAACATTTAGAAATCAGAAACAGAAATATCTTGATTATATGTCAGAATTTTATGAATGACATATGGAAGGTAGTAAATATGTTCTTACTAAAGAATTAAAAGAATATATACCTAAAGCAAAAGGACGTAAGTCTACAAAAGAACAAACCTCTAATGATTATGAACATGCTGTGTATGAGCTACTCGTTGTTGAACCTTGGAATACCGGGGCAGGTATAGCCAGAGATATTACTTTTGGAAATCAATATATGGCTACAACATATCATCATAGTCCGAGAACTGCTTATAATTATATATTACCTATCACTAAAGAAAAATATGATATTGTTGATAGACGTTGGAGAGCTTCTGTTGGTGGATCATATGAAGATATGAGCGATGATGAAATTCGAGAATGAAAAGGTTTGATGAACGCTTGCTTTGGTAATAATAGAGATATATCGTTAGAGCAGGACCTTGCAATTATGAAAGATATGGGAGATATTTCTGATAGTGAATATAAAGATACTCTTGCAAAATTGAATGATAACAAATATCAAGCGGCTCTTGAGATGTGGGAGCTGAAATATGGATATAAACCTATTAGAGTTAATAAATATGAACCGAAAATGATTGAATTTGCAGATGAGTAGATAGTTTATCCACATTGGTTTTCTAAAGATCGTATCGAATATGGATGAAGTATTTGAAATTAGATAAAGTATCATGAATTTTTTCAGAAGGTTTTTCCTAAAAAAACATGACAAAAATTTCAGAAAAATGGTTTGAAAAATTAACATCACTATGGGTTAAAAAAATGTTAATTTTTTACTAGGGAAAATGATAAGGAATGGTGAGGGGTGGTGCCGGCCGGGCCTAGCCTATATGGGGTTCATTTTAAAAATCGGAGTCACGACCATTCCCGGGGGCCCTCCTGCACAAAATCCCGGTTCAAAATCTCCGGGGTACCCCTAGCCGCACCCATCGCATGGATCTAGCAAAATCTCATTTGAAAATCCCGAGAGGAGATTTCCATATTTCGATTCAAAAATCATTCAAAAGTTAGTTCATATTGCCTTCTGCTTCTGAATATAAAAACTTTGTGAAAATTTTCACAAGTTTGACACTAGATAAAAAATATATTACTTGCATATAATAAAAATATATTGTATAATAATAATGTAAGGAAAGATAAGGTGGTACGGTAATGACAGATATTAGAGTATATAGTTACAAAGAAGGCTGGGCCAAACAGATCGATGAGCTTCTGGGTTTTGG
This sequence comes from uncultured Treponema sp., assembly GCA_946532115.1. Lineage (GTDB taxonomy): Bacteria > Spirochaetota > Spirochaetia > Treponematales > Treponemataceae > Treponema_D. Next base: position 4,867 of record CAMNBC010000005.1, read on the forward strand.
TATTAATCGCAATGATATAGAAGGTGTTTTTCATGATGTCGTAGTGGAACGGGAGCGCGTGTATCAGCAGGAGTATTTGCGCAAGGAGGCTCAACGAGAGGTATCTGCTATTGCTGAGCAGTATATGAAGGATCGCTATGGCGACGCGGCCGAGCGCAATTACTGTCAGAAAGACTATGACGCGTTGGCTATTATGCTTCTGGACCATATAGATAAAAGTATGGAAGAACTTCAGGAGCTGGAGAGCCAGGGTTACCGTAAGGTGGATGATTGGAGCGATGCGGAACTTGCGATGGATGGCATCCTTAGAGAGGATGGCGGCAACTCAGCTTGTAGCACCAATGAGGTTAGACGGCGTAGAGTACTGCCTAGCCGAGTCGCGCAGAACTCTCCTGAAAAGGTACTTGCGGATTTTGTAAAAAATCTGTAAAGAGAAAATTTACAAAGGGTGAAGTGAGTATCGTTTAACTTGGTTTGACTTCGGAGTATTTAGTTGTGGTTTCTCCGAGGTTAATATATTTACCTTTCTTTTGGAATAAGGGTAGCGGTAAAACTTGTTTTTACTGCGCCCTCTTTTTTTATGGATAAATGATATGCGCTTCTGGATTAAACCGATCGGTATTATTAAAAAGGACTCGTTCGGCCAGAAGGGTCCCCCCATAATAATTATACTATATTTTAAATAAATAATCAACTTTGTGAAAAAATTCACATATATATAATATATATCCCATTATATTATAACATATTTTATTATTTTTGTCAATTTTGCGGCCGGAATAGTTGGAAATCCAAGGAATTTGTGAAAAAATTCACAAAATTGACAATTTTTTAAATATATGTTATAATAAAATGGGGATTATATATATAATATGACAAATTTTTATAAAAAATTGTTGTTTTTTTTATATTATAACAAAATTTTTTAATAAAATAAAGTAATTTTGCGAAAAAACTAGCGCGATATGATTGGTTTCGCAAGCTCAACCAATCGGAAAGGCGGTTTGTGAAAATTTTCACAAATAGATGCGAGAAAAACCGATCGGCATAAGGGTGTTTTTAGGAAAATTTTAGCGCGATATGAGGGCCACTTTTGCGAGCAAAAAAATCGCATATGCTAGTGCCGGCCGGAAAAACGGCCCAAGCCTAGCGCCCTCGGGCCGGTAAGCGCTTTCAGGAAAATGCAAAATTTTTCACTTTTTGTGCAATTCGCGCAGACTTTTTTCAGAAACTGTTTCCTTCGCAAAATCTCGTCGCTGCGGCAGTCAGCGACGAGTTCAGCAGTACTAAACTTTTTGTTTAATTCTGCTAAACCAGGAGCGCAAAAGAAAAGTTTAGCAGGGCTAAACTTTCTGTTCACTACTTGCGGTGAGCCGTGAGGGTGAGGGAGTAGCGTACCCCATCAATCTCGAAGTCTACCACGCGCTCGGGGTTCGTAACTTTTACGTTATCGTACCCTGCGAGAGCCTGCGCAACCGTGGTAATTACCGCCTGCTTGGTCGGGTTGTCCTTCTTGGTGCGCTTGGCGGTTCCGCTTGTCTTGCGCGTTGTGGCGTTCGCAAGTTTGCGCTGATTTTTCAGTTGTTCGGGAGTGAGATCCCACTCTTTCGCAATTCCGCGGTCAACGTCCGCGTCATCCTGAATCAGGGCGATTGCCTCTTCTCGCGTGCAACCGAGTGTCCGCATGTGGTGAGCGATAGTTTTTTCGTCCATACCATTTACCTCTCTTTCTATAAATAGTATAGCAAATTTTTTTAAAATTGTCAACAGGGAAATTTAGGGGCGGATTTCTCCGCCCCGTAGGGCTTAAATCTTGGTGAAGTAAGCCTTTCCCTTGACCATCTCACGAGAGACGCGGATTTCCTTCCTCATCTTCGTGACGATTGCCGAGACCTTCTGCGGATTGGCTTCCGCCAGTTCCGGCACGAGAGCCTTAATCTCGGCAATGGTGTAGGACTGGCCGTCCTGCATAGCATCATAGATGCTATCAGCGATAGTAGCGTTGGCTACCTGCTTTGCAGTCGGCTTTGTGGAGCGAGACGCGTTCTTCTTCTCCAGAAGAGCCATCTCATGGCGCAGGAAGTCCTTGTCTTCATCATGCGCGTAAGCGAGAATGCGGTTGAAGTAGTCCATCTTAGTGAGTTTTTCCATGTGTATCACCTTACCTTTCTTACATACATAGTATAGCATGGAATGTGTAGGCTGTCAAGAGGTTTTTTGAGATTTTTTTCGGACGTCTCCGAGGTCTCTCTCCCTCCCTCACCTTACAGATACATTATAGCGGATAGGGTGTACAAAAAATACGCCACCCGCAAATTTTTGGGAGAAAACTTTTTGTTTAGTGCTACTAAACTTGCCAGCGAAAAAATTTGGTGAAAGTTAGTCTTGACAAACTCTCGTCGTTGCGCCCCACAACGACGAGCCAATAAAAAAATAGCGCCTGCCCCAAGGAGGAGGGAGGGCAGGTCGCTCAGTTGGCTTTAGTAGGTGTCGTACCCCAGAATGTCGGCTTCTTCGTCCGACAGGCAGTCCTGAAGCAGAGGTCTTGTGAAGTACATCTTGGCGATTTCGACGGCTTCCGCCTTGGTGTCTCTCTGAACGAAGAATTCTTCACCTGTTTCTTCATCGTAGAATAAGTAGTTGTTTTTCATCTTTCTTACCTCTCTTTACAATTCTATTATAGCATCTTCTGCGCTATTGTCAATACCTTTTTTGTAATTTCTTACGATATTTTTTATGATTGTGATTGCGATGCGAGCGGCAACGCCGCCGATTAAGCAACAGGCTATTTCGCAAACACAGACTATAATTGCTCTTTTGCTCATGGTAGGTTACCTCTCTTTCATACGTAGTATAACATCTGCGCGCAGTGGTGTCAAGATTTTTTTAAAAAATTTTTGAAAAATTTGCGGTAAAAAAAATTTTTTGGTATACTAATAATGTACCTAATAAAGGGTACATCCATTCCATTTAAACTTTTTCTAGGGGTGCCGAGAGGTGCCCCACTTTTTTTTGGGAAAAAATATTTTTTAATTTTTTGCGATTTTTTTCTTGACAAAAATTGCGGAAGGTGGTATAATGGCGAATTCTCGCCGGGACGCCCAGTCGCGGCGAGCCAATAAAAAAAGCCCCCTGTGGGGGCTTGGGGCTTACTGCACCGCAGTGTAGAGCAGAACCCTGCCGACCTTTGCCTTGGCGACAGTGACAGCGCCAGCAACCACCATCTGCCTCAGAATGGCGGAAGCCCTCTGCACGCTGATGCCGAGTTTAGCACCGACCTGCGCAGCGGTCATGCCATCACCGAGGATACCGAGAATCTGACCCTTGAAGCCCTCGTTCTCGACCTGCCTCTTGGACGGCTTGCGCACAGCGTTCGGATTACCCTTGCGCACACTCTTGAGCGCACGTTCGACGAGGAAGTCGAAGTCATCGCGAGTCAGGGAGTCGAAGTTGATGCCGTTGATTCTTTCTGTAATAGTTGTCTTTGTCATGAGTTATCACCTTTTACCTTTCTTGGGGCTTTGCCCTCTCTGTGATTTTAGTATACCATGCCCGCAAGGCTTTGTCAAGCACTTTTGGAGAAATTTTTTTGCAAGGTTTCGGAGGCTCCCTTTCATCTCCACCCTCCGCCAGAGTATCTCCGATACTCCCGGATGGAGTGTCACCGTGTTTCACGAGACATTTCAGGATTTTATGGGCATTATCCGGCTTTTGAAGGGCGACCACTCTCGACTTACACTCGCGCTTACCCCGCCTTTGCTCATCCTTACCTTACATTATTAGTATAGCACAGCGGCCATACGTTGTCAAGGGGTTTTTGAAGTTTTTTTTCAAATCTCTGCTTCGTTAACGTGTATCCGCAGAAGAGAGAACCGCTAGGGAATTTTATCTCTCCCCCCTTGACGATTATAGTATAGCAGATGTGCTACTGGATTGCAATACTTTTAGGATAAAAGATTCTTATACTACTATTACAAAATTTTATAGAAAAAATTGCTAAATGTACTTGACAACGAAAATCTCGCCGTGCCAGTTGTGCACGGCGAGGCGAGTTAGTCAAGACTAACTCGCAAAAAAATTTGTGAATTTTTTCACGGCACGCTAGGGTGCGTTGTCTGACCATGCACACAGATCCAGGCGTGCCGGATTTGCGGCACGCTGAAAAGCGTTGTCACAGATGACAACGGGGCCAGGTGTGCCATGAAAATTTTATGAAAAAAGGCTGATTATTTTTCAGCCTTTTTTTCACGGTGTTCTGTAAGTTTTACAGTGTACTGCTTGCCGTTGTAAGTGAAACTGATTTCCGTTTCAGTCTTGACTGAAAGATTTTCAGTTTCTGCAAGAGCGGAAGCGATTTTTTCAATGAGCGCTTTCTTGTTTTCATTGACTTTTCTTTCACGCTTTACAGAACGCTTTTCAGCAGGATTGCGGTCAGCCTTTGTGATTTTCCGCACAAGTGCTTTCTGTTCCTTTGTCAGAGCGCCGTTTTCAGTGTTTCCATGGTCGATTTCATAGTCCCACTGTAAGATTTCAAGCGCTTCATCACGCGTGCAATGATTTGCTTTCATCTGCTTTTCAATTTCTTTTTCAGTGAATGTCATCGGTATCACCTGCCTTTCTATAATAATACTACCACAGAGCAGGGGCTTTGTCAACCCCTGTTCTGTGAAAGTTTTGTGAAAGACTTAAATCTTTGTGAAGTATGCAACCCCTTTCACCATTTCCCGGGAAACTCTGATTTCCTTGCGCATCTTTGTAACAATTGCGGAAACTTTCTGCGGATTTGCATCAGCAAGCGCAGGAACAAGCGCCTTGATTTCGGAAATTCTGTAAGACTGACCGTCTTTCATTGCATCGTAGATTTCATCGGCAAGTGTTGCATTTGCAATCTGTGCCTTTGTCGGCTTGTTAGAACGGTTTGCGTTTTTCTTTGCCGTGAGTTCGATTTCATGCTGAATGAAAGCAATTTCATCAGCGTCTGTAAGATGTGTCAGAATCTGGGAGAACATTTCAATCTTTGTCATTTTTTCCATAGTGTAATCACCTTAACCTTTCTATAATAATACTACCATGGTTTTTAAGATTTGTCAACTATAACTTTTCAAAGAGCGCTGTTCGGTGGGATGTCTTCCCTTACCTTACACACTTATTATAATAAATACCCTGTACAAAAAAATGTACAGGTAATAATTTTTGCTAATTAATTTTTTCACAAGCGGTTTCGGGATTTCACAAAATTTTCACAAAAATCTTTAAATTTAGTCTTGACTAACTGGGGTGGGGTGTGGTATAATTTTTCGGCCCGTTAGCGGCAACTAACTTTGTTTCATGTGAAACAATTTCAGGATTTGGAGTTAGTCAAGACTAACCGCGCAAAAAGCGGAAAAACTTGTGCATGTGATAACTTTCACAAATTTCGGACCGTTAGTGGAGACTAACTCGTTTGTGAATTAAAAAGGCTAGCTCAGTGCCAGCCTTTTAATGAAGCCCACATGCGGAACACCTCGATGAAGTTCTTTCGGAATCAGACCCACGAGACCGTCAAGGCGGTGATGCACCTCGAACCCTTTATCAATGAGTTCTTTACCGAAACGCTTTTCAGCCTTCCGTCTGTCCCTTGCCCTGTTGCCAGTAGATCGGAACATCTGGAGGTGAAGTTGTTTCATTGTTTCACCAGTTGCACGGTCAATTTCAAGCGATGTATCGAACACCATTTCACCGACAATTTCCGCAAGCGCTTTTCTAGAAATCAGCGTCATTTTATCATCCCCTTTCTACATTAATTATAAGCCTGTTGGATCGTTTTGTCAACAACGATTTTTAGGATTTTAAGTTAGTCTTGACTAACTCAACAATTTGTGTATTAAACTTGTGAATGTGAAAACTTTCACAAACGTTGGTCGTTAGCGGTAACTAACTTGCGGCCAGCCGTTAAAGCCGAACGTTTAAGCCAAAAGCGCAAATTTCTTTAAAATAAGTGTTGACATGCTTTTGGATTGGTGCTATTATTAGTATGTAAGTTAAAGGAGAGATAAATTATGAAGACACGCAATAACATCATGGTAATCGACACTGAAACAGTAGGAACATTCGGACAGCCGTTAGTGCATGACCTGGGGTACGTTATCATCGACAAGGACTTCAACGTACTGAAGAAGGACAGATTCCTCACAAAGGAACTGCACGGTATCGGGCACTGGATTCTGAAGACGTCGGATTTCTACAAGGAATACGATAAGGATTACAAGCACGCAAGGGAAACCGAAAAGGTGCTGAAGTGGGCGGACATTTCTAAAGCAGTCGCTGATGCTATCAAGGAATACAAAGTAAGTACAATCAGCGCATACAATCTGCAGTTTGACTACAAGGCAATTCACTACACAGACGAACTGTTCAACGGAAAGCACCTGTCAAAGGTACTTGACCACAAGACAAAGAACCTGCTCTGCATCTACAATCTTGCTTGCGAAACAGTACTGAATACAGATGAGTACAGAAACTTCTGTTCTGAAAATGGCTACATCAGCGAAAGCGGAAATTTCCGCACAGGTGCTGAATTTGCTTACAGATACATTGTTAAAGATACTGAATACATTGAAAAGCACACAGCGCTTGCTGATGCTGAAGATGAAACGGTGATTCTGAAGCACATTGTAAACACGGTCAAGGGTAAGCCGAACTATGGCCTGTATTACAACTGCTGGAAGAAGGCTCAGGGATGAGCCTTTTTTAAACTTTTTGTTTAGTCCTACTAAACGCGATTTTTGGGAAATAAATTTTCACAAAATTTTCACAAAAAATTGCTTGACAAATTTTCTGAATTATGCTTGTTGACAAATACTCGCCGCTGCGACCCACAGCGGCGAGCCCAGAAAGTCAAGGGGTAAAATAAAAAAACCGCCGGGACAAGGAGGAGGGATCCCAAGCGGTTCAAGCGGTTTTTTAAGGTGGGGGTGCGCGGAGTTGCACCGCGTTTTCACGTCCTGCGTGAAACTCTCAGCTTTCCATCCCCATAGGGAGAGGGGCTTGCGCCCCTCGGCGTTAGTCCTTGATTCCGAAGGTAGCCTTGGTCTTACCCTTGCCCTCGGTCACCTTGACGAAGCGACCACTGCGGTTCAGAATCGCACTCGCTTTCTGATTCGACAGACCGAACGCAACCTCGACCTGTGCGCAGGTGACAGGAGCGCCCTGCTCTTCGATGTAGCCAACAATCTTGTCAGCCAGTTCAGCGTTTGCGACCTGTGTCTTGGTCGGACCAGTGCGCTTGCAGGACTTGCGCTTATCCAGCAGTTCAATCTGATGACCGCAGAACCCCACGATTTCAGCGTCATTTGCGCAAGCGTCCATAATTCTCTGATACATTTCTCTGTTTGTCATAATTTAATCACCTTTTACCTTTCCTTTTTACATTTACATTTTAGCATTTCTGCTATAACTTGTCAAGGGGTTTTTTTATTTTTTTTCGAGATTTCTTTTAACCTTCGCTCATGGAGTGCGCGCCCTCGTAAGTTCCTCGGCTATCTCTCCCCTTGACAATTATAATTATACTCATTTGCTATTGGAAGTCAAGGGGTTTTAGGAAAAATTTTTAAAAAATTTTTTTTTGCAAAATTTGCTTGACAAAATGTGGCTGAGGTGGTATAATGAAAAAATCGCGTCGTCCGGGCTGTGGACGACGCGCCAAATAAAAAAAAGGGTTACCGCCACCCTTGGGGCAGTAACTCCGCATCTACGAGGTTTCTGCGGTCAACCTCCTGAACCATCCACGGCATCTCGTCGAACTGAACCAGCAGGCGCTGACCGTTGTCACGAATCACTGTACCGAATCCGAAGTCTACATTCCACACTCTCATTTTCTTTACCTCTCTTTTTTTACAATTTTATTGTAATACATTCTGTCCCTGTTGTCAAGTCCTTTTTTGTCGGGATTACATAATCATCATCATCTTCGTTCATTTCTTTTGCAAGATTGGTCGCCACGTTTGCGAACTCTTCAATGAAGATTTTTGCCATTGTGTTAGGGGTTACTTCTGTCCTGTATTCATAGAAATAGAATAAGAGAGTTTCAAGAAAATCCTGTCTTGCATACGTGCGCGCGTATTCGCGGAGTTTGTCTTCTGCTGTCATAATTTACCTCTTTTCTTTTTACATTTTAATTATAGCATACTCTTGAAGAGTGTCAAGTGTTTTTTTAAGAAACTTTCCACTCTTCAATTGCGTACCGCTCGACAGTGTTGCCCCACCAAGCCTCGAATGTTTCTTGGCGTTCAGCGACGTATTTTTCAGCGTCGGCTTTGTTGCCGAACACTGCGACGTTTTCAGTTCCGCCGTATTCCTCTTCAACGATGCAAGTTACGATGTAGATTTCCATTTTATTTACCTCTCTTTACACTATTATAGTAACATGTTCCTCTTGGATTGTCAACACTTTTTTTAAAATTTTTTTTAAGAGTGGGAAACTACTCTGTGAGCATTTCCCACTCTTCCTGCGTGTTGCAGGAATAGGAGATCCAGCCTTCCTCTGGATCGAAGACGTCCGCATACTTGAAGCCGCCGTCTTCATACCAGATCGCCCGATCGACCTTGACCGCAAACACTGTGCAGTATTCAGCGATGAGATTCATGTGTTCCATAGATGTTACCTCCCTTTCCTTACAATACCATTATAGCAGGTATTAGTATTTTGTCAAGCCCCTGCAAGCATTTTTTGAAGATTTTTTCTTCTTATCTTCAACAACCTTGTGTCCGAGTTTGCGCAGGTTGCGGTTGAGTTCCTCATTGCGCAGATTGTAGAATGTGACTGTTCCGTTTTCATTTCTCTTGGTTTTCATTGTATTATCTCCTCTTACAATTATAGTATAACACAAAAAAAGAGTTTGTCAACTCTTTTTTTAAGCCATGAAGAGATTTTCTTCTGGTTCTTCAATTTCCCATTCAAAGCCGTAGATTTCTTCCCACTGATTGAGAATTTCGCAGAACTTTGTTCGTGCGTATTCCTGCGCGCCCTCATAGTCATCTTCTTCAAAGCGTGCTTCATCATAGCCACCATCAGCAGAAATTGCAACACAGCACAGAGCGTCCATTAGAGCCGTAGCGAGTTCATTAGTCATCTTTACTTTTCTTTTCATTTTCCTTACCTCTCTTTACAATACTATTGTATCATGTTTAGAATGAATGTCAAGCATTTTTTTAAAAGATCTTGCGCTTGGCGCTCAACCCGATCGGATTAAGCGCCTGGGCGCATACTCTATTATTCAATGATGAAGTTAATCAGCGAGAGAATCGCTATTACCCACGCGCCGACAGTGGGATTAATGAGCATGATACCTGCGCCGAGTGCGAATCCTGCAAGTGTCAAAATCTTTTCCATTTTTCTTTACCTCTCTTTACACTATTATAATAGCATAGAAGAAAAGTGCTGTCAAGCACTTTTTTACTTTTCTTCTTCAATTTCCATGATGTTTTCATCTATTACGTCAATGTCATCGACTTCAATTCCTTCCCAGAATCCCTCGGTGGTCAGACGTCCTTTTTCCAGAAACCATGCATCATCTTCGTACTCTACAATCAGTGTTACAACAGCCTTTTTCATTTTCCTTACCTCTCTTTTCTTACAATACTATAATAGCAGAAGGGGTCGAACTTGTCAACCCCTTTTTTGAAGATTTTTACTCTTCATTAATGAATCCGCAGACAGGGCAGAGTTCTTTTTCAAGATCCTCCGCAGTCCAGTCGCATTCGTAGATAGGTTCACCACATTCGGGGCATTCGTAGAATCTTTCATCCCAGTCAACGTAACCACCATAGATTTTTTCAACGATACGAGCATTAATTTCCCACATAGGTATTACCTCCCTCTTACACTAATACAATACCACTTTTGGAGCGTGCTGTCAAGGGTTTTGGGATAAATTTTTTTTATAAAAAATTGCGAAAAAATGCTTGACAAAATGTCGGGGGTATGGTACAATGGAAAATTCGTCGCGCCTGGCCCGTGGGCGCGACGCCAATTGTATCATGGAACGAAACCAAAAGTCAAGTAGAAATTGCAAAAATAATTCTAAAATTTTTTCTCATTCCAAAATGGTAAACGGAAAAATCAACCCCAAAGTTCGGCGGGGTCGATTGCAATACCTTTCCAAGTCTTGCGGATTTCAGCGTTGTCATCAATCAGAATTGCGTTAGCAGAACCTTTCAGATTTTTGTTGTTCCCATACTTGCGATAAATGCGCTTTGTGATAGTGGGGAAGTACAGGTCAAGCCAACGATTTTTTACTTCTTCAACTCTTTTGCAGAAATCTTCATCCGCGCCTTTCGGGGTCATACTCAATACAACGATTTCAAAATCAGAAGCAGGGTAGCGGAATCTGAGGTCATTTTCAGTAATGATTCGAAAATCACCCCAAAATACCGATTCATCACCCGAGAGCAATCTTTCAAGCCAGTTTTCGCGGTGATACAGGTCGAAGATTGTTCCATCCATGTCAAGGTATACTTTCTGTCTTTTTTTCATTTTCTATTTCCTCCCTCTTGGTACAATACTATTATAGCAGTTCTAAAAGGAATGTCAATAGATTTTTGAAACTTTTTTAATTTATTTATACAGATACCGATACTGATTTAAAATGTAATTATCTTCAAAATTAATTTCATTTTTTAATTCTCGATTTTCATTCTCAAGTTCTTTAATTCTTAATTTAAGATTTCTAATTTCATCTAATGCATCTTCATAATTTTGTCTATACAATTCACAATAATCAATTTTCGGTTCAGTTTTTATCCATTTTTCCATAATTCTTACCTCTCATAATTATTATAACATTTATTTTATTGTTTGTAAAGAAAAACTGCTCAATTTGCATAGAGCAGTTTTCTCATCGGCTTGTGTTGAGCGAAGCATTTTGCGGTGATTGCCACTTCAATCAGTACATCATCCAGGCCCTGATGTTCTTCGTTGAACTCATTCTGTCCTGTAATGTAGCGGTACAGTGTCTGCGCGTCTGATTTCAACATACCTTTTGCGGTGAGGTATCCGTTTTTTTCGCAGAACTTGCGGTAAGACTTTTGTTTTACGATTGTATCGCGTGCCATTTTCAGTGAATCATAGACCGGAATGCCATACGGCAGGAAGTACCGAGTTTTTGATTTTGTCACATAGCGGATTGTCTTTTTCAGTGTATTGTCATCGAATCTGCTGTTGTGGGCAATGATTGCCTTGACATTGTACTCTTTACAGAGTTCAGCGACAATCTTTTTTGCGGTGTAGATACCGACCATCTGCCGAGTGCCCGCCTTGAGCGCTTTCTCATACTTTGGTAACTTGTCGGCGTAGTATGCGCTCTTCATCAGTTCACGTTCGCCGCAGTAAATATCCGCGATTACCAGCGAACGAGTCGCATATATATGGCCGTGCTTGTCATGGACCGCCACCCCCAGGTCATAGGTCAGGGCGTCATTCATGTCATTCTTGCGAGTGTTGGCAGTTTCGGTGTCAATAGTCATGTAGTAGGTAATGCGCTTGTCAATCTTTGTCATAGTGTTTATCTCTCCCTTACAGATACTATTATACTACTTCTGGCAGTGGTGTCAAGCATTTTGACGAAATTTTTTTATGAAAATTTTTTCAGTGGCGCCTTTCGGGATTTGCGAAATTTTTTAATTTTTTTGCGATTTGCTCTTGACTTTTTTGCCTATGTGTGATACTTTTGAAAATCGCGCCGCCGGCCAGTTGCACGCGCGTCGGCGGCGCGGCCGCGGCCATATAGGATGGCACGCTAGGACCCGTTGTTATTTCTGGCAGGGTATTGACCTCTTTTTCTCTCTACAATTATAGTATAACACAGATTTCGTATTTGTCAACACTTTTTTAAAAAATTATCGCTTTACAGTGCGATAATTTCGACTCTCGCTTTTGGGAAGCGTCTTGCGAGTTGATCCCGCAGGTCGACTGCTTCGCCGTAGCGCTTGAATCTGTTCATGTATTTACCGTTCATTCTTACTTCGTATTTCATGGTGTTACCTCTCTTTCCATAATTATAATAGCACACATTAAAAAGGCTGTCAAGCCTTTTTACGAAGAATTTTTACGATTTTTTCTTCAATTGTCATCAGTGCCCAAGTGAGCAGAGCCAGCGGAGCGGCGATGATGATAATTCCGAAGTTGTGAGCGATTAACCAAGCGTACATTTTTTTTACCTCTCTTTATCTACTATTATATTATCATAGTTTTTAATTGTTGTCAACTATGAATTTTATAAGTTAGCCTTGACTAACTGCGCGCCAGCCCTGGTTAGTGTAAACTAACCCAGCAGCGCAAAAACTTGTGAAAATTATAACTTTCACAAACTTTTGCTTTTGGATTAGTTGGATTTCCAACTATTTTCGGGAAAAAGTTAGTCTTGACAAACTCGCAATCTTGTGAACAAAAATTATCTTGTGAATTATTTCACAATTTTTTCGGATCGTTAGCGGTAACTAACTTATAGCGTAAAAAAATGGCTTTAAGCCATTTTTAGATATCGTATGATGCGTATCCGATAATTACCGAGAACCCGTCGAACTGATATTCTTCATACAGGCTTTCGTCATCGTGATGAATTGCTTCTTTATCAAGCCATTTAACGAAGGCTTCCATCATACGGTAGTTGACAATATCACGAATAATTTCATCGTTATTTTTGTCAAGTCCTTCATAGTCGTTAATCGTTACATCATAGCAGTTATCGCGCTTATAGAAATACAGGTCGTCGCTTTCTTCAAGTGTTCCGAGGAATTCATTCAGTGTCATTTCAGCGTTTGTCATTTTGTATGACCTCCCTTAACTGTCTATAATATACCACAGGTATAGGCTTATTACAATAGGTTAAGCGTAATTTATTGATTTTTTTTACGATTTTTTATAGAAAGTTATGAAACATTTTCAGTTTCTTACATTTTTTGAAAAAGTTTTACATTTTACTTCTGGGATTTTTATACTTTTTTGTGCTTTTTTCGCAATTTATCCTTGACTTTGTGAGCCGCATCCCTTATAATTTTTTCGGATCGTTAGCGATAACTAACTCTTTTTACAAAAAAAACTCTTTTTTAGAGTTTTCCTGTTTTGAGAAATCTTTCAGCCTGTTCCGGTGTTGCCCAGAAGATCTGCGGCTGGACTCTTTCGTTGAAGCCTTTTTCTTTTTCAGCCTGTTCTCTTGTTGTATAGATTACCTGTAATTCGTTTCTCCAGTATGTTGCGTATCCTTCAAGTCTTGTCATTTTCTTTTTCTCCTCTTCTCTTTACACTTATAATATACCATAGCCTATACTGTATTGCAACCCATGCGGCGCAATTTCTCTAAAATTAGCGTATTTTTTTAAGAAATTTATGAAAACTTTTCAGGATTTTTCAGAAATTTGTAAGCATTTTCATAAAATTGTTCTTGACTTCTGGTGTGCTATGCCTTATAATTTTTCGGATCGTTAGCGATAACTAACTGTGAACATTAAAAAAAGAAGATTTTTAATCTTCTTCTTCTACCTCATTCGGCAGAGTCCAGCCGCACAGGTCGATTGCATTATCCTGCCAGTCAGAGCGTTCTCTAACATCATTAACCTTGACGGCCAGTGAGAGAATAGAATCTTCGAGGACAACTTCAGCGTTCTGATTTTCAATTGCCTGCAGGCGAGTGATGAGTTCTTTAACTGTCATTTTGATTTTCTCCTTTATCTCTTTACAATTATTATTATACGCGTATTATTGTAAAATACAAGTAGTACAAACAAAAAAATACTTTTTCCGCACATTTTTTAGAGAAATTTATGAAACATTTTTCAGGATTTTCATAATTTTGCAAAAACTTTCATCAAATTTACGCTTGACTTCTGGAGGTATCTTGTGGTAAAATTTTCGGGTCGTTAACGATAACTAACTTACTGTATTAAAAAAAACTCAGAGGTGAATCCTCAGAGTTTCTTTTGTTTCTTTCTTGTAGATGTACATTGTGTTGTTCTTGATGATTCTCAGATATTTGTCGCTTTCTTCGTAGTGGATAATTCCTGTAAGTCCGTATTTCTTTGCGAGTTCCTGTACTGTCATTTTTTGTTCCTCCCTCTTTACAATTATAGTATAGCACACTTTTGGAGTATGTCAATACTTTTGACAAAAAAAGTTTTAGGAATTGCAAAAAAATTTTTAAAAAATTGTAATTTTCTGCTTGACTTTGCGGGCTGGGTATGGTAGAATTTTTTCGGACCGTTAGTGGTGGCTAACTCACAATGTAAAAAAAACCTTGCTTTTTCAAGCGAGGTTGTATTTCATTGTCTGATGTTCTCTTGCGATGTTTATTACTTTCTGTACCTCTTCTGTGATCTCTGTGAAGTATCTTCTTATCTGTCCGGGTCTTGCGATGAGTTTTGTTATCATCTTGTGTGTTCTTTCGTTTCTGATAATGATTATTCCTGTTGTTGTTATTGTGTGAAGTTCTGCTCCGTTTCTGTGTCCTCTGTCAACTCTTACTGTTGTGATTTCTTTTCCTGTACCGATCTGTCTGATGATTTCTTCTCTTGCTTTTCTATCTTCTGTGTAGTGTCTGCTCTGTGTCATCTTCTTATCTCTCCTTACACTTATAGTATAGCACATTCTCACGCAGTGTCAATACTTTTAGGAAAAAAAGTTTTTTGTGTTTTTTGCAAAATTTGTTGTTGACAAACTGTGGCGGCTTGTTGTATAATTTTTTCGGATCGTTAGCGAAGACTAACTATTGTTGTAAAAAAAAACTTGACTGTTTTAGTCAAGTTCTGCTAATGTAGTTCTCAATTCTCTCAGAGTTTTGTTCAGGCTTCTTACTACATCTGCTCTGTATCCGATTTCTGCGCATTCTTCGTACATGATTGCGTTTTCTACTTCGGCGATTCTTTTAACTAATTCTTCTCTTGTCATTTTCTTTACCTCTTCCTCTTTACACCTTTATTATAGCATGGATGCTGTACTTGTCAATAGGTTTTTAAAAATTTTTTTTTATTTTTTTTAGGAAAAAATGCTTGACAAACCAAGTCGAGTGTGTTAGAATTAAATAGGTCCAGGCGCCTTGCGCCTGGACCAGAGGATCGTTAACGAAATTTAAAACTAATACCAAAATAAAAAATGGCATCAATTCCATTCTACCACAGAAAAGAAATGGTGTCAATACTTCAAGTGCATTTATTTAATGTAAAACAGGTTGATTATCTCCGCCCGAACAGGACTCTGACAGGATACTCACCGAAGAAGTAGACTG
This sequence comes from uncultured Treponema sp., assembly GCA_946532115.1. Classification (GTDB taxonomy): domain Bacteria; phylum Spirochaetota; class Spirochaetia; order Treponematales; family Treponemataceae; genus Treponema_D. The sequence continues at coordinate 20,121 of CAMNBC010000005.1, forward strand.
TAACTTCATCTCCTTCATTCAAGTCATCAGCACAAATCTCATACTGTTCATTGTTTACTTCAATAACATACAAGTCGTTGTGTTCACTGTATCCTTCATAGACCTCTTCAACGACTGTGCCGTGCGCTATTGTAAGCAGTATAGTTAGCAGTATCTTTAACATTCTCTTTACCTCTTTTTATAATAATAGTATAACAGACCAAGAGAGTAATGTCAATACCCTTGCGCAAGTTATTTATTTCACAAGCACACAAATGTTGTAAGTTAGTCTTGACTAACTAAAGTGTTTGTGCTACACAAAATTTTTTTATTTTTTTTGGGAAAAAGGTATTGACAAGCGTTGTGCTATGTGTTATACTATTATTATAGCTAGGCGCCTGTGGCGCCTAGCTTAGGTCGTCAACGACTATCACGTTGTGCTGTGTTGTGTAGTACTCCCGTACTATTGTCTGCGCGCGTGCACTTTTGCGCGCAGGGCAGTGAGTCTTTGTGCGCACAATACCTTCCTTGTACGCCAACTCTATTATACCACATGAGGATTGTTTACCAAGTATCTTCTGCTCTTGGTTAGTGCACACTAATTACTTACTGTTACTGTTAGTGTTAACTAACTGTACTGTGCTGTGTCATGCTACTACTGGTAGGTGGTGGGTGGGTAGGGTGCCCTGCCTAGGTAGGTAGGTACACTACTAGTGTACTACTACTATGTATGTGTGTCTTTGTTGTGTGTTGTGTTGTTGTTGTTCTCTTGTTATGTCTCTGTCTCTTGCTGTTGGCTGGCTAGCGCTTCCTGCCCTGCCTGCTTAGGTGCCTGCTGGCAAGGCATCAAGTCCATTGTATCACATCACATCAATTGTGTCAATACCACGCTGAAAAATAATTGACAAAAATTTTTATAATTTTTTTAACAATAGGTATTGACACATTGTGTACTGTGTGATACAATAGAGGTGAGAGAGACTACTACTACTACAACATTACAAGAAGGTACCAAGTCCATTATACCACAGCCAGGAAAGCGTGTCAATAGATTGGTGTAAACTTTTTTACGTAAAGTAGGGTACGCGCCAGGGTAGAGTACCATGGGTAGTGGCATGCGTGGTGTAACACAGGTGCGTCGATGTGTCAAGCATTTTAGGAAAAAAATTTTTTTAAAATTTTTATCAACTTTTGCTTGACAAGTTTTGCTGTATGTGCTACTGTCGCAAACACGCTCCGCACGATACCATCGCGCTCATGTGCGGAGCGACGTATGTGTTTCGGGGGGCCCGGGCTCTTGTATAGTGTCTCTACCTCTCGCATTTTGTCGGACCCTCAACATACTGTGTCTGTTTTATTGAGAAGAAACCGGGGGGTGTATTTTGGGATAGTTCCAACTAACCGAGACCTAATCGTTTTGTGCTGCCCCTCCCTCCCACTCAAACCTTTTCTGCATCAGTCCTACGGCCCCACCCCTTATTACGGGATTTCTTTAAAAAAGGGGACCCTAGTCCCCAAATTTCCGTATTAGTCCACTTTTATAAAAACGTGCCATACCATTCCCATATCATCTTGTAATGTAGCCTTATGATCATAATGCCGCAATGTATCTAAATCAATTTCCTGACCTGTCATAAAAAATTTGCAATCAACTTTACTAATCCTATGTTTATTATCACTCACCACAGCCCACATTACAAATTCTCCATTTTGAATTTGTACATCTAGAAGTTCTACCAAAGGAAGTTCTAATACTTCTCCTTCTACCAACTTATACTTCCAAATTTTCATTCTGATTATTCCAAGCCTCCACTACATTTTCCAAGAGTGCCGCTCTTGTTAACAATCCAACTCCTCCCGGCACAGGAGTTACCTTACATCTTGCGTTATCTTCTTCATGCGCGAAGCAGTCACCTACCAATTTCCCATCAACAAAATTCGTACCAACATCAATTACCGTGCACCCAGCAGGCACCTGCCGCAAATCCAAAAACTCAGCTTTCCCCACGGCGCAAATAATCAAATGTTTTCCAAGTAACTGCTTCCATAAATCCGGACTCTTACTATGCGCGACAGTAACAGTCCAATTCCTATCCAATAGCATCTTTGCTACTGGTCTTCCAACGATCTTGCTTCTGCCAATTACCAGCGCATTTTTACCGCTGCCATCTCCCAAACCTCTGCCTTCCAAAAACTTAATAATTCCCTTTGCGGTGGCAGGACTATAAGGACTTCCGGGCATAAACCCATCCACATCTTTCCAAATTGTCGTATATTTTAAAGCCTTATCTGCATCCAAATAATCCGGTAATGGTAATTGAATCAATAACCCATCAGTCTCGCAATTATAAACAATATCTTCTAATCCAACCTGATCAATACCACTATTTTCTGGAATCCTAAATAAATCTACTTGAATACCAACTTCTTTACAATCCTTAATCTTATTATCTACGTATTTCGTACTAGCTGGATTATTACCGACCTGTATAATTGTTAATGTTGGGGGTTTGCGCCCAGCCGCTCTTCCGGCCGCTACTTCTGACTTTAATTCCGCCTTCCAATTTCTTACAAAATCTTTTACTTCAAGCAACTCTGCTCCCATACCTCATCCTCATCTATTGGTTCGCGCACTCGCCGCAAACTAATCGCCATTTTTGTGTCATTATAATATTCGTTAAATAGCCCTCTAATAAAAATTAGTGCGCTATTTAAGCCAACCAATTCCCCCACTTTTCTATTATCAATAAAAATTTCGTATTTTTCTTCTTCCATAACAATTTCCTTCAATTTTATTATAGCAAAATTTTTTAAAACTTGACAACTGCGGAAAAAATCTGTTATAATGATAGTGTAAACAAGCTGGGAGGAAAAGAATTTGATTAAATTAGATTATACTTTAAACTCTCCGCAAGAAAGATTAGCCCTAGTAAAAAAGATACTTGAAGAAAACCCCAATCCCAATTCTGCGTATCTTGAAATACTAGCCGATTACCTAATTTTCTGTATGGAGAAAGAAGAGAAAAAGGAGAAAAAAATTCTTACTGAAAACCGCTTGGCAACTGTTAATAAAAGAGAAACCTCTTATGAGGGACTTGTCTCGCAATTTGAAAATGGCGAAGATGGAGTTTATAATATAACTAACGAAGATAAACATGTAATATTTCAACCAAAGATTTCAATAACAAAAAAAGATAGAGAAGAAATACCTGAACTACAACAAACTGACGAATCCATTGCGGCCTGGGACTACCGGGTGCGCCATAGCGAGGGTCGTGACGCTTTTATAGCAAAAAAAGCCTTAATAGAAAGTCGTAAGGACCAGTATGTAATAAAACAGCATAGAAATCCACCAGTGCAATCAATGCATCTTGTTCATTCAGAGCATCATATTGAATTACCATGAGAAACAAAGATTGACGAAGAAGGAAACGTTGATACTACTGGATTATCTCTATGTAATCCAAAAGTATGTTCTGCAATTTTAGTAAACTATTCTAAATTGCGCCAAAACAGCTGGGGTGATTTTATGGGAGATACCTGATTTCTTATGGAAGAATTCGATAAGGTGAGTATGATTGCGCTAAAAGATCAACCTCTCTTATACAGAATTGTTGAGTGTAAAGTGGATGGAATGCAAAATTCAGAAATTCGCGATGTAATTGAAGAAGAATTTGGTATTAAGCACAGTCTAGAATATATTTCATCTTTATGGCGTAATAAGATTCCTAATTTAATTGCGTCCGCAGCAGAAGATGAATTCCTAGATTGGTATTATTTAAATGAAGAAAAGGGCAAATATAAGAGATGCTCTCGCTGCGGAAAAATTAAACTGGCTCATAATAAATATTTCAGCAAAAATAAAACTAGTAAAGATGGATTTTATAGTATTTGTAAAGAATGCCGTAATAAAAAGGACGAAAATCTGTAATTTGAGGCAATTGCGTGGTAAATATTTAAAAGGAGGTAGTTTATGGATAATGTAAAAAATGATTTAATCTTTTGTGAAAAATGCCATAGAACATTAAAGAGAAGTGAGTTTTATCTATCTAATAATTTAGAAAAATATCCAAACGGTGGAACTATCCCCATTTGTAAAAAATGTTTAACAATGCACGTAGATAATTGAAATCCAGATACATATTTATGGATTTTACAAGAGGTTGATGTACCTTACATTCCTGATGAGTGAAATGGACTTTTAGCTCGATATGGAACCGATCGGAAAAAGGTTACAGGTACTACTATTTTAGGAAGATACCTTTCTAAAATGAAACTTAAACAATATAGAGATTGGCGCTGAAAAGATACGGAATATCTCCAGGAGCTAGATCACAAGAAGGTGCGCGAGGCGCTTGAGGCGAACGGCGCAACAATGCAGGAAATTGATCAAGCGTTGCGCGAAAGGACTTTTGAGATTCCGGAAGGGGAATTGCGCGAGCCCGATCACACGGTCGGATTACCTGCCGGCGCAGATACCTATGAAACATTTACATTTGAAGAACCTGCTGAATCTGCTGATGAATTGGGTTTGACAGATGAAGATGTAACTTATCTTAAACTAAAATGAGGAGCGTCTTATAAACCAGCAGAGTGGGTATGGTTAGAGCAGTATTATAATGATTTTATGGATTCTTATGATATTCAAAGTGCTGGTCATAAAGATACTCTTAAAAAACTTGCGAAAACCTCTCTTAAACTAGACCAATTAATTGATTTAGGAGATGTTGATGGCGCGCAAAAGACCCAAAAGATGTATGACAGTTTAATGCGCTCAGGTAAGTTCACTGCGGCGCAGAACAAGGCAGAATCTGGTGAAGCTGTTGATTCAATTTCAGAAATTGTAATGATGTGTGAAAAAGATGGTTTTATCCCACGATATTATACCGATGGCCCGCAAGATAAGGTTGATAGAGTTCTTCAGGATTTACAAGAGTATACTCATTCTTTAATCACAGAAGAAACTAATATTGGTAATCTTATTGAAAATGCGGTTAAGCAGATTGAAGAAGATAAAATTCGTGAAGCGCAAACCGAAGCAGATGCGGCAGGAGATGAAGACATTCTTGAAGAAGCGTTATTCTCTAATGACATTAGTTATATTTCTGACGGTGAATTTGAAGAATTTAATGATTTCGAAGATGATCTAGCAGATAAAGATAATGCGCTATTGGAAAATCTAACAGATTATACGAAAGCTGGTGAGTAATATGGCTTTACAAGATTTATTAGAGATTTCAAAAGATAGGAAAAAGATTGGCTTATCAGAAGAGCGTTTGGAAAAAATTAAACCAGAATTGCGCCAATATATAGCATATTGGCGAGAGTACCCAGATATGTTTGTAGATTTTTTACAAACTGGAAAAGATGGAGAAATTCCAGAAAATGGACTCCGCTTTTTCTTTTATCAACGAGTTTTCTTACGAGTAGCAATGCGGTATAAATATGTTTATGCTGTATTCCCTCGTGCTTACTCTAAATCATTTTTATCAGTATTAATCTTAATGTGCCGATGCGTTTTATACCCAAGAGCAAAGTTATTTGTTACTTCTGGTGGTAAAGAGCAGTCTGCTGGTATTGTTAAAGAAAAAGTTAATGAAATATGTACTTTGGTACCAGCTTTTGATAGAGAACTTGATCGCAGACCTGGTAAAACAAGAGAAGGTAAGGACTATGTTTGTTATATGTTTAAAAATGGTTCTTTCTTCGATAACCTTGCGGCCAGTGAGAAATCAAGAGGTAAGCGTCGTCATGGTGGATTAATGGAAGAGTGTGTTGGTATTGATGGTGAGATACTTTCACAGGTAATATTACCAATTATGAACGTCTCTCGATTATGTATGGATGGTAGTATGCATAATGAAGAGACTTTAAATAAATCACAGTTATTTATTACAACAGCAGGATACAAGAATTCATTCCCTTATGATAAACTTATTCAGTTCTTAATTTGGATGATAACTGAACCAGATAAAGCGTTTATTATGGGAGGAACTTATAGGATTCCTGTTCTCGCAAAACTTCTTGATAAAAACTTTATTCAAGATCTTAAACGAGATGGTACGTTTAATGAAGCATCATTTCAGCGTGAATATGAGTCAAAATGGTCAGGAACAACTGCTGATGCGTTCTTTAATGGAGATGCGTTTGATAGAAATCGTTCACTCCAAAAGCCGGAATATGAACATTCTGGTCGGTCAAGTCTACAGAGTTATTATATTCTTTCTATGGACGTTGCGCGACAGAATACTGGTAAAAATGGATGTGATAGTGTAATTACTGTATTTAAGGTAACTCCACAGAACTATGGAGAAGTATCTATAAAATCATTGGTAAATCTTTATGTTTTAGAAAATATGCATTTTGAGGACCAGGCTATTTGGGCAAAACGTTTATTTTATAAATATAAGGCAAGAAGAATTGTAATAGATGCTAACGGTCTTGGTACAGGCTTGGTTGACTTTATGGTAAAACCACAGACTGATCCATTAACTGGAGAGGAGTATCCAGATTTTGGTGTTATTGGCGGAACATCAGAGGGAATCGAGCAAGAATATAAAAAATTTAAAACGAACGTTACAGAACAAGATGCGATGTATTTGATGAAAGCAAATGCGCCGATTAACACCGAAGCGCATTCAAACGTACAAACACAACTTACTTCTGGAAAAGTAAAATTCTTAATTGACGAAAGGGTTGCAAAAAATAAACTCCTTGGAACTCAAAAGGGTAAACAAATGACACCTGATGAAAGGACAGATTATTTAAAACCCTATACCTTAACTTCTATATTAAAAGAGGAGATGTTAAATCTTCGCGAAGAAAATGAAGGATTTAACATTATTTTAAAGCAGGCTAATCGTAGTATTAAAAAGGATAAATTTTCTGCATTTGAATATGGATTATGGTATATTAAACAAGTTGAAGATAGTAAGCGTAAAAAGAAGAAAAAATTTAATGCTGCGGAATGGCGATTCAGCTCGCATTTAGGATAGGAGGAAAATTATGAGGGCAAGTAGAGGAGAAATAAAAATTGAAGATATTCTAACTCAAGCCGGACTTAATTTTAAAATGGAACTATCTTTTGAAGGATTGAATAGCCCGAACGGGAAACCATTAAGATTTGATTTTGTGGTGTTTGATGATGATGGCAATATAGATTTTATAATTGAATATCAGGGTCGTCAACATTATGAACCTAGTAGTAAATTTGGTGGAAAACGTGGATTTTATCAGCAGCAATTTAATGATGCTAAAAAACGTAGATTTTGCGCTCTTCATGATATTAAATTAATAGAAATTCCATATACTGATGAGAATATTATTGATTATGATTATATTATGAAAAAAGCAGGCTACTAGGAGGTGGGACTTTGGAAAATAAAGATAGACAAGACGCCATTAGAGAAAAAGGTTTCGCCTTTAATGGTAATGGTACCACTGAGTATGGAAAAATTAAAGTAGGCGTAAAAACTTTAGAAGATGCTATTATTAATTTAGGTTCCTATAGAAAATTATGAGATAAACATGAACATGTCCGGTTTTATGATAAATTTGAAATTTTGCGCGCAATTGCGGAAAAAGATTATCATAAAATAAGAGTAATATCTGATTTCTTTTATCGGACAAATGGTATATACCAACGTATTGTAAACTATTATGCTACAATGTATCGTTGGGATTGGTATACAATACCTACAATTTTTGATGATAAAATTTTAGAGAATGAAGAAAAAGGTAAAAAGGTAATTAATGAGTTTTTTAAAGCCTTAGATTATTTAGATAATACTCATATAAAAAAAGTTTGCGGAGATATTACTTTAAAAATCATTAAATATGGAGTTTGGTACGGCTATGTAATTGAAGGTGATAATGGGATTTTATTCCAAGAGTTGCCTGTAGATTATTGCCGGAGTAGATATATGGTAAATAATTTACCAGTTGTTGAATTTAATATGTCATATTTTGATCAACATTTCCATGATATTAATTATCGTATGAAAGTTCTCAAAATGTTTCCAAAAGATATTCAACGTGGTTATTTGCTTTATAAAGAACGTAAACTTCAGCCAGATTTTGAAGGTGATATGGCTTGCTGGTATGCGCTAGATCCAGGAGCGGCTGTTAAATTTTCACTTGCGGGCGCAGGAGAATTACCGCTATTTATCAACGTTATTCCGCATTTATTGGACTTAGATGCGGCGCAAGATCTCGATCACCGCAAACAGATGCAAGATTTATTAAAAGTAATCGTGCAGAAATTGCCTATTGATAAAAATGGCGATTTAATTTTTGATGTTGATGAAGCAAGAGATATTCATAATAATGCGGTTGCAATGTTACAACACGCTATTGGAACTGATGTTATTACAACATTTGCTGATGTTGATTCTCTTGATTTATCTGATACTTCTAATGTAGACACTGATGATCTTGAAAGAGAAGAACGTTCAGTGTACAATGCAGCAGGTGTGCCTAAAAACTTATTCAATTCTGATGGTAATATTGCACTAACAAGTTCTATTTTACAAGATGAAGGTGTAATGCGAGACTTAAAGTTGCAATATGAAATTTTATTTGATACAATAATTCAGAGAAGAATTAAGAATAAGAAGAAGTATACATTCAGATTCTATATTCTTGATACTACACAATATAACTATAAAGAACTTTCTAAGATGTATAAAGAGCAAATGCAGATTGGTTTTGGTAAGATGTTTGCGCAAATTGCGCTCGGACATTCGCAGAATTCAATTATGAGTACTGCCTACTTCGAGAATGATGTTTTAGGATTAAGTGAAGTTATGATTCCTCCTATGATGTCATCTACTATTGGTAGTGAAGATATTCAAAATTTGGGCAAAAAGAATAAAACTCAAGCCACTGAAACGCAAACTACATCAGAAGGTCAAACTGGCAGACCTCAAAAAGAAGAAACTGAACTAAGCGATAAGACTATCGCAAATAGGGAAAGTCAGAAATAAGGAGGATTACAATGGAACATACAAGTATAGCAGTAAATTCTCCAATAGAAATAATTGATGTGACTCCTTTGAATCCTCTTATTTCAAAGTGCCAGATTAAGGTGTGCTATGTGGGTGATGAGCCAAATCGTAACGGAAGCGTAATTACTAAGGCAGTAGCGATGGATATGGCGAAATCACTCCCTGGCTGCCCGATTGTTGGCTTTTACAATGAAACCAAGGGAGATTTTGAAGCACATAATCAAATCATTGATGTTTCTAATGGTGAATGGCGTTTTAAAGATACAACTCAGGCTTATGGATTTGTTGATTTAAACGCAAAAGTATGGTTTCAGAAATTCATGGACGACGGCGTTGAACATGAATATTTAATGACAGAGGGTTACCTCTGGACTGAACAGTGGCCAGAAGCCAAGAGGGTTATTGAAAAGGGAAATAATCAATCTATGGAACTTTATGAACCAACTTTAGATGGATTTTGGTCAGAAAGTGATAATGGAGAACCAAGTTTCTTTATTATAAATGAAGCATTAATCTCTAAGTTGTGCATTTTGGGCGAGGACGTTGAACCTTGCTTTGAAGGCGCGCAAATCACAAGAGTGCAATTCTCATTTGATGAAGGGTTCCAGACAAAATTATTTAATATGATGGAACAGGTCAAGGAGATGACTAAAGAAGGAGGTACAGATTCTGTGGAAGATGTAAAAGCACCAGAGATGGACGAACAGGTTGTTGAAGAAGAAATTGTTGAAGAGCCTGAAGTCGTTGAAGAAGAGGCTCCTGAAGTTGAAGAAGCTCCAGCAGTTGCTGAAGAAGAAGTAGCTCCAGAAGAGGCTCAGCCTGAACAGGTAGACGAGCAGCCTGAACAGGAAGTTGAGGACAAAAAAATTGAATATAATCTTGAAAAAGTTCAAGAATATATAGAATTACAGTCTAAGTATGAAGATTTAGAAACAAAGTATAACAATATGAAAGCTGAATATGAACAGCTCGTAGAATTCAAGAAAGTTGCTGACCGCAAGGAAAAGCAAGAGATGATTGATCGCTTCTACATGCTTACAGATGAGGAAAAGAAAGATGTTATTGATAACATTGATTCTTACTCAGTCGATGATATTGAAGCTAAGCTTTCTGTAATTTGTGTTCGTAACAAGGTAAGCTTTGACCTTGATGATGATAAGGATGAAAAACCAACAAATACTTTCAGCCTACAGGATGATGGAATTGTTGATGACATGACACCTTCATGGATTAAAGCAGCTCTTGCTACGAAGAGAGAAATGGAATAATATAGGAGGAAGACAAGAATGGCTAAAACAAGATTAAGTGAAAAAGCCACATATGTCGCTCGCGGTTATGGCCAGGTAGAACCAAACCATCTATCAGCTCAGAAGACTGCTCAAATCTATGCTCAGTTACCTGCGGCAGCAGATATTGACATTCTTGAGAATGGACAGTTTGCTACATATAACTATGCTGCTGCTGATGGCGGTGCAGTTGACTTTGAAGGCGCTGGCGAGTGGATGATGGTCTTTAATGAGATCAAGCTATATCGTGACTTTGAACAGGATTGCGATTTCGCAATGAAGAAAGAAGACTATGTTGCTCGTGTATACAGCCCAATTGATGGAACACAGGCTTTAACTGAATGGCAGGCTCGTTTCTACGGAGCTAAGGATTCCGAAGGTAAGGACAATGCTGAGCGCGTTACAAAGCCTGCTTCTCCATACGAAGTTGATTCTACAGACGACCCATTCAAGGTTGTTGAAAATTACAAGAAACCAAAGTTTATGCCTGAAGGCACAAGAATGGTTCCACGTCTATTTAAGATTAATATTGGCGACATTTGGACAACAAATACAATTAAGGCTGAACCAGGTAGCCTTGAAGTTGGTATGACGCTAACTCCAGATACTGATGGTTATTTAAAGGTTGGCGAAGGCGCAGATGCTCTTCATCCAACAATGCAGATTGTTAAGGTTTATACAATGCCTGACATGCAGCCAGGTGTTAAGGTTATGCGCATTAAGTAATAGAAAGGGGTAAGGGAAATGTTAGATAAGAAAAATTTCATTACATTAGCAAAAACTGTTGCTAAGGCTGATCCTAAAGCTCCTAAAGCGTATAGCTATAATGGACAGGATTTCAGTTATTCTGAGTTAAATGAAACTCTACGTAGAGAGTTCCAGGAAATCGCTGGTACATACGCTCTTTATCGTGAAAATAAGAACCTTGTATTCTCTATCATCGAAGAAACATTAACAGATGTTCTTCCTCAGAGAGTGGTTCAGAACTACGGTCAGTTCGCAGAAGTTAAGACTTTTGCGCAGGGCGATCGTCCAATGTTCCGTAGAAAGATTGATGGCACAAATCGTGCTAAGCAGTTCATTACAAGAGTAGGTCTTGCTGGTAACTATGAAGTCTTCAAGCTTGCTAAGAGTTCTGAAAGCTTCGAAGTTCCTACAAGTGCTATCGGCGGAGCTGCACAGATCGGATTCGAAGAATTCCTTGATGGTCGTGCTGACTTTGCTGAACTTGTTAATATCGTCATGGAAGGTATGGATGACCTCATCTATGAAGAAATTGGCAAGGCTCTTGAGGGCGCTATTAATCAGCTCCCAGCTATGAACCGTGTTGTTACCAATGGCTTTGATGCAGCTTCTTTCGATGAACTCGTTCGTATGGCTGAAAGCTATGGCAATGTAACAATTTACTGCACAAATGAATTTGCAGTTAAGATGATTCCTCAGGAAGCTTGGAGATACACAGAAGCAATGAAGGACGAACTTTACAGAACAGGTCGTCTAAGTGGCTATCGTGATAAGAATGTTGTTATTCTTCCAAATGCTTACAAGGATGTTATTGAAGGTAAGGAAAAGGTTATTGATCCTTCCTTCTGCTGGATTATTCCATCTGGTGCTGATATGAAGCCAGTTAAGGTTGCGTTTGAAGGCGATACATTAGTTGATGAGCGCGCAAATCGTGACTGGAGCCGTGAGATCCAGGTTTATAAGAAGGTCGGCGTTATCTGCATGATGAACAATGCTATCTGTGTTTATAAGGATACATCTCTATCCAAGGAAGGTGCATTCAATTTAGCTGATACAGTTCATAACGTTGTTGTTGTCGATGATGGCGAGACACAGAGTATCTAATAATAGATAAGCTAAAGATAAAGGGGAGTTAGGGGTAAATCCCCTCTCCCCTTATTTTCATTAAATGGAGAAAAAGGAGATATTTGATAAAATGGCAGATTATGTAACAGTTGAAAATCGGAGTGCTGGTAAAATTGTTTATCAGATTCCAGATAGACATATTCGTAGAGAACTCGCTCCAAGACAGACTCTTAGAGTACCAAAAGAAGAAATTGAAGCACTAGCTTATACTGCTGGTGGACTAGACTTAATCAGAAACCACCTCTTGGTAAAAGATGAGCAGGTTTTAGATGAATTAAATATTCATAGAGAACCTGAATATTATATGAATGCTGATAATGTCGCTGCTTTAATTAAAACTGGTTCTATGGATGAGTTCTTAGATGCGTTGGATTTCGCACCAGAAGGTGTAATTGATATGATTAAAGACCTTAGTGTTCAGATTCCTTTAAATGATTTTAGCAAACGTCAGGCTTTGAAAGCAAAGACTGGATTTGATGTTGATGCGGCAATTGCGCATGATGTAGAAAATAGAACACCAGAGGATGGAGAAGCAGTTGCGCCAAAAGAGCAGAAGGTGCGCCGGGTGCAAAAAACCGCTGGCCGCAGAACTTCTGGTGCCAAAGTAATTAAGAAAACTGCAGAATAATAATAACGGAGAAAGGAGAGTATATTATGGGAACGCAGTTCACAGATATATATAATCGCTTTCTTGGTAAAATCACAGATGATATGTACATGGAATTAACTCCAGAAGATACAATAAGGGACCTACGGTCCCTTTTAATTGATGCAATTCCTGGATTTGAGTTTCCTCGTAAAAGATTAGATGACTACTCTATTGAAACTTTGGTAATCAGAGAAGACCTGGTTCAGGAGGGGGATTTTGTTATCGGAGTTGTGTGGAACACTCCCGATGAAGAAGAAGACGAGGAAATTCCAGATGTATATGTCGAACGCTCGCATTTTGATGCAGATTTAACGAGTGAAGAGATTAATATTCTTGCATTGTTAATGATGTGTGCTTGGCTACAACGACAAGTTACATCTATTGAAAATACTCGCATGAAGTATAGCGGCTCAGATTTTAAAATGACTTCACAAGCGAATCATCTTGCCAAATTATTAAATTTATTAACAGAATGTCAAAGACAATCTTTCCACATGCAGCGTTTATATAAACGTAGACGCACAAATGATGAAGGGTATATTGAATCTAACTGGGATGTGTTTAGAAATGGCATCTACGGTGACTACAAAATATAGTTTTGAAATACCTGTAGAGAGTCTTAAGTCCGATATAAACAGACTTACAAACCAGTTATGAAAATTAATACCTATGCGAGAAAATGAAGAAGATTGGTTAGAGCAGTTAAATAGTGTATTAGTAGAGATTTCTGGATTGGGGGAAATTTTTAATTCTAACGAGAAATTTTTAATTTTATTAAGTAAGCTTGAAGGATTAAGAATTACAGAAATTAATTTTGCTACATATAGAAAAACTGTATTTGAATCAATTTCTTTATTAAGGGAGATTTTAAATGACTAATTCTCAATTTGGTGGAATAAATTTAATGGCAAAAAGATTGAATTTGCGCGGAGGGCAGCCGCAGCAGAATAGAATGATAAAAGATAAAAGATGGACATTAGACCATGCAACTAAATATTCTTATCAAGCAGCTAAGATTAGACATACTGATGCTGAAGATAAGGAAGAAGCGCCATCTTTAATTAATCCTGATAAAACAAAGCAGGATTATGATGACAAGATACTCTCTGTTGGATATGAATATAAATATAAACCAGGAGATGTATTTGATTGGATGAATACTGGCACTAAATGAATTATTTATTTACAAGATTTAACTGAATTAGCTTATTTTAGAGGAGAGATTAGGCGTTGTAATTATACTGTCTCTTGACTAGATGAAGACGGGAATGAACATATGCAGTATCTTGCAGTTAGAGGGCCAGTAGAAACAAAAATTAATTATATTCAGAAAAATGGTATAAGTGTTGATACGCCGAACCATTCATTAAATATTCTTATGACTAAAACTCCAGAAGCTTTGAAATATTTTAGAAGATATTCTAAATTTTATTTAAAAGGTATTGAAGAAGAAGATAAAAATATTTGTTGAAGAGTTGAGGCAAATGATAGTATTAGTATGCCGGGTATTTTACAAGTTGTTGCTGTTGAATACTTTGCGAATGAAACCAAAGATGACAAAGATAATTCATTAGTTAATGGACTTGTAATGAAACCTGTTGATCCAAATGAGGAAGCAGGTACTGGAAACTTAATTCATGGAGAAACATTTATTAAACCTAAAACTGAATATACTTATTTTTATAGAGGAAAAGAAGTTGCGAAATGGACTATTGAAGGAAAAGCGCCAGTTCAAATTGTTTCACAGACTAATAAGAAAGTTGTTTTAAAATGAATTTCTAATTATCATGGACAATTTGTACTAAAACATGGAAATGATTCTTCAAAGACCATCGTTGCAGAATCTTTATTTTAAAGGAGAAAATGGAGTATTATGATAATTAAAAACTATACAATACCGCATTCATCATTCATGGCGGTTGAAAAAGATTTAAATATCATAACAGAATGAATGATGAAAAATAAAAATCTGTGTAAAATGTTATATTATACAGATAGAGATGCATTGGATAGGCCAAATCTTACTGATGAACAACGATTAGGATTGTTTGGAAAACAGATAAAGATTGTTCCTAAAATTTATGTGGATGGTAGTGTATTGGCGTATGTTATTATTAGTTTTGATAATTTTACTCCAAGTTCTAGTCCACAATTTAGAGATAATATAATTACTTTTGATATTATATGTCATTTTGATCAATGGCATTTAAAAGATTTTCAACTACGTCCATATCGTATTGCCGCAGAGATAGATTCTATGTTTAATGAACAGCATCTTACTGGAATTGGTGAATTACATTTTTTAGGAGCTAGTCAGATTATTCTTAATGATGAATTTGCTGGATTAACGTTAATGTATGAAGCTATTCACGGCGGTGAAGATAAGAAATCTACGCCTAATCCAGATGATGAAGAACAATTTATAGCTGATTTTAATGAACTATATAATCAAAGTTATAGAAAACCATAATGAAAGATATAGACCTCGCATTATTTACTGGAGTTGATATTCCAATTCCAGAATGTCAAATTGTTGTTCATCAACCAACAATCAAAGAAATATCTATGATAGGAGAAAAGCAGTTCTTAACAGGAGTGCAAATTTTATGTATAGATAAAGATACGTTTAAAGAGGGCGGAAAGGATTTATCAAATACTTCCAATTTTCAAGTATTTATGACAGTAATAAGCGCTGAGGAGATGAAAGAATCCAAAAAGGCAGTTATTGAAGCAATGTCTTTAATAGTTCCAAATAGTAAGATTACTTTCACTCCAAGGTCATTATTGTTAAATTATAATGATACAAACATCATTATAGATGAAGGAAATTTTGAATATTTTCAAGAGATTTTACGGCAAGTTTTTTGTCTAAAGAGTAAAGAAGAAGATTTTAATCCAGTAAATGCACAAGCTGCTAAGATAGCTGAAAAAATGAAAAAAGCAAAAGCTAAAGTTGCAAAAATAAAAGGGGATAGTGTAGGTAGTATATATGCTCGTTATATATCTACATTAGCTGTTGGATTACATTTAGATATTCTTGATATAATTAATTATACGATATATCAAGTTTTAGATCTTCTTGAGAGATATGGTCTTTGGACAAGTTGAGATATAGATATGAGATCTAGGCTTGCTGGGGCAGACGTTAAAGGCAAGCCTGAAGATTGAATGAAAAATATCCACAAAGATTAATTTTAGAAGGAGGAAAAAGCCCATGAAATATGGTGTTCGTGACGTAGTTGACGTTGTGTTAAGAGCTAAGGGCACAATGGACTTAGGTAACAAGCGTTTTTATAAGAATGAACCTGTACTATATTTTGATACGCTAACTACTTCAACATTAGAAGGTGCTTCCACAACTGTTTATGCGCAGGGTGGTAAAGGTAATGCTCGTTTAATGGCTTGGGAAGGTGAAAGAACAGTTACCTTCACAATGGAAGATGCTTTAATCTCTCCAGAAGGATTAGCTATTTTAACTGGTGCTGGATTAGTAGAAGCTTCTGACACTAAGCCTATTTATCAGCATATTGTTGAATCTACTGATGATTATACAATTAATCAAGCTGGCAATGAATTAACATTATTTGTTGATAAAGAGCCTTTCTTACCAAATCCTGTTGCTGATGGCGCAGTTGAAAATGAGAACTATGCTTGTGTAATGTTTACAAGAGATGGTGAAATTGTTTCTGAGCCTTATATTGTTAGCCAGATTGGTGAAGATGGTGTAGCTTTTGCAAATGGTATGTATGCGGCTGCGCAGAAAGATGCAACAACTGGAAAATATAAGATGGTTATTAAGTCTCATGAATGTAATTTTGGTCAGAAACTTGATTGCCATGAACCAGGTGATGAGGGTACTTATGTTCCAGCAGACTTGGCGATCGACAAAGCAAAAGCTAATGCAATTCTTGTAGATTACTATACCCCAGTTCGTTCTGGTGGTAAGCAGATTGAAATTGATGCTGAAAAGTTCGCCGGTTCTTTCTACTTAGAAGGTTCTACTCTATGGAGAGACACAAACGGTGTTGATCACCCAGCCGAATTTATTATTCCTAACTGCAAGATTCAATCTGCATTCACATTTACAATGGCTGCTACTGGTGATCCATCTACATTCACATTTACAATGGATGCGTTCCCAGGCTATACAAGATTTGATCATGCGCACAAAGTGTTTGCGGTTATCCAGCTTATGGAAGGCCAGACAGCTGCTTCTGACGCTAATAACGACTTACATCGTGGTGGTTCTTGGCATGAGGAAGGCTTTGCAGGTCTTGAAAGTGAAGGTAATGCAACTGACAACCATGATACAAGACCAGCTAATGCCGCAAATAACGGTTAATAGAGGTATAAATTATGTTTTCTCGCTCTAGTAAAACAAGAAAAGTAGTTAAACCAGCTACTGTTAAAGTTATTAAACCTGAGCAGGAAGAAAAGCCAGCTTTAGATTTAACTAAAGCTAAAATTACTATTATCAAACCTGATGCAGGTTTAAAAGTTATGGTTGAAGAAAATGAAGGAGAGGGCGAATAGCCCTCTCCTTTTTTTAGTTTTAGAAGGTAGGTGTAAAGAAATGAGCGATCTATCTTTCAATATACAAAAAGAATGAAAAAAAGATAATTTTGATTTACAGCAAGTTGTAGAAGAATTAGAAAAAATGGTAAAAAAAATTCCGAAAGAAGATGCAGAATTATTTCGAGCAGAAATTAATGATAGTGAGTTTATAAAAAATTTGAAATTATTTGCTAGAGGGTGTGAAGCTTTTCAGTTATTTTTAAATAAGGCACAAAAAACACAAACAGGATGAAATTATAAAACATATGGAAAAAATTCTCCATATAAAAATAGAGAAATTATTCGACGAGGTACTGCTTTAATATTTCAATTAAGAACATTTTTAACAGGGCATAAAATAACTTTTTTGATTGGTGGTACGGCAGGTAGTAATACATTAAAAGAAAAAGAATATAGTCAAGATTTATTATTCGGAAATGACTTATCTAATTTATACATAAATTTGAATAAAGGCGAGGTAGAATTATCTTCAGCTTTAGAAAAATTGAATAGTTTAGAAGATAGTAATGGAACTTTGAGTCAACAATGAGCTAATATTATAAACTATGCTTTAGTAAAAAATTATAAGACAGAAGGAGAACCATACGGTAGTTATGAAAGTTCTTCTTCAGGTTCTGATGAAAATAAGCAACATATAGTTTATAAAAAGAGTGAAGCAGATATAAGTGTTTATTATAAATGGGTTAAAGATAATAAAAAAAATAGACTCGATTATTATTATAATTTTAAAGAGCATTTTTCACAAATAACTTCTAAAAAAGATTTTCAAGATATGCGAAGCTATGATAGAGGATGATTATATCAATGAGGTAAAATAAAAGAGCATGAAGATAATTTAATTATTGAAACTGGACTTAAACCATTGCATGAATTTATGAAAACTTCTTTTAGAGAGAATGTTCCTGGTATTCGAGGTGGAGACTATATAAAAGGAACTTTAAACGAACAATATAAATATACAAGTAATTCAAGAATTATTACAATTACAAATATTAAAAATTTGCTAAACGGTGGAGGACGAGGTAGTGCATCTTTTATTGGAATAATACCCTCTATTAAAAATTTTTTAAATGCTAGTGGTAAAGAAGAACAAATTGAAAATTTAAGTTCTTTATTGGTTGATTTTACTAGTTATAATAAAGAAGAGCTAACAAATTTTGTTAATGAAAAAATTGATGGTTTATTAGAAATATCAGAAAAATAAATTATTTTATTTTAATGAAAAATTTTTGTTATAATATAAGAGAAAAAGGAGGTCATTTTATATGGCAAAACCAACATATGCAAAGCTTAAATTATCTTCTGAAATTGCTCCAAAAGAATTAGAATGGGGTGAGCAAAAGATTGAAATTAAACAGTATATATCAATTCAAGATAAACTTACTCTTATCGGGGATGTATTAAATTTAGCCGCAGATGAAAATCGTTTTTATAATGCAGGAAAAGTTAACATGTTTTTTGCATTAAAGGTATTAGATTATTATACAAATCTTTCTATTACTGAAAAGCAAAAAGAAAATCCAGTAAAATTATACGATGAGATTGTCGCTTCTGGATTTTATGGCGTAGTATTTAAATTAATTCCAGAAGATGAGATTGGATTTGTTTATAATACCATGATGGAAACTGTTGAACAGATTTATAAGTATCAAAATTCTGCTTATGGAATTATGGATGCTATGAATAATGATTATAATAATTTAAATTTTGATATTGAGAAACTTACCAAAGATTTAGGCAATAAAGAGAATGCACAGTTTCTTGATGAAGTATTAACCAAACTTGGTTAATTAATCTATAAACTTCTTAAAATATAAAGAAGAATAGACATATTAAGGCCCTACGAGGATTAATTTCTTCGTAGGGTTTATTTTTTTATATTAGGAGAGAAAGGAGCGGAAATATGCCAAAACAGATAAATGTTAAGCTGGGATTTGAGGCTGATACCAGTCAAGCTAAAAAGCAGATACAAGATTTGCAAAATAGTTTAAATAAATTATTGCAAAATTCTGCAAGTAAAAGCCCGTTCCAAGAGATGGATAAAGATATATTAAAAGCAGAGCAATCTGTTGCAAAATTACAAACTGCTATTAATAATTCTTTAAACATGGATACTGGACGATTAGATTTATCAAAATTTTCTAATCAATTAGGACAGGCAGATTTATCAATTGATTTGTTGGCTAAAGATTTATCTGCTCTTGGAGCAGATGGACAAAAAGCTTTTTTAAATTTGGCAAATAGTGTAATTACTGCCCAAAAGCCTATGCATGAAACTAATAAGCTGTTAGATGGAATGTGAACAGCTTTAAAAAATACCGCAAGATGGCAATTATCTAGTAGTATTCTACATGGGTTTATGAGTTCATTACAGGGCGCATATGGTTATGCTCAAGATTTAAATGCTTCATTAAATAGTATTAGAATAGTTTCTGGTCAATCTGTTGAACAGATGGCAAGATTCGCGGATCAGGCTAATCGGTCGGCGCAAGCGCTTAGTACAAGTACTTTGGCATATACTGATGCCGCTTTAATTTTCTATCAACAAGGCTTAACTGGCGATGCTGTTACTGAGCGTGTTGATACTGTATTAAAATTATCTAATGTAACTGGAGATAGCGCTGAACAAGTTTCTAGCTACATGACTGCCATTTGAAATAACTTTTATGATGGTAGTGAATCTTTAGAATCATTTGCAGATAAAATTACAGCATTAGGCGCAGCAACTGCTTCAAGTTCTGCCGAAATTGCGGCAGGTTTACAGCAATTTGCAGCTATTGGTAATACTGTTGGTTTAAGTTATGATTATGCTGCGACAGCTTTGGCTACGATTGTCGCGCAAACACGTCAATCAGAATCAACTGTTGGTAACGGTTTAAGAACGGTCTTCGCTAGATTATCTAGCTTAAAACAGGGTGGTACTGATGAAGATGGTACTGATTTAACTAAATATACTAAAGCTCTTGCTGAGTATGGCGTACAAGTTAAAGACCAAAATGGAAATCTTAAAGAAATGGACCAAATTCTTGAAGAAATTGGTGCAAAATGGCAAACATTAAGTCAAAATCAAAAAGTTGCTTTGGCACAAACTGTTGGCGGTGTTAGACAATATGCCACAATTATGGCATTGTTTGATAATTGAGATGATTTCCAAAGAAATTTGGCTGTTACTCAAGGAGCAGAAGGCACATTACAAGAGCAAGCTGATATTTATGCTGAAAGTTGAGAGGCTGCGCGTAAAAGGGTACAAGCCGCTTGGCAAGCTATTTATCAAGATTTAATTGATGAAAAATTCTTTATTGGTATAGCTAATGGAATTGAAACTATTTTAAAAGGCGTTGATGGATTAATAGATTCTATTGGTGGTTTGAAAGGCGTTTTGACAAATGCTGGCGCAATTATTACTACAGTATTTGGAGCTCAAATGGTTTCTGGGATTCAAAAAGCTCAACAATCTTTAAAAATATTTACTGGAGTAGCTGCTGCTGAAAGTGATGCAGTAGCAGTTCAAACAAAACAAGCTATTGAAAATATGGCTATTGAAGCTCCAGATACAACACAAGCAGTAGAAGTAAATGCTTTAAAAGATAGGTTAAAATTAACCTGAGAACTTAGAGATGTTTATGATGAACTTTCTTCTGGTCAGCAAGAATATACTCAAACTTTATTAAAACAAGTAGAGTTATACCAGCAAGCTACAATTGAGGCAAAAAAAATGCAAGAAGCTGCAAGTGAAGAATATTTGTCTCAAGCTAGAAAAACAAGAAATTCTTTTATCGGTGCCGAAAATTTTGATGCTTTTGATCAATATACAAGAGGTCAAGGCAGAAATGAAAAAGGTCAATTTGTAGGTACTACTCAATTCGAATATGATGTTAATCAAGTTGGTCAGTTAACAAAAGGATCAAAAGAATACGAAGAAGCTTATGATAGATTATTAAAGAAAATTTATGACGTTACAAACGCGCAAGACAAACAAAAAGAATCTATTCAAGCTATGGTTGCAGCAAGATTAGAAGAGATTGAAGCTTCAAAAAAATTAGAACAAGCATCTGATGCTGAACAACAGAAATTGTCTCAAGTTGGTACAGAAATTCAAAAATTAAAAGAGCAGAAGAAAAATGGTATTAATGTTACCGAAGAACAAATAGCAGCTTTAGAGAAAGAGATGTCTCAGCTTGATGAAAATAGTGAAGCATATAAAAAGTATGCTGCAGAAATCGCGAAATTAAAATCTTCTCAAAATAATGGATTACTTGGAGCAAATGCAGATAAAATTGTAAAAGGCGCTCAAGCTGTTTCTCAATTAACTGCAGGAATAACTTCATTAACTTCTATTTGGGGAATATGGTTTGATAAAGCTAATGAATCTATTCCAGCTGGTGAAAAGTTAGTAAAAACTCTTGTTGCAATTTCAGCTGGCCTTCCAATGGTTATAATGGGGATTAAAACTTTAGGAATATCATTAACAAAAGCCGGAGTAGAAGGAGCTGTTGGCCTTGGAGTGTTAAAAGGTGGCATAGATGGTGTAACAGTTTCTATTTTAGGAATGGAAGTCGCATTAGGATCACTATTATTAGCAATTGTTGGTATTGCAGCAGTTGTTGGAATAATTTGAGGATTATCTAAAGCTTGAAATAAAGCAGCTGATGATGCGAAAAAAGCAAAAGAGGCAGCGGCAGAAGCGAAAGAAGAGTATGAAAAACTTAATTCTGAGTTTAAAGAATTAGAATCTTCTTTAAATAGCTTAAAAGATTCTCAAGATGTATTAGATCATTTAAGAGAAGGCACTGATGAATGGAAAAAATCTGTACAAGAGTTAAATGATCAAGTAATGGATTTAATCACTAAATATCCAGAGCTTGCTCAGTATGTACAAAATATCAATGGTAGCTTGCAAATATCTGAAAAAGGCATGCAAGAATATCTTAATCAGCAATACACTGAAAGACAAGAAGCTTATGCTGAAATGATATCTGCTCAAGGAAGTAGTGTTGAAACAAATTTAAAAGATAGCGCTACTAATTTATCAAGAAAATTTACATTTGATACTGGCGATGGAAATTCATTTTCTATGGCAACAGCAGAAGACTTTATTAAAGTTGCTGAAGCATATAAAAAAGGCAATGATATTTTAGGTGGAACTTCTGAACAAATAAATCAAGCATTAAAGGATATAGGTATTAATTCAGATTTTGCACGACAAGCAATAATGGATAATACTGAAGAAGTCCTTAAAATGTGTAGAGAGTATGCTAATGGAGTAAATTCAGTTAATGCTTTATCTGATGCTTTTTATCAATCCAACATTGAAAATGAAGTTGGAGATAAAATTCGTTCTAATTTAGGAGATAATCAAGCTTATTTATTATCTCCTATAGAAGGAGCTCTTGCTGATCGAGCGCAAGAAATTGCTGCTGATTATGAAAAAGAAGGGTTTAAAGCTGGTGAGGCATTTAATAAAGGTGTTGAGGATGCTTTAAAAGAATATAATAAAGATCCAGATGCTTGAAGTAGTAATGCTGAACGTCAAGCTAAAGGCGAAATTGCGGCTGGGCTTGGTGCAAATGCTGGTGTTCAAATTGATGAAGGTGAATTTGATAATTTCTGAAATAGTTTGTCTTCTGAAGAAAAGCAAATACTCATTGAAGTTGGTATTGACGAAGAAAAATCTTATGCAGATATTCGTGCGACGCTTGATAGATTAGAGGAAGAGCGAGATAATTCTTATCAGATAGATTTTAAAATTGATGAAGATGTTGATGAAGAAGAATTAAATAATCTTACTAATTATATTCATGATCACGCCGATGAATTAGATGGTTTTTCTGAACATTTAACAAAATGCAAAGAAGAAGCCGCGCATTTAGCTCATGCTATTTTGAGATTTGATGATGCTATTCAAAATGTTACTGATAATTATGAAGAATGAATGGATATGCTCAACAGTGGAGCTATTCAAGATAATGCAAAAGCAGCAGAAGAGTTATCGGAAGCTTATGGTGATTTATTAGACATTGATGGTTCTGTTTTAAGTGGAGATTTTACTGAAAATACTGAAAATCTTGAATTAATGAAACAAGCTATTGAAGGTAATGAAAAAGCTTATGAAAGATTGCAAGAATTAGCTAATCAAGATATAATTGCGCAATGTGATTTAGATACAACAAAATTTGATGATGCTAGCCAACGACTTGATGCTGAATTAGCTAGATTAAATTTTCAAACATTAGAAATAGGCGCTGATTTAAATACAGATGCTGCTTTACAAGCAATGACAGATCTGGTTAATGCTGCTAATATGACAGCAACTCAAGCACAAGCCTATTTAGCAAATATGGGTATTGATGCGACTGTTATTGAAGAAAAAAAGACGGATACTGATACCCAAGAAACTCCAGATTTTGAAGCACATTTAATACCTAAATCAGAGACCGCAGATATTCCTTATATGCAAGGAATGACTGGCGAATATGGTATTGCACATCCATCATATACTGTTTATGGAGTAGAATATACGCCAAATCCTAGTGAAATAACTACTACTAAAGAAACTACTGCAACAGCTTTACGAGTAACATCTGCTCACAAGGCTGCTGGAGGTGCTATTAAGCATCAACACTCTAATAGTGGCGGCGGAGCTAATGGTAAAGGTAATACTCGTGGTTCTGGTGGTAAAGGTGGAGGAGGTTCCTCTAAACCTAAAAAGAAAACAGTTAAAGAACACAAAAAGCCAGAGAAAAAAGAAGATCGTTATCACGATATCAAAGAACGTATTGAAGATTTAAATACAGAACTTAAACGTCTTGCAAAAACTGAAGATAGAGTATATGGTAAGTCAAAACTCAAGTATATGGATCAAGAAATTGAAAAACTTGAGAAACAAATTGAACTTACTGATGAATATATTAAAGAAATTAAAAAATATGCGGCAATTGACCAAGCCAATCTTCGTGGTATTAATATGGGTGCTACGTTTGATGAAAATGGACGCCTTAATAACTATGAACAAGTATTGGCAAATATTGTAAACACATATAATGGCGCGGTGGCTGCATATAACGGTGCCGTAGATAATTTTAATGCTAGTGCGCAAGAAGATGCGGATAGTGCAGCATTAGAAGCAGCAGAAAAAACATTAAGTGCGGCTAAAGAAACTTATGATGAACGTTTAAAGATTCTTAACCAATATGAAGATACATATAATCTTCTTCAACAGAAGATGGATGAACGTATTGACCAAGTATGGGAATTATTTGATAAGCGTTTAGAAAAAATTACTTGACGCATTGAATTTGAATTAGATTGAAATGAAAAAGAATTGGATCATTTTGATTGATTATTAAAGTATATCGGTAAAGATGCTGACCACGCATCAGATGCTATCGCTAATTTAAGTAAGCAAATGGGCATTTATGAAGAAAGTATAGATTGAGCGAAAAAAGGTATCGCTGATATATTTGATTTACATGGTGTTGATTTTGATTTTGATAATGCCGATCCAAATTATTTATATGATCGTTTATTAGATTTCATGCATCTCCAAGGCTTAGAGTCAGAAATGACTGAAAAAGAAGCCGAAGCATTGATTAAATATATGGACGTTTTAAGAGATTCTTATGACGGTATGTATGACGCTTGAGAAGAAGCTCATGAACATATGATGAATGCTTGGGATGAATGGAATGAGCGCATTGGTGATGCAATTTATGATATCCAGCAATATGGTGAAGAATTAGAAAATATCCAAAAGATTGTTGATTTAACTGGTAGGAAACTCTTAAAAATGAGTACTCAAGATTTGAATAAAATGAATCAGACAATCGTTGTAAATGCTCAGGAAAACTTACGGGCAACTAAAGCACATTTAGATGCAATGGAACAAGCCGTGGCAGATTCTGCAGCAGCGTATCAAAGATCATTAGAACAAAATCTTGCCGAAGACGTTCAAAATAAATTATATGAAGAATGGCGTCAAATGAAAGAGGATTATGATGATGCTCTTAATGATTATTATAACGCTTGAGAAGATACCTTACAAAAAGGCGAGGATGCTTTCAAAAGATATATGGAGGCGTTAACTCAAGATTATAATAATTCATTCGGTCAAATGGATTTAGATTATATGATAGACCAATTTGACCGTCAGAAAGAAGTTAGAGATTTATATCTTGATGATTACCAGAAGTATCATGAATTAAATAAAACAGCTCAAGAACTTAATAAGAGTTTAGCGGCTACTAATAATGATTTAATTCGTGGTAAATTACTTGATTTACAAGACGAGATAAATGCATCAATGCAAACTGGAGTTCAAATATCTGCGGCGCAGGCTGAAATATATGCGCGCAGAGTTGCTTTATTACAAGCTGAAGCTGAGCTTTTGGATGCGCAAAATGCTAAGAACGCAGTTA
>CAMNBC010000006.1 GCA_946532115.1 uncultured Treponema sp.
TTAACGCAGCAGTTCGTGAAGAAGGAATGACATACTCACAGTTCATCAACGGAGTTAACAAAGCAGGTATTAAATTGAACCGCAAGGCTCTTTCTAATATGGCTATTGAAGACCCAGTTGCATTCAAGGCAGTTGTTGAAGCTGCTAAGAAAGCTGTACAGGCTTAAGGAAGTTTGAATATGATTTCACTCGATCAGGTATATCTTCTTGAACAAAAGGTTGAAAGCGCTGTTGAAAAAATTCAGCAGCTACAGGCAGAAAACGATGCTCTGCGCAATAAATGTACTGAGCTCACAAATGCGCTTTCTGCGAAGTCGGAGCAGCTTTCTAATTTTGAATCAGATCAGAGCCAGATTGAGAACGGAATCAAAAAAGCACTGGACCGCTTGAATTCCATTGAAAACACAGTTCTTAAAACTGCGTCTCAAATGAATCAGGCGGCTCAGTCTGCACCTTCTGT
This sequence comes from uncultured Treponema sp., assembly GCA_946532115.1. Taxonomy (GTDB): domain Bacteria; phylum Spirochaetota; class Spirochaetia; order Treponematales; family Treponemataceae; genus Treponema_D. Next base: position 461 of record CAMNBC010000006.1, read on the forward strand.
GCAGGAACCAGCTGCACCTCAGCCGGCACCGGCACAAACATCTCCTGCCCCACAGGCAGAAAAAACTGCTGAACAGCCCGTTCAGTCAGAACCTGTTCCACAGACAGTTACACAAACAGCCGCACCTAGTTTCGATACAATGGAAACTATTGCAGATGAAAATTCAGACTTTGAAGGTGAAGAAGAAATCGAAGCTTCAGAAGATGATAATCACGACGGCTTAGGTTTTGATATTTTCTAATGGGAAAATTAAAAATTGAAATGCTTGGAACTTCTTTTACAATCCAGGCTAATGAAGACAACGAATATCTCGAAAAACTTTTAGGTTACTACAAAAGAATCACAGACGACGTAAGTAATATTGACTCAATCAAAAGCCCTCTTCAGGTTGCTATTCTTTCCGGCATTATGATTTGCGATGAATTATACAAAGAAAAACAGGCTAAAGTTGCTATGGAAAACGGCGAATATGTTCCTGTAGAAAACGATATGGATACGCTGGAAATTGAACGTCGTACACAAAATATGATTGAAAAAATCAACAAGGTACTTTAAGGAATGCAAGGCAAAGAAGCTGAACATTCATCCAAAAAAACATCCCCACTCACAATCTGGGTAGATGCAGATTCCTGCCCTTCTCTTGTAAGAAATCACACTGTAAAAATTGGCAGCAAGCTTGAAATAAAAGTTCGCTGGGTAGCAAATAAAAAAATTCCTGGACCTGATACAGAACATAACAACAACTCTTTTGAAATGATTATCTGTGGTACAGAAAAGGATGCCGCGGATAATTATATTTTTGAAAACTGCAGATGCGGTGATTTAGTTATTACAAGAGATATAGTTTTTGCAGATCGTCTTGTAGAAAAAGGAATCTGCTGCATAAACGACCGCGGAACAGAGTTTACAGCGGAAATGATAAAGGAAAGACTTTCTACCCGTAATTTTGATTTACAGCTTGCCGAGATTGGTTTAGTAAAACATCATTACGAAGGCTATGATAAAAAAAAGTTCGCGGAATTCGCGAACTCTTTTGATAAGGTAATACACAGATTATTAAAGTAAACCTGTCATTATCGGGCTTGACCCGATAATCTCATTACAATAGATTGCCGTGTCAAGCACGGCAATGACATCTTCAGCAGCTTAGTCTTCCGGCTCATCCGGATAAGCCATCTGAATAGAGCAGATTCGGTCTTTTACCTGCATAAACGCAAGAACAACTTCCGGATCAAACTGTGTACCAGAATTGTTTAAAATTTCAGTAAAGGCATCTTCTATCGTCCAGGCTTCCTTATAGCAGCGTTTGTGGCTCAATGCATCAAATACATCTGCAACTGCTACAATACGTGCAGAAAGAGGAATATCTTTTCCCTTAAGAGGTTCACTCAGAGGAACAATACCGTCTTTTACGGAGAAGTCACTTAACGAAATCTTTCCAGGGTATCCTGAATCTCCGCCATCCCATCGATCATGATGATGAAGTGCAACTTCCTGAGACATAACATCAAGCAAAGACTCCGGTGGATCAAAAAGCTGTGCACCGATACAGGTATGACCTTTCATTATATTTCTTTCCTCATCAGTAAAACGAGGGAATGCCTTTTTAAGAATTACATCAGAAATACCAACCTTACCTACATCGTGGAACTTTGCAGCAATTTTAAGATTATCACGATAACGATGTATCTCTGCTTCAGGAACATTATGATTAAATGCCCAGCGGTCATAAATCTCAAGAGAATATGAAGAAACACGTTCGATATGAGGATAAGTTTCTTTTGGATCACGGAACTCAGACATTTTGAGCATTCGTTTTACCATGTTTGCTGTAAGATATGCATGCTGCAAAGCTTGAACAGCAGCTGTAGCAAAGTGACCTATGAAAAGTTCAGCTTCAGCATCGAAATTAATTATCTTACCATCTGCATCTTTTGCATTGATAATCTGAAGTATACCAAGCAGATTTCCGTTCGCCATTTTGAGCGGAATTGTATACATTGATTTTGTCCGGTAATCTGTAGTAACGTCAGTGTTTTTATTGAATTTATATGGTTTTGATTCAGGAATTTTATAGCAATCTTTAATATTCAAAGGTTTTCCCGAAAGTGCTACATAACCACAAATCTGTTTTTCATTAATCGGAAAGGAAAAACTTGTATATGGAAGCTTTTCTCCAGGAGCAAGTTCTTTTAAGTGAGTGTCATTCTGCCCGTATTTGATTTTCAGTTTATCGCCTTCTACTACATAAATAGAGCCGGCATCTGCATTTACAATTCTTCGGGTTTCGGTGAGAATACGTTCAAGAAGAACGTCAACGTCCTGTATTTCGCCAAGTTCGCGTTCAATTTCAATGATTCTCTGAAGTTTATCTTCGTTTTCTGTTTTTTCACTCATATCTATAATATTATGAATGATAATCAAAAAAAATCAAGAGATAAAGCACGATTTTTGTTTTTTGATAATTGAAAAATAAATCGGACCAGCCCCATTCTGAACGTCTGGCATTATCATATAGCCGTATTGAGTTTTTTCAAATCCTGGAAGTGTCAGATTTACGTATTGCGAAATCTCTTCAAGCTGAGGCTCAGGTTCAAGCAGTGAAAAAACCGTTCCATCTTTATTAAACTTTTTATAAAGCCGTTCTATCATTCCGTCATTTTCCTGAGGACACAAAGCACAGGTTGAATACAACAATACTCCTTCTGGCCTAAGAAGCCTATAGGCAGAAGATAAAAGAGCCCACTGCTCCGTGGTTACGGTTTTTATGCGGGACGGTGACCAGGTGTTGAGATACTTTGGGTCAGCAATTACATGCCGTTCAGAAGAACATGGAGCATCTAACAATATGCGGTCAAAACATTCGTTCTGGCGGGTACACCAGGTGGCGCCGTCGCTGCACGAAGTGAAAACTCTTTCGGCTATGTGAGGCGGAAGACATGTCTGGACGACGGTTGAAAGGCGATGTTTGCGTTCGGGTGAACGTTCATTTGAAGAAAGTGTGGCGCTCTCAGGCATTCTGGATGCAAGGACTAGGGTTTTGCCGCCGGGCGCGGCGCACAAATCGAGAATGTCCGTTGAATTAGAGAGCGGCAGGCAGAGGGCGGCGAGAACTGAAGCACTGTCAAGAAAATATGATTTTTCAGCCCCGGGAATTTTAAATTCTACTGCACTCCCCTCGCCTGCGAAAGAGTCTTTAAGAGCCTGCCAGCGTTCACCATAGAGTTCTCTATAATACTTCTCAAAACCTTCTGCACCAAAAAGTTTTTCTCCTGATGATTTTGCTTTAGAGGATTTTTTTCCCATCCAACAATCCTGCCTCAATCTTATATTTTAGTATACGAATTACCGCTTCATCAATTTTACGGGCAAATGCTTCATCCTGCAATGCTCTCTGATATAAAACTTTTCCAGCTGATGCAAATCTTTTTTCCGAAATCATAATACAGTCTATTCCGGCTTCAACAGCACGAACTACAGCAGTCTCAGGAGGATATCCGTTATCTGCAAGTGCCCCCATAAATATGTCATCAGAAAATATGAGACCGTTGTAACCAAATTGATTTCTCAAAATATCTGTTACCCAGACTTTAGAAAGACATGCTGGTACACCTTCATCAATAGCATTAGTCCTTGCATGTGACATAAGAACTGCAGCCGGATTATACTGTACCAGCAGCCGGAATGATTCTATACTCTGCTCTAGTTCAGACTTTGACAGTGCAATTTCCGGAAGCCCTGTATGTGGATCTGTATTAGTATTACCTGGAAAATGTTTCAATACTGTAGCAATTCCATTATTTTCATAAGCATTTATACAGGCACGCCCATAATCTGTTACCTGTTTAAGGTTTCCAAAACTTCTGCCGTCAAGAAACTTTTCATTATCTTCTGTGCAAACTTCAACAACAGGTGCAAGATTCATATCAAAACCAAGCTCCTTCATACCTTCTGCCTGCTCTCTATATATCTGATAAGTTTCTTTTATATTATAATTTTTTGCTACAGCTTCATTTGAAGGTAACCTGGGATTAAGTTTTTTTAAACGACTTACCCATCCGCCTTCCTGATCAATACATAAATATGGCTGTATAATTCCATATTCATCACAATATGAATGTATTGACTGTGTAAATATCTTCATTTGTTCACGGTCTGGCGCAATATTGAAAGAAAAGAAAATATAACCACCTGCGACAAGTGGAGTGTCATCCTTTGTTCCTGTCATAGCCCCTACAGTTTCATAAGAGCGAAAGCTTGTACATCCTTCAAGATTCTCAATGAACATCTGGGCAATTTTCTTTTCCAGTGCCATAGATGCCACATAATTTTTAAGAGCATTTTCCCTTTCTTTTTTTATCTGATTTACATACATCTGAAACTCCCTGGCGGATGCATGTATTTTCAATTCTTTTTTTGTCTGTTTATCTGTACAGGAAATTAGAATGACTGAAAGTAAAATAAGCAGCAGTAATCTTGATTTCATAGAATGTTTATTATATCAAGAATTTGAATTCACGTTAAGTTATTCCCAAAAAACAAAGGTTTTTATATAATAGAAGATATGAAACAAATTGCAATAATTACAGGTGCCAGTTCTGGACTTGGTGAAGAATTTACTCGTCAGGTATGTGAAAAATACAATTATGACGAAATATGGATTATTGCACGAAGGGCTGATAAACTTGAAACCCTTGCAACCTCGCTGAATGCCAATAAAAACTTTCAGATAGTACGTCCGGTTGCACTTGATATTGCAGGAAAAGAAGGTGTTGAACGGCTAAAAGCTTTTATTAAAGAAGAAGATGAAAAGCTGCATAAAATTGAAAGCGGTATTGAAATCGGACTCTTAATTAATAATGCTGGATTTGGAACTTATGGTCCGTTTGAAGAAACTTCAATCACACGTCAAATGGACATGATTGAACTCAACTGTACTACAGTAACCGGTATCTGTGGAATTGCACTTCCCTATCTGAAGAAAGGTTCTGTTATTATCAACACGGCCTCGCTTGCAGCTTTTCTTCCTTTGGGAAACTTTGCTGTTTACGGTGCTACTAAATCTTATGTCTTGAATTTTTCTGTAGCACTTGCTGCAGAACTACATGATAAGGGAATTAAAGTTTGTGCTTTATGTCCTGGTTCTGTAAGCACAGAATTTGCAAATGTTGCCTCTAACGGTGCTCGTAAAGAAGTTAAAAACGGCATCCCTCCACAGAAAGTTGTAGCACAGTGTCTGCACCGTGCTTTTAAAGATAAACGTTTAGCCTTATATCGTCCTAAATGGCGTTTTACTGCTTTTATGAGTCGATTTGTAGGCCGCTATCTTGGCGCTCGTTACACATATAAATATAATCCGCGTCCACGTAATCCGGACTCAGATTTAGCAAAATAAATTATAAGGAACAAATATGAACATGATTGACAGTGCACTTTTTACAGACTTTTATGAGCTGACTATGGCTCAGGGATACTGGAAGGAGAATATGAATCAAAAGGTTGTTTTTGATATGTTCTTCAGAAAGAATCCTTTTAACGGCGGATTTTCTATTCTTGCCGGAAACGAAACTCTGATGGATATCATCACAAATTTCCGTTTCAGCGAAGAAGATATTAAATATCTCGCAGATCAGAAAATTTTCGAACAGGGTTTTCTTGATTACCTGAAAGATTTTCACTTTACAGGCGACCTCTACACTATGGATGAAGGTACTGTTATTTTCCCTCAGGAGCCGCTTGTTCGCATTCATGCAAACCTGATTGAAGCTCAGATTCTTGAAGGCCTTGTTTTAAATCATGTCAATTTCCAGAGTCTTATTGCAACAAAAACTGCACGCATCTGGCTCGCGTCTAAGAAAGCACCAATTATGGAATTTGGTCTTCGCCGTGCTCAAGGGCCGGATGGTGCGATGAGTGCAACCCGTGCTGCATATATTGGTGGTGCCGCAGGAACATCAAACACTCTCGCTGGAAAAGAATTTGGTATTCCAGTCATGGGAACTATGGCACACTCCTGGATTATGTCTCATTCATCTGAGCTTGAAGCTTTCCGTGAATACGCCAGAATCTATCCTGAAAACTCTGTATTTCTTATTGATACTTATGATACCCTTCATTCCGGCATTAAAAACGCAATCATCGCAGGCGGCGAGCTTGTAGAAAAAGGTTACAACTTCGGTGTTCGCCTCGACTCAGGCGACATTTCTTACCTCACACGCGAAGTAAGAAAGGAACTCGACCGCGCAGGCTACCCTCAGGCAAAAATCAGCGTATCAAACGAACTTACAGAAGAAATCATAACAACGCTCGTAGCTGGCGGTGCTCCAATCAACAGCTGGGGAGTTGGAACACATATGGTAACAGGTGGAAATGAATCATCCTTTACAGGAGTTTATAAACTTGCGGCACGTCACGACAAAGCAACAAACAGCATGACTCCTGCAATGAAATTCTCAGACAATCCTGCAAAAACAACAAATCCTGGAATCAAAAATGTTTTCCGTCTCTTTGACGAAAACGGAATGGCACTTGCAGATATTCTCGCCCTTGAAGGTGAAACCATCGAAGAGAATAAAGAATACCGCTATCACCATCCGATGGTAGATTACCGTCAGTTTACTTGTAAGGCGGCAAAGGTTGAGCCTCTTTTGAAAAAGCGTCTTGAAAATGGAAAACGTGTAACAGAACGTCTGCCAGATTCAGAACAGCTTAAGATAAGCCGCACCACAATGCAGAGTCAGCTCGAAAGCTTTGATGAATCATACAAGAGAATCTTAAATCCACATATCTATAAGGTTTCACTTACAGAAAAGTTAATGGAGCTCAAAAAAGATTTTATTGAAAAGAATATCCGCTAAAGCATGTGCTTGCCGACTACTACAATAAATAAAGCGGCTTTATGTTTTTCAACGAAACAAGAAGCCGCTCTTTTTTTGCTTCATCACCACTTGCTCCAATAAGAATACGGTCCCCTTTTTCTATAAGATTATAATCAAAACAGGCTTTATCTATACGGCTTGAAAGTTTTGGTGGCTTTTTCATAATTTGATTATATAGAATCTTTTATATAAAAAAAAGCACTTCCCGAATGGAAAGTGCTTCTGAAAAGAGTTTCTCACAGCGACCACAGAGTACACAAAGAATACTTTCTCTGTAACCTCCTTAGCTCTGTGAGGAATATTTTGGAACTAGAAACTTCCTGCTACAGCAACTGCACATGCCTACAATCGAAGAACCGTTAAAAAAAATTGTGCGACAGCGCAATTTTTTAGGTTCATCGAAATAATGGCTCGCCGCGAGACTTGCGAGCGGCGGCAACGGCTTGCAGTAGCTTGTGCCGATAAAAAAAGGACACCTCCAATATGGAAGTGTCCTCACATTATTCTCAGTTAATCACTAGAATGAACCAGCAACTGCTACGGCACAAGCTACTGTACATCCTACCATAGGGTTGTTACCCATTCCCATGAAGCCCATCATTTCTACGTGAGCTGGTACTGATGAAGAACCTGCGAACTGTGCATCTGAGTGCATACGTCCGAGAGTATCAGTAAAGCCGTAAGAAGCTGGACCTGCAGCCATGTTATCTGGGTGAAGTGTACGACCTGTACCACCACCAGAAGCTACAGAGAAGTATTTCTTACCAGCAAGGAGACGCTCCTTCTTGTAAGTACCTGCAACTGGGTGCTGGAAACGTGTTGGGTTTGTTGAGTTACCAGTGATAGAAACATCAACATCCTCGTGCCACATAATTGCAACACCTTCGCGTACATCGTCAGCACCGTAGCACTTTACGATAAGGCGGTCTGGGTTAGATCCGTATGGAACTTCCTTTACAACCTTAAGAGCCTTGTCTGTACCTTCGCCGTTGAAATAGTCGAATTCAGTCTGAACGTATGTAAAGCCGTTGATACGTGAAATAATCTGAGCAGCGTCTTTTCCAAGACCGTTCAAAATAACGCGGAGCTTGTTCTTGCGAACCTTGTTAGCGTTAGCAGCAATCTTAATAGCACCTTCAGCAGCAGCGAAAGATTCGTGTCCTGCGAGGAATGCGAAGCACTGTGTTTCTTCTGAAAGAAGACGTGCACCAAGGTTTCCGTGTCCAAGACCAACCTTGCGGTCATCAGCTACAGAACCTGGAAGACAGAATGCCTGGAGTCCCTTACCGATGTTTGCAGCAGCTGTAGAACCAGTTTTGTCACCAGTTTTTTCTGCTTCTTTGATTGCGATTGCAGATCCGAGTACGTATGCCCATTTAGCATCCTCGAAACAAATCTGCTGTGTAGACTGACAGATTTCGTATGGATCGAAACCACGAGCCTTACAAAGGTCGCGAGCTTCGTTCAAACCAGCCTCACCTTCTTTAAAACCATATTCTTTAAGAGCCTTATTCACCTGAGGAATGCGGCCTTCAAAATCTTCAAATAATGCCATAATTCTATTCCTCCTGTGACCTATTCTTTACGTGGGTCGATAAGTTTTACCATACCCTGATCTGCAGTTACACGACCATAGTGTGTGCGTGCACCTGCGATAGCTTCTTCAGCTGGTTTTCCAGCCTTGAGAGCGTCCATCAATTTACCGAAGTTGATACAGTTGTAACCGATAATCTGATTGTCCTTATCGATTGCACAAGTTTCAACATAACCTTCTGTCATTTCGAGGTAGCGAGGACCTGTTTTGCGTGTAGCAAACATTGTACCTACCTGAGAGCGGAGGTTCTTTCCGAGGTCTTCAAGAGAAGCACCAACTTTAAGTCCGTCCTTAGAGTAAGCAGACTGTGAACGACCGTAAACAATCTGAAGGAAGAGTTCGCGCATAGCTGTGTTGATAGCATCGCAAACAAGGTCAGTGTTCAAAGCTTCAAGAACAGTTTTTCCGATAAGGATTTCTGAAGCCATAGCAGCTGAGTGAGTCATACCAGAACAACCGATAGTCTCAACGAGTGCTTCTTCAATAATTCCTTTCTTGATGTTCAAAGAAAGCTTACAAGCTCCCTGCTGTGGTGCACACCAACCGATACCGTGTGTGAATCCAGAAACATCTTCAATTTTCTTAACCTTTACCCATTCTCCTTCTTCAGGAATTGGGGCTGGTCCATGATATGCGCCTTTAGCCAAAGGACACATATGCTCCACTTCTGCAGTGTATGTCATGTTTTGCTCCTATAAAATCCGGAAATGATTCCGGTAAAATACAATGCTCTTATAAATCATCCGGGCTTACCCACTGATGACATAGTGTATAAAATATCATTTTTTGTGATTTTTTACAATGGCGAGAACACAAAGCCTTAAAAAATCAATTTGCCTTCTATAATTTTTTGATATATAATTATAGAACATATTTAAAAATAGTTGTCCGGATAAAATAATTATTAAGGATGACATCTTGAAAAATACCATTAATAAGCGCCCTGCATTTTATAAAAATTTTATAATGCAGAGAGAACAAAAAGCAAGTCTAGCCACAAATAATCTCCACAGACTTGCACAAGTTGAACAGATTCTTTTTTCTTTCGGGCTGATAATGAGCATTGTTACCGTTATCCGCTTTCATTCAAATCTTAAAGCTCATCTTTTTGAACTATGTTACTATTTTTCATATATTCTTACGAGCATACATGTTTTGATTGTTGCGATAATTACAAAACGGCATCCTGAATGGCCCTTATGGCGAAAAAATCAACCGACTCATATTGCTATTTTTGAAGTACTTATTTTAAGCATCATTGTTCTTTATACTTCTTCCAATCCGGTTAGTCCTTATACTGTTTATACCAATGTCTGTATTATTTCTATTGTTATGCTGGCCATCGAACCCGTGTTTTTCATTCCGCTGCTCTTTATTTTTTCATTTTTGATTATATATAGAATGATGGCAAACGGAGATGTATATATTGCTGTAAACATTTTGCTTACAACTATAGTAATAAGCGCTCTTAGTCTTTTTAAATGGAATGCACTTATCAAAGAATACCGGCTTGAACAGATCCGTGATAATCATCTTGAAGCTATAGAAAAAGAAATTGAACTGGCCGCCTATGTTCAGGAAAGTTTTACAAAGAAAAAAATGCCTGATTTTTCAAACTATGAAATTGCCTATTACAGCAAAGCTATGTCTGGAGTTTCCGGCGATATGTACGATTTTTATACTCACGAAACACAGCTCAAAGGTGCAGGAATTTTTGATGTTTCGGGTCATGGAATTGCATCCGGACTAGTTACAATGCTCGTACGTAATATTTTTCAGCAGGAGTTCCATCAGAATGAAGATAAGCCTCTTTATGAGGTTATGGAAATTATTGACAAAAGAATCCGCATAGAAAAACAGAGCATCGAAAATTATCTCACAGGTATTCTCCTTCGATTTTCAGGTAACAATGTTGAAATTGTAAATGCCGGACACCCCTGCCCTATCTTATATAAGAAACAAACCGGCGAATGTGATTTTTTTGATAAAAAGCGCAAGTTTTCAAGCAGTGTTATAGGTCTTTTAACAATCGATTCTTTTTTTCAGGAAACTTCCTTCCGTATGGAAAGCGGAGATGAACTGATTTTATTTACAGACGGTGTAAAAGAAGCAATGAATACAGAGCATGATGAATATGGAGATGATAGAATCATCAGCTCTGTAAGAAATGCAGTCCAGCAGGATTTTAATAATCAGATTCATTTACTTTTGAATGATATGGGTATGTTCACTGAAAATTCAGAACAAAATGATGATATTACTATCGTTATAATAAAGAAGAAGTAGTTTTCATTGAAAAAAATCAAATGTCATTGTAAAATATAATAATTCATATGAAGATTTATAATGGTAATATTTTAAAAAAAATTCTCAAATGGCTGGACACAAAATATAAAGCTCCAGAAGACTGTAAACTTCAGATGGCCGAAAGAAATCTAAAAACAATGATTAATGTTCAGCCACTATTAATTGCACTTGGGATATATGGAGTTACCATTCTTCTTGTAAAGTTTAAAGGAAATTATACGGCAGCAATTCCCCGTTTTATATATTTCGGAGAATACATTGTATTTGGCATTACCTGCATTCTATTATCAATCAAATTACGAAAAAACGAATTTGCCCGTTCTACTATAAAAATGATTCCGACTTATCTGCTTTTTTTATATCTGATGGGTTTTCCGCTTTTTCTTTTATACTTTGAAAAAAACACGTTCAATTCTATGATTGTTTATGCCTGTATTGCCGTAAACTTCCCAGTTTTTTTTAATATATCCCCACTGATCTTCTGTACTACAGTTACAATTATTTCAACTGCACTTCTTTCTAGAATCGTAAAAGAATACAGCATGTTCATTGTAATTGATTCTGTAATCTTTATTTTCATATTGTACTTCCATTCTTTAAAACGATGGGGAACAGAAAAAGATAATTTTCTTCATCACCGTAGTGAACACGAGTATAAGGAAAGTGTAGAAAATGAATTAAGACTTGCACAAGTAGTTCAGCAGAGTTTCTTTAAGCATAATGAAACAATTTATGATGACTGGGCTATATCATACTATAATAAGCCTATGGCTGGTGTTTCCGGAGATTTTCTTGATATTTACGGAAACGGCACTGTACTCGACGGTATTGGTATTTTTGATGTTTCAGGACATGGTATTGCATCCGGTCTTGTTACAATGCTTGTAAAAAATATTATTTTCCAGGAGTTCTATAACGGAAAAACTGATAAGTTAAAATCAATTATAGACCGAATAAATATCCGCTATATAAAAGAAAAAGGAAATATTGAAAATTATCTTACCGGTATTTTAACACGACTCACAGATAATTCAAATACTGTTGAATTTATAAATGCAGGACACTCAATGCCTATTTTCTACAGTGCAAAAGATGATTCAGCTCATTATGTAGAAGACGATAACACTGCATTTGGTGCAATCGGTTTACCGGATATTCCTACAAACTTTGTATCGCACAAAGTTGAAATGCAGCGTGGAGATGAACTGATTTTCTTTACGGATGGTGTTACAGAAGCAACAAATTCTTTTGGTGAAGATTTTGGAAAAGACAGATTATTGAAGTCTATATTCAGAAATGCAGACAGACCACTTACAACTCAAGTAAACTGCATTGTAAGTGACATTCTCACCTTCGTTGGTAATGAGCCGCAGAAGGATGATATTACAATTATTATTTTGAAGAAAAAATAAGCACCGCCTCGCATAGTCTCGGCGTTGAGCCATTCTTTCTATAAATACTAAGCGACAGTCTCTATAGACTGTCGCTTTTTAATGCATTTGCTATATTAAGTTTATTCAGTAGGACGTTTTTTAAGGTTCTTGCTTTCGGCAATTGCCTGTCCTTCGCCTACTTTCTGCTCCATCATAGCACGTACCTTCAATGGAAGACCGAACAATGTAATGAAGCCCTGAGCATCTTTGTGATTGTAAAGTTCGCCGGTTGTAAATGATGCAATTGATTCATTGTAGAGGCTGTATTTAGAGCCAGAACCTGCACCACGGATAGCACCTTTAATCAATTTTACTTTTGCCCAGCCAGTTACAGTTTCTTCTGTCTTATCAACGAATGCCATACAAGCATCCATCAAAGTTGTAAACCACTTTCCATCATAGATAAGTTCACCCATGCGAAGCGATACCTGCTGCTTGTAGTGGTAGGTATCACGGTCGAGACAGATATGGTCCATCATTCTGTGTGCAAAGTAAAGGATTGCTCCACCCGGTGTTTCGTAAACACCACGACTCTTCATACCAACACAACGGTTCTCACAAATATCAACAAGACCTACACCGTTACGACCACCAATAACATTGAGTTCGTTCAAAAGATCAAGTGCATTCATCTTCTTGCCATTGAGTCCAACTGGAATACCTTTTTCGAAGTCGATTGTTACATACTCGCCTTCTTCAGGAGCTTCTTCTGGAACACAGGTATTTTTAAGCATATGCTTGTAATTTGGTTCATTTTCTGTCTTTTCAAGTTCAAGCCCCTCATGGCTCAAGTGCCAGATGTTCTCGTCACGTGAATAAGACTGATCTTTCTTCATAGGAACTTCGAGACCGCGATCTTCAAGGAACTTGATTTCAGCTTCACGGCTATCCATATTCCATTTGTCATCACGCCATGCAGCAATTACTTTAATATCTGGAGCGAAAGCCTTAATAGCAAGTTCAAAGCGAACCTGGTCATTACCTTTACCAGTTGCACCGTGACAGATTGCTACTGCTTTTTCCTGGCGTGCATATTCAACAAGAATCTTTCCGATAAGAGGACGTGCAGTTGATGTACCGAGAAGATATTCATCCTCATAAACTGCGTTTGCCTTGAGAGCCGGCCAGATGTATTCTTCAATATATTCCTGACGTGCATCTACAACATAACATGCAGCGGCACCAGTTTTGAGAGCACGAGATTTAATTGCTTCCCAGTCATCGCCCTGTCCTACATCAATACATACAGCGATTACATCATAATCATAGTTTTCTTTGAGCCATGGGATGATAACGGTTGTATCAAGACCACCTGAATAAGCCAAAATTACCTTATCTTTTGCCATATAAGCCTCCTGTATAAGCCCGCCGGTCAGAGCGGGCGGTGTTCTATAGCAAAGCGTTAAAAAAAATTGCGACATAGCAATTTTTTAGCTTTACCACTAAAATGCATAAATATACACAAAATATACAATTTTATGCAAAAATATGCAAGACATCTATATAATAATTTGACATACATTAAGTCGACCTCTATGTAAAAAAGCCCCTTTGCCAACCAACGGGGATGATGTTGTCAAAGGAGCTTTTTTACGACGAGTCCGACTTAACAATACGAAGTTTTAAATAATCTCCGCTAGTTTTTGCATAAAATTATCTTCAGTAACCTGTATATTTATGCTATTTGAAGGCAGGCACAGGGTGAAGGTGCCGTCGGGGTTTGATAAAACTTTGTGTGGGACTTTTAAGTGTTTTTCAGCATACGCTTTTATGAACTCTAGCACCAGTTTCTGGCGGCGTTCTGAGCGGGATTTATTTTCCAGTGATTGCTGGAGTTCGGTCATGTAGTCCGGGAGTTTTGACAGAAACTCTGAAATTTCAGGGAGCGGGTTATAAGGGAATTTTGCATCGCAGATTTTTATGAACTCCGGACCGCACTTTTGCATAATGCTTGCTTTTATGCTGTTTTGAATGAAAAGACGGAGTTTTATTGCAGATGTCAATGTAACTTCGAATGTGCAGTAGGAAGGAAAATATTCACAGGAAATTTTTGCTTCTGGATGTGACACAATAAATGCTTCAAACTCAGTACGGCAGTCTGCCATACGAAGTGGCTTTGCATTTGTGCGTACCATGTTTTTATGCTGAAGATGTACGAAATGTTCCTTCCAGAAATCGGCTTCTGAATCTGAATATTTTTGTAAAGACATTTTTCCTCCATTAATTATGGCAAAAAGGTTGCAAAATTTCCAGGCAGGCTTTCTATCCACCAGCGGGATTTTTCATATGCAAGCCTGGAATCTAAAATCCAAAGGATAGAAGCATTACCCAATCCACGTCTACCAGCAGCTCCTCCAATTTTTGGAACTTCACCTTCTCCATCTGAAAAAATTATCATACCGGAATACCGGTTTTTATTTTCCATAAAATAATCTATCGGTGGCTGAAAGTTTGTTCCACCACGTCCTGTAATTTCAGCAAGCTTCAGATTTTTTGAAAACTTTACCGGCGTAGTATTTTTAAGATTTACATCAAAAAAGATTAAATCAATATTTTCTATAATCCTCAAAAAGAAGAAATTTTTGATTGCGTGATAAAAACGTGAAAAGCTTTCATCTGTGATTGAACCACTCACATCTACAGCAATTAAAATATCTGCCTTACGCTCATAACGGCTTCCCATAGCTGAAAAACCATAACGGCGGCTTGGCTTCATACGTGTAAGATGACGGTTTGCACTTATAATATTTGCACGGAACTTTGTCAGGGCACGGCGATAATCAAAAGAAAAATCAACATCTGTTTGAAGTTCTCTCTGCAAATTTCCGCCAGTCTCGCCCCAGCCTTCTTCTATTTCTGCTTTTTTTATTTTATCGTTTATCTGATTCTGTGCATTTTCATCTTCCTGCCATAACTCGGAACTCTGGGTAATTGCAGAAAGATTATAATCACTCAGCGCACCTTCACCGCTTGCTTCTCCACCGCCAGCAGAACTTTCACGTATTAAAAACAAAAGCCACTTATACCATTGCTCAAAAGTAAGATCTTCTACGGTTTTCAACAGTCCTGTTGTACGGTCTATCTGAAGGTTTCTCTGGAAAAACTTTAATTCTTCCGTATCTGCCCAGCGTTTACCAAGCGGATAATCCAATGTAGAAAATCTCCATGCCTGACTTTTTAAATAAACAACTCCGGCAGTTTCAATTCCACTTTTAGGTGTAAAATATTTTGAAATTATCACGTCACTTGCAAGCTGCATTGCTGTAGGATTTGACTTGTATGGCTGCCGAGCATAAGGATGCTTTAACAGGATTCTATAAGCTTCAATTTTCAGAAAATCTGAAAGCTCAGCATCATTAAGGTCTTTGGTAAGAAGTTCTGAAAACTCAATGCAAAAATGTCCTGACCTCATAGGTACACTCAAAGAATCATTCAGAACAAAATGATGTGTTGTAATGACAGAGAATAATAGAGGCTCAGAAATAAACCACTGCTTAATTATAGAGTTCAGACGCTTTTCACAAGTCATTTTATATGTATCCGCAATAAACTATAATTCAGAACTTAAATCCAGAAGCTTGTGATAGAGAGAAGGTGTTTTCTCTAAAATATAATTTAAGGTTTCCGGATATCTGTCTGCAGAAACCAGACTTGCAAAATGAGCCTGCAGTTCTTTTTTATCGTTCAATGCAAACCAGTCAAAATATGATTCCAGATTTTTGGAAACATCACTATCTGCTGTATCACAGGATTTTTCCAGCCAGCGGAAAACAGCTTCGTTCAGTTGGGTAAAATCCGTAAAAGACAACTCATTCAGTAACTTCTTATTTTCTTCAAAATCTCCTTCAAGGAGTTTTGCAGCAGAAGGAATTTTTTTTGAATTTACAAAATTGAAAAAACTTGCCGCTGTTCTGTCTCCTATAATACCGGAAACAAGAGACAACTGGAGTTCTCCAAGTTCATTAAATTTCTCAATAATTTTTGAAGTTCTTTCCCAACTGCGGCGGTCTGGAGTACGCTCTAAATTGTCTTCAGCAAAAGCTTCATCACCATCAAGGAACTCCGGATTTTCATCAATAAAGGAAATTACTCTTGTATCGAGCTTTACTTCACGTGCCCAGTTAATCCAGTCTTCTACACTCGGAGCAAACTCATAAATATTAAAACGACTTACAAGAGCCGGATCCAGGTCCGTCAACTGATATTCACTGCCGCCATTTACCGCACTTATAATTCTACTACCATCCGGTAAACTCTTACCTGCCAGTTTACGGTTCAAAGTTAAATCCATAACAGTCTGCAAGACTTCAGGACGAGCTCTGTTTAATTCATCCAGAAAAAGAACAACCGGCTGCCCGTCTGTCGGAAACCAGTATGGAAGCATAAACTCTGTACGACCAGTTGCCTCATCAAGATGTGGAAGTCCAATTAAATCGCCGGGGTCACTCATCTGCCCCAAAAATAAAGTAACGACTTTTTCACGGCGAGCCGCAAAAAAGTCTTCTAAAATGCGAGATTTACCAATTCCGTGCCGCCCCACAAGCATAATATTTTGTGAGGCAGGCGTATTCTCCAAAATGAACTTAAGCTGAGTAGAGTCAATTTTCATAATGAAAAAAGTCTACTTTATTAAGCGGATATTATCAACATAAATATGAGATTCTTTCATTAAGATTGCACCACTGTTGTTGTAGATAGAGATTCGGCGAACATCGTTTAATCTTTCAGGATGGGCAGAAAGGTCAAAAACGAAAGTATGTTCACCTTTTGGAAGATCATAGTGTTCAAGACTCCACCAGTTCCATGAATCTGTTGCCTGAATTACAACATTAATATTGTAGGTATAATCTTCCGGATTGTAAAAATCCATTGTAAGATACTTTGCACCAGATAAATCATTTGTTCCATCATAAAACCAGATACCTGATTTTGTAGAATCCTTATCCATAACATCCATCGTCATTTCAAGAGAATGAGAACCTTCAGATGCCCAGTCCTTAGAAATACTTGCACCAGTCGAATTTTTTACAGAACCATACTGATCCCAGTCAAAACCTGCCCAGATCCAGTAGTTTCCTTTTTCAAATCCATCAAAAAGGAATGACGCTCCGTCTGGAATTTTTGTTTCTGACTGTGCAAAAACAGCCGCACAGCTAATCATCAAAATAGAAAGAACTAAAAAAATCTTTTTCATAACAATTACCCCCTGACCTATTCTACCTTAAACTTATTCATTGCATCGCGAAGCTTAGCAATACTTTCTACGTTTCGTTCAACACATTCGCGAGCCTTCTTTGAAAGATTACCGATTGCATCAGTTTTATCAGTCATGTTCTTTACATTAGTATTTACTGAAGTTGTCATTCGGGCAATGCGGTCCATTTCAAATGAAACCTGTTTGCTTCCTTCCATCATTTCATCAGAGTCGTTCTTAACATTTACTGTAATTTCGTTGATTGTTCGCATAAGTTCAAGAACCTGTGCACCACCCTTATTCTGCTGCTGCATTTCTTCATCAATAATAAGTTCCTGTTCACTTACAGTCTTAGTAAGATTGAAGATGCTGTTAAACTGATTTTGAACCTGAATTGTAGATTCGGTAACGGTTTTGATAAGGTCCTGAACATCTTTAAGTTCATTCTGAATCTTTGTACCCTGAGAGTTAGATTCCTCAGCAAGTTTTCGGATTTCTCCAGCAACTACAGAGAATCCCTGTCCCTTATCACCAGCATGGGCAGCCTCAATTGCCGCATTCATGGCAAGAAGGTTTGTCTGACTCGCAATATTTCGAATAACTGAAGATGCTTCCTGCAGGTTCTTTGAACGATCTTGAATCTTTATTGAAAGGTCAGCCATATTATTAATCAGGTTCTGACCAAGTTCAGAAGCCTGTTCCAGCATTTGCATTGAAGCACGGTTATTTTCAAGAATGAATGATACGTGACGGATATTTTCTGTCATCTGCTCCACTGAAGAAGATGATTCTGTAACACTTGATGCCTGTGCATCAATATTCTCATTAAGTTTTTTGATGTTCTTTACAATCTGTTCAACTACAGAAAGAGCTTCCTCCACTCCGGCTGCATGATCCTGCATCTGCTCCTGAATAGATTCAATACTTGTTGTAATATCTGTAACGGCCTGTGAAGTCTGGCTCATAGAATCATTAAGTTCTGTACCAATCTCATCCATTTCTTCACTTGAAACCTTAACATCTTTGATTGAAACCGAAAGTTTATCCATCGTCTTATTAAAGCTTTCGCACATTGCTCCGATTTCATTATTCTGATTTGCATGCAGGCGAACCGTCATATCTCCGTCACCTTCACTGATATTTTGCAATGCATCTACTGTTGTCTTAAGAGGCTTTGTAATTCTTGTTACAACTCCAAATACAATTATCATTACAATAATAATCTGAAGCGCAAAGGCTGTAATAATAATCCAGATTGTGGTCCAGGCACTTGCATCAATTTCTGATTCAGGTGTCATAGAAACAAAGAACCAGGAATTACCAGAATGGTCTACCTGAGTTTTTACAATAGTAACAAACATATCCTGATGATTGATATTAGCTGAAAAAGTAATAGTTGAATAATCTACATAACAATCAGAAATATCATCACCTTCTTTTGCCCGGCTTCCATCTGGTTTGATATATACAGTTTCAAAATATTTTTTAAGATTATCATCTAAGAAAAATAAAGATTTATTTCCTACTACAGAATTATCAGAAGAAGCAAGCACAGCTCCGGACGATGTAAAGAATTGACAAGTTGTTCCTTTGAAAATTGAATTGCCTTCCATAAGCCCTTCAAGCCCCGAAAGTACAATATCAATTCCTGCAATACCGTTATGCTGCCCAAGAGAGTTCTGAATCTGACTGAAAACCTGAGCAGTTAATACAGATTCACCATCAAGAGTTGTGAGTACAGGCTCACTAATATATGAATAATTCTTTTTAGCAGCCTGCTCAATCTGTGCTTCTGAGAATTCAGAAACAATATCATTTTTTATACGACCATTTTTATCACGAATATAATGAATCTTAAACTGACCTGATGGATTATCATCATAATCCTGCCGCAACTTGTCTTTATGATCGAACATATTTGGCAGCCAGTAAGCCCAGGCAGAATTAATTGAAGAAGATTTTACCATAGCACGAACTTCCTGTTCAGCTGCAGATGCCCTCTGCTTTTCTGGTATAGCCCATGTACCTCCAAGAATTCCAGCAAAGGCTTCTGCAGAATAAACAATTTCTGTCATATTACGTTCTACAGTCATACCCTTTGATTCTGTAAGGGTTACAATGCTCTTGGTAATCTGCTCTTTGTTACTTCGCAGAACCGTACGTCCAATTATGAAGGTCATAACTATAGAAATTAGAACCATTCCTAAACCTAGCGACAAAACCAGACTTAATCTGATAGAAGTCTTTGATTTTTCCTTACTCATATTTTGCTCCTGTATAAGTTTAGTACTCTTTATTTCTTATCATCTTCCTTATGGAAGGCTTGTTTTTGTTCATACATAATATTGTCTACATTTTCAACAGCCTGCTCAAGCGTCAAATCTGATTGTGGAGGAACCGAATAAGTACCAACACTTGCAGACAAATTATAAGGCAAGTGCATGACCGCAGTTTTGGAAGCAAGTCTCTTTTTTATCATTGTACAGTAATCTTCTCCATTATAGTTTTTACTGTTTCCAACGACAAGAAATTCATCGCCGCCATAGCGTATGCACAACCAGTTTTTAGGAACTGTTTCCATAACTGCAGCAGAAACAGTTTTTACAGCAAGGTCACCGTGAAGATGTCCGAACTGGTCATTTATATGCTTCATCTTATTTATATCTACAAAGAAAAGTACTGTAGTAAGGCCGTTTTTCTTGTTCTGGGCATAAAATGGTTTTGCAAGTTTATCCAGACCCTGACGATTCAAACAACCGGAAAGAGCATCTTTTGTTGAAAGACGCAGATACTGCTGACTCATCTGTTTGAACATATTTCTTTTTCGGAAATGCTCAACACCGTTTCCCATATTACGGCTCCACATATATCCGTAACGGTTATCTATCATAGATAAATCATTTTTCGTTACAAAATAACCATGCACATACGAATGATGAAAAACCGGCAGAAAATGGAAAATATTACTTCCGGGTGTCTTCATTTTTGCAGGAATCAACTCGCGGGTAGGAATCATCTCACGCAGATATTTCTGATTATTTTGTACGGAGCAGATTGCCTGAACCTGAGGCCCGTACGTAAGATTCTGAGGAAGATTTTCTGCAGAATTAATAAGAACTGAAGTCCAGTCAGATTTCATAAAAATACAGAAATCAGAACCTTCAAAAGGATGTGATTTTGTAAAGAAATTTTCTATATTTGTAAGAAGAGTAAACACATCGCCTGCTTCAGTGAAAATCTCACCTAAAGTTTCCATATGACGGTCAAATGCTTCTTTTTTATTTGCTTCATCAAGAATCTTCAGGGTAAATAGATTCTGTTCATTAGTTATAGAATATGCACAGCCACATGACTGTCGGAATACAGGAGTGCTCTTTATTTTCAAAATTTGAGAACCATTCACTCCGCATAAAAGCCTGCTTACAGCTTCTGAACCTAACAGCTCTGCATTATTTTTTACTGTGGTGATAGATGGTTTTGTACACCTGGATTCATAAATATCATCAAAACCTATAATTTTGAGTTGTTCCGGAACTTTTATATTATTTTCAACAGCAACTTTTAACAATGCCATTGCAAGAAAGTCATTTGCACAAACAAAGGCCTGCGGTAATTTTTTTCCTGACTTTATGTAGTCATTAAAAAAATAATATGCACAATGATAATCACAGGATTTTATGTTATAAACCTTACTGGAATCAAATTCAATATTATTATCTTTAAGAACAGTTGTATAAGCCTTATATCGTTCTACTATATCTACAGAAGATTCTGATCCGGAAATATAAGCCAAGTCTGTAACGTTGTGCATTTTTATCATATGATCAAGCACTTCGTACATACCAGAATAATTATCAACCTTCAGGCAGCATATTCCATCCATTTTTTTATTGATGGAAATAACAGGTTTATTTGCTTTTAAAATACGCAGACGCTCTCGTTCCAGAATTCGAACATTTTTGATTAAATCTGAAAGAATTACTATACCGTCAAAATCTTCATATTTGATAATATTATAAATAGAAAAGCCTGTATAATTAGGGAAGCCGGAATATTCATCGTAGTTATAGGTATTAAAAAGATAAATATCTATATCTTTACCTTCAACTGCACGTTTCATTCCGTTCATGAAATCTTTGAGAAAATACGTACTCCATCCACAAGCGAGGACAGCAATTCGTCTATTCATAAACTACATTATAACATGAAAGAAGGTATTGTGCAAAATTAATGTTTATTAATATATTAATAGTAAAAAGAAGGAAATATATATGCAAAAAACACACGTCAAAATCAATTCTCTTTTATCTTACTTTATGATATTATTCTGCCTTGCAGCTTTACTTACTGGCTGTAAGAAAAAAACTATAAAACAGGAAATAACAAAAATGGAAGAAAAAACATTTCATGAAAATCCTATTATCAAAAACATTTATACAGCTGATCCGGCACCTATGGTTTATGGAGACACACTTTACCTTTACACAACACATGATGAAGATCAACTCGTAAATAACTTTTACACCATGAAAGACTGGCGTTGTTTTTCTACAAAAGATATGGTGAACTGGACAGACCACGGAACAATCTTTTCTCTTGATGATATTTATTGGGCAGATGACCGCGCATGGGCACCACAATGTATAGAGCGTAACGGTAAATTCTATCTTTACTGCCCTGTACATAAAAAAAATGGAGGCATGGCAATTGCAGTAGGTATTTCAGACAATCCGGCAGGTCCTTTCAAAGATATTACACACCCTCTGATTGATGAAGGCGACTGGAATGATATAGACCCGACAGTTTTTATTGATGATGACGGACAGGCTTATCTTTACTTTGGAAATCCAGAATTGCGCTATGTTCTCTTAAACGAAGATATGATTTCTTTTAACAAAGAAGTCGGAATTCAAAAAATACCTATGACACAGGAAGCCTTTTCTAAAGGTAGCCATAATACAGGCACAAGTTATGGAGAAGGTCCCTGGTTCTACAAACGAAACGGGCTTTACTATATGGTATATGCAGCTTTTGCAGAAGGTGAAAAACGAAATGAGCACCTTGCCTACTCAACTTCTAAATCACCAACAGGACCATGGACTTACGGCGGAATTTTGATGGAAGAAGGCCCTTGTTTTACAAATCACCCTGGAATTGCTGATTTTAAGGGACATTCATATCTTTTCTATCATACAGATGAACTTCCTGGCGGAAGCCTTTTCCATAGAAGTGTCTGTGTTGCAGAATTCAAATATAATGAAGACGGCACAATCAGCACAATTGATAAGTGCAATGGTGTCAGCATCATAAAATAAAAAAGAAATAAAAATTTACTTTCGTAACATGAACTTTTTACCAATGTTCATAACAGGACGAACAAACCACGGACGTAAATCTTTATCTGCTTTTTTAAGCATTTCTCTGATTGGAATTTTCTGCGGACAGTGCTTTTCGCATTTTCCGCAGCCAATACAGGCGGTTGCAAAGGCTGAATCTTTACGCAAAAGCGTTGTCTGAAAATAATCCTTCATGCCAGAAACTTTACCTTCTGAATACATCAGGTTCCAGCCGCGGAAAATACCAGGAATATCAATTCCTTTTGGACAAGGCATGCAGTAACGGCAGCCTGTGCAACCAACCTTTTCTGTACGTTTTATTTCTGCAATTATCTTTGAAATAAAATCAAAATCTTCCTTAGTAAAATGGCCGGCCGGAGCATCACTGGCAATACGTGCATTTTCTTCAACCATATCCATACTATTCATGCCCGAAAGAACACAGGTCACTTCGCTCTGATTATAAAGCCAGCGGAAGCCCCACTCTGCCGCAGACCATCCATGCGGATGAGAAGCTATCATTTTCTTTGCAGATTCCGGAAGCAGATTTACAAGCTTACCACCACGCAGCGGCTCCATTATCCAGACAGGAATACCTTTAGCAGCAGCGGCATGAAGCCCGTCTTTACCTGCCTGTGAAACTTCATCAAGATAGTTATACTGAATCATACAGAAATCCCAGTCATAATCATTTAAGATTTTCTGGAACATTTCTGTTGTACCGTGGAAAGAAAATCCGATATTTCTGATTTCTCCGCTTGCCTTACGTTTTGCAATCCAGTCTTCAATTCCAATTGCCTTAAGTTTTTCCCACTGAGAAAAATCAGTAAGATGATGCATCAGATAATAATCAACATAAGTAGTTCGCAGACGGCTAAGCTCTTCTGCAAAATATTTATCAATGGCTGCTGAATTAGAAATAAGATATTGAGGAAGTTTTGTAGCTATATTTATCTTTTCTCGAATTCCTGTTCGCTCTACAATTTCACCAAGAGCAGCTTCGCTTCCTGTATAAATATATGCAGTATCAAAATAATTAACACCGGCTTCTACAGCGGCGAGAATTTCTTTTTCAGCTTTGTCGATATCTATGCGCCCAGCCTTTGTAGTAAAGCGCATACATCCATAACCTAAAATTGAAACATCCTCTCCGTGCTTATTCTTTCGATATTGCATCAGATATACCTCTACTTTAAATATAAAACATATTATAGAGCAAGGAAAGAGAAATATAATAACATTTTGTTAGGCATACGCCGCTTCGCGTCGTTTGCATTATGGAAATTATTAACTAGTGCGCTCACGCGCACTAGGCCGCTCGATAAATCTCGCGAGCCGTTTTTGTGTAAACGCTAAACGACAGTCCCGATGGACTGTCGTTTTTAATGCGTTTGCTATATTAGGCATACGCCGCTTCGCGTCGTTTGCATTTATGGAAATTATTAACTAGTGCGCTCACGCGCACTATGCATCAATTTCTTTGGCGAGGTTGTGCACAATAAAGTCGCGGCGTTCCGGGGTGTTGTTACCCATGTAGAACTTGAGAACCTGAGGCACATTCTTGAGAGTCTGGATTGTAACCTGAGTCAGGTGCATTCCTTTATCTTCACTTTCGCCTTCTTTACGAGGGAAGATGAACTGGCCGAACTCACTCGGATTAATTTCTCCAAGTCCCTTAAATCGTGTTACCTCAGCAGTTTTTCCCATCTTGGCAACTTCTTTATCGCGGCTTTCTTCGCTATAGCAGTAAACGGTTTTTGTTTTATTACGCACACGGAAAAGCGGAGTTTCAAGAATATAAACATGCCCTGTCAAAACAAGCTCTTCAAAGAAAAGCAACAGATAAGTCATTACAAGATTTCTGATATGGAATCCGTCGTTATCGGCATCGGTTGCAATGATGATTTTGTCATAGCGCAGACCTTCAATATCTTTTTGAACACCGAGACTGAATGTCAGATTTTTAAGCTCTTCATTTTCAAAAAGAGCAGACTTTTTACGTCCGTACATATTTTCCGGCTTACCGCGTAACGAGAAAATTGCCTGGTAAGAAACATCGCGGCTTCCTACCATTGAACCTGTCGCAGAATCTCCCTCGGTAATAAAAATCATACTGTTGGCACCTTTTTCACCATCCTGAAGGTGATAGCGGCAATCCTTAAGTTTCTGGATTTTAAGCATTACAGATTTTTCTGCTTCGCGAATCTGTTTTTCTGTCACACTGTTAATTTCATTGCGGGCTTTCTGATTTTTGATTATTTTTTCTTCGAGTGCGCCTGCTACATCCGGATTATGACGAAGCCAGTCATCTACAGCAAGCTGAACTTCCTTGATGATTGGAGCACGAATTTCAACGTTACCAAGCTTATTCTTCGTCTGGCTTGTAAACATAGGATTATCAAGACCAATTTTGAGGGCACAGATGAGTCCGCCACAAACGTCTTTTTCGTCATATTCTTTTTTGAAGAAAGAGTTTACTCCTTTAGTAACACCGTCGAGGAAGGATGTAACGTGGGTACCACCGTCCTCTGTGCTCTGGCCGTTTACAAAGGAATAAACGTATTTATCGAGTGAGTTTGTGTGAGTAAGAACAAATTCCAGGTTTTCACCCTTATAGCTGAAGATTTTATAAAGAGCCTTACCCTCACCATCCATTTCGTGAACAAGCAGATCCTGAATACCATTCTGGCTTATGTAGTCCTGTCCATTACATTTGAGAAGGAGTCCGGGATTGAGGTATGCATAATTCCAGAGTCGTTTTTCTACATACTCCATGTTGAAATTATATTTCCCAAATAGTTCAGTGTCCGGTTCGAATTCAAGGTAAGTTCCGTTTGGAACACCAGGTTTTGCATTACCCGTTTTACCGCTGATTTTTTCTCCTTTGGCAAATTCAACTACGGCCATTTTTCCATCTCGAATGGATGCAGCCCGGAAATAAGAAGACAGTGCATTGGTAGCCTTAATACCTACACCGTTCATACCAATTGCCTGCTTGAATACATTGTTGTTATATTTGGCACCGGTATTTACGTTAGATACACAGTCTTCGAGTTTTCCAAGTGGAATACCGCGTCCGTAGTCTCGGATTTTTACACGGCCTTCTTTAATTTCTATATCAATTTTTTTACCAAATCCCTGTGAAAATTCGTCTACAGAATTATCAATTCCTTCCTTTAACAGAATATAGATACCGTCGTTTTCGTTGGAACCATCTCCCAGAGAACCGATATACATACCAGGTCTGAGGCGGATATGTTCAAGACCTTCCAGGTGCTGAATTGAATCTTCATCGTATACAGCAGGAGCAGCTGGTGCAGCTTTTGCAGAACCTGTTTTAGCAGCAGTCTTTTTTGGAGTTGCGGCAGTTTCCTTAGCAGCTGTAACCGGCTTTGATGTAGTTTTAGGAGCAGCTGTCGTTTTAGCAGCAGTTGTCTTTGCAGCAGGCGATTTAGCAGCCGATGCCTTTGCAACGGTTGTTTTAGCTGCAGCTGTTTTAGGGGCAGATACTTTTGCAGTAGTTTTAGCTGCTGAAGTTTTTGCAGAAGTGCTTTTTGTACTTGTTTTTGCAGAGGTTTTAGTTGAAGCAGTTGTTTTAGCTGCAGTCTTTTTTGCCGGAGACGTTTTTGAAGCAGTTGATTTTGCAGAATCTTTTTCTGCTGCCTGCATAGCGGCAATACGAGCCTGAAGCCCTCCTTTAGAAGGCGATTTAGAAGATTTTTCAGCCATTTTTCCCACCCAAATTGTTTATTATAATAGTAGAATTTTATTATGAGATTACAGTAAAGTCAAGAGGTTATCAAAGACCGTAAACTGCAAAAAAAATCCCGCTCGGCACAAAGCTGGCGGGAGTTGAAAGTCGGCAAGAAAAACTTGTCGCTAAGGCTATTTTAAATCTTAGCCTACTTGCGAAGTCCGAGCTCTTTGATGAATGCACGGTAACCTTCAAGGTCTGTGCGTTCAAAGTAGCGGAGCATCTTGCGGCGCTGACCTACAACTTTAAGAAGAGCGCGTTTTGCATTAGCATCCTTTGGGAACTGCTTGTTATGCTCTGTGAGCTGCTGAACACGCTGTGTCATAAGAGCAATCTGAACCTTTACATTACCAGTGTCAGTGTCTTTTGCGCCGTACTTCTTTACTGTTGCGGCAGTTGTTTCTTTTGTAAGTGCCATTATGGAACCCCTTATAAATATATTTTTCAGAATAAATCTGAAACACTGTCTAAGCGGAAATTATGCAGGTCGGTCTCCGGGTTTCTGGAAACAAATCACAAACATTCCGTAAAACAGATTTAATTATTTTATAGAAAATAAAGAGGTTAATCAATATGAGACAAAAAAAGAGCAAAAAAAAATGACTCAGCGGCTTACCAGTTTTTACAAAAAAATGAATTTGATTTACAACTCACATTTCTTAAAGTATACTAAAAATATACAGGAGCCACAATTTTAGATGTCACACTTATCAAGAAAAAATCTTAGATTATTGCTTTTAACAATTCTTGCAGTAACTTGTATATTAGTCCTAAAATATTCAAACTTTATTCCTTTCAATATAGGCTCTATAAGACTTCCAGAATCAACAATTGGCGGAGTCTTTTCCGGCACATTGTCGCTCATTTGTATTCTGCTTGTTTTTGTTGATTATAAAAACGGCTTTAAAATAGCCCTGGTTCTAAATCTCATTTCTTCTGGAAACCTGATTTTCGGAATGATAATGACTTACATTCATACTAAAATTCTTGCAAGGGCAATAGTCTCAATGCCTGGAGTAGTAACAAATATTGTTTCCCTCATTACCCTTGTTACAATCTTTTTCTTCTATAGTAAATTATCTGTAAGCAATATGACAGATTATATAACAGGACAGGGAAACCGCCGAAATTATGTAAAAGAAGTAAATGAACATATAGAATCAAAAAAATCTTTTACACTGGCTTGTATTGAACTTGAAGATTTTAAGCACACAGTTGATTTATACGGAATTCAGGCAGGAGACTTTCTGCTGAAAACGGCTGCCGAAAAACTTAAATCCATTTTGAATAAAAAGGATAAACTTTTCAGAATTACAGGCTCCACTTTTGCAATCATTTTTGAACCTGGAGAATCTCCGGAAGAGAGACTCAAAAATGTAATTAATGCAGAAAATGTAATAATTCCTTTTGACTCAGATGATGATTCTACAACAGAAACAACCTGTATTCTTTCACTTTGTGCCGGTATTGTTTATTCGCACCCTCCATACAATTATACAAAAACCGCTTCTACCGTACTTAGAGATGCAGAAACGGCTCTTACCTCTACCCGTAACATGTCAGAAAATAAAATCTGTATTTACAATGAAAATATGGAAAATTCAGAATTAAAACAGAGGGAAGCTGAATTTCTGGTAAAAGAAGGTCTTAAGAAAAACTATTTTTATCTTGTATACCAGCCTCAGTTTTCTACAGATGAAAAAACTTTGCGTGGCTTTGAAACTCTGATTCGCTGCAGAAAACAAGACTGTTCAATTGTAAGTCCAGATTCTTTTATTCCGGCTGCAGAAAAGTCAAATCTCATTATGAAAATTGATGAATTTGTTCTTAAAACTGCAATGACAGAATTCAAGCCCGTACTTGAAAAGTCGGATCTTGATTTGACTATTTCTATAAATGTTTCCGCTAAAACAATGTGTAGCAAAAATTTTTCATCAAAAATGAAGTCTTTAATTGATGAACTTCATTTCCCGGCAGAAAAGCTTGAAATTGAAATCACAGAATACTCTTTTGCAGAATCAGTAGACACTACTATTTCCAATATAAAGACCTTGCATGAAATGGGTGTTCATATTGCTATTGATGATTTTGGCACAGGTTATACTTCTATAAAACAGCTGATGACTCTACCTATTAACCTTTTAAAAATTGACAAAAGTCTGATTGATGATATTGAAACAAGTCAGAATATGCGTGACATTGTAGATTCTGTAATTTACATGGGACACATTATGAATTGCGAAGTAATTTCTGAAGGTGTTGAAAAAGAAGATCAGCTGGACATTTTACGCGAACATAAATGTGACTTTATCCAGGGCTTTGTATGGGGTAAGCCTATGGATTTTGAAGATGCAAAGACATTGTGTCAGCAGGAAGAATTCTAATTAAATCTCACGCTTTCACATTCCGGGAGCTCTATAATTTTTCTGTCTTTTATAGTAAGACGTACAAGTTCGCCTTTTTCATTTTCGGTGCGGTATAAGCCGTCTGGTGGGAGCAGCTGCTTGAATTTTTCGTAACCGGCACGGCGGAGTGTGGCGATGTCTAATTCATATGGCCGTTCCAGAAGCTCATTTGCCGTTGTAAAAAATCCTTTCTGAATCATAGTACGGATATAAGAAGAACTGATTCTCTCCTCTTCTTCAGTTCCTTCCCTAAAATAAACAGGATCCATAAAAATAGTCTCAACCCCGTTTTTATTTGCCCAATAACGGATTGCCTGAGCATCCGTAGCACCTTTATAGCCGCAACGGAAATCAATTCCCTCTGCAAGAACTTCCATATTACAGACATTCAGAAGAATATTCAGAAAATCAGCACCCATCATACTGGCAAAAGAATCATCAAAATCTACAACGATTACAAAATCCAGCCCGATTTTTTCAAAAAGAGCTATTCTTTGAGAAAGTGTAGAAAGATCTCCCATATAATCACTGCTGTGCTTTATACCAGGAAGTGGTCGCGAAAACGAAACGACACCAGACTTTAAGCCCTTTTCGCGGCAGGCGGTCTTGAGTTTTTCTATCAACAGTTTATGCCCCTTATGCAGACCATCAAAACTGCCAACAGAAATGCCGGTTTTAGCACCGCCCAGGAATTCATCTGCTGTATCCCCGTTTAATATAGAAAGAATATCATTCCAGGTAAAAAGTTTCATATTTTGTATTATATCACTTTACTAATAAAAAAAATAGTTATATAATTATTTAGTGTAAATAAAGAACTTTAGTAATACTAAATTTGCGAGGTTTAAATATGGCAACTAAAAAATTGGACTGGGGCAATCTGCCTTTCGGCTACATGGAAACATCAAAAAGCTATGTAGCAAACTGGAAAAATGGTGAATGGGATGAAGGAAAACTCACCTCTGACCATACAATCAAAATCAACGAGTGTGCAGGTGTATTGCAGTATGCACAGACTTGTTTTGAAGGATTAAAAGCCTACACAACAGAACACGGCGATATCGTTACATTCCGTCCTGACTTAAACGCTGAGCGTATGGAAAATTCCTGCAAGCGTCTTGAAATGCCAGTTTTCCCAAAAGAGCGCTTTATTGAAGCTGTTCTTCAGACTATTGAAGCAAACAAGGACTGGGTTCCACCTTACGGAAGCGGTGCAACTCTTTACATTCGTCCATATATGTTCGGTTCAAGCGCAGTTATTGGTGTAAAACCAGCTGAAGAATATCAGTTCCGTATTCTCGTAACTCCTGTTGGACCATACTTCAAAGGCGGTGTAAAACCTATTAAAGTACGCCTTTCAGACCTCGACCGCGCTGCTCCTCATGGAACAGGTGATATCAAAGCTGGTTTGAACTATGCAATGTCTTTGCATAACATCGTAGATGCTCACAACAACGGCTATGCAGAAAATATGTATCTTGATCCTGCTACTCACACTTACCTCGAGGAAACAGGTGGAGCAAACATTCTCTTTATCTCAAAGGACGGAAAACTTGTTACTCCAAAATCTGACTCTATTCTTCCTTCAATCACACGCCGCTCGCTTGTAATTGTTGCTAAAGAATATCTTAAGATGGAAGTTGAAGAAAGAAAGATTCACAAGGATGAACTTGCTGATTTCGTAGAATGTGGTCTTTGTGGTACAGCAGCCGTTATTTCTCCGGTTGGTGAAATTGATGATCACGGAAAACAGATTATCTACAACGAAGGAAAACAGGAAATGGGTCCTAAGTTGAAGGAAATCTATGATACTTTGACAGGTATCCAGATGGGTAGACTTCCAGCACCAGAGGGTTGGGTATATACTATCAATTAACAGAAAATAAATTTCTCACAGAGAACACAGAGGCCACAGAGAGGAAATTATAAATCACCTGCTCTGTGGCCTCTTCTGCTCTGTGAGGGACTAGTTCCGACGGGAGCCAGTCATATTATTTATCGCACTTTTCTCAAGAACGCATCCTTAAATCCATAAGACTTAAATCTTTCAAGTACAACCTTATATTCATCCATAGTAACTGGTCCAATAAGTATCTGTTTATTCTTACCGCCAGCCATTGGAACGATGGTAATCGGATAGTTATTACCATACTTATTGATAACCTCAAGAATATTATCGTCTGAACCATATACTGCAATCTGAATATAGTATTTTCCAGACTCAAGGTCTTTAAGACTTGGAACAATATATTTGTCATAAGAAGTTGCAGCTGCAGGTGTCGGCTCGACTGCCTCTTCTACAGGCTTTGGTTCTTCTTCAACTGCAGCCTCTTCTGTTTCTACAGGAGTAAGGTTGAATACATCATCATTAAGTGCATCAAGCTCATCTTCAGCTACAAGGTCCTCAACTTCATCATTATCACCAGGCTCTTCAATTGTCTCTTCTACAGCTTCTTCTTTTTCTTCTTCAACAGGTTCTGGAGGATTTGAATCTGCAGGCACAAGAACTATTGCCTCATATTCTTCTTCGAATGATTCTGCGGGAGTTTCCTCTGCAGGAAGCTCATCGAGTTCGTCTGCATCAAAAGCTTCTTCATTTAAGGCCTCTTCTTCTACAGACGGCTCTTCTGCAATTGTTTCTTCAGGTTCTTTAGTTTCTTCTTCAATTACAGGAGCTTCTTCTTCAGGAATATCATCTTCAAATGCCTCTTCAGCAGGAGTTTCCTCTTCTATAGATTCTTCTTCAAGTTCTTCTTCTACAGGTGTTTCTTCAGCTTCTGGAAGTTTTTCTTCTTCTACAGCTTCGTATTCTTTTTCCTCCGGTTGTTCTTCAAGAGGTTCTTCTTCAAAAGCTTCTTCCTCTACAGTTTCCTCTGCTTCAGGTTCTTCTTCTGCTTCTTCAGCAGGTTCTTCTTCTGCAGGTACTGTTTCTTCTGGAACAGAGTCTTCTTCTATCTCTTCCTCAGGTATTGCTTCTTCAGGAACTTCTTCTTCAAAGTCTTCTTCCTGTTCTTCCAGAGGCTCTTCTTCAACAGCAGATTCCTCAACGGCTGATTCTTCTACAGGAGCTTCTTCTTCAACTTCTGTTTCTTCAACAGGAGATTCTTCCATTTCTTCTTCTAAACTTTCTTCTGTTTCTTCAGCAGGTTCTTCTGCAAACTCCTCTTCCACAGGTTCAGTTTCTTCTGCAAAAGCTTCTTCTGTTTCTTCAGCTTCCGGAGCTTCAGCTGCAGTTTCTGACTCAGCAGGCTCTTCAGTTTCTTCAAATTCTTCAACAGGAGTATTTTCTTCTGCCTCCGGCTCTTCAAAAGCTTCAGAATTTTCTTCCGCGCCTATTGATTCAAAACTTTCGTCATCATTATCATCCAAATCTGTAGTGGACTTAGAAATTACAGCATTTCCATAGACTCTATCTTCCTGTCCGGAACGCTTTGTAATTTTTACAATATTATTTGAGCCCTTTTCTATTCCCATTGCCTGTGCAGCTTCAGGAGAGAGCATTATTGCAACACCTTCGGAAGGGTCAAGCGCACCAATTACGAGAATATCTACAGTTGAATCTCCGGCAATGTTTGTTACGCTGATAATATCACCCGGCAGATATCCTACCGTTTTTGCAAAAAGTCCCTGCGGGAAAACGCCATCATCAACAACAACTGCCCTTCCATCGAGAGAAGGACTGAATGATGCGAACATAAGACATCCTGCAGTAACAACCAGAATCTTCAATAAGTTTTTGATTTTATTTTTCATACCCTACCCATCCTTAGGCTTTATTTGCTTTTAACGCAGTATTAATCTGAAATACCAGATCTTCTGAAATCTTACTAAGATTATTTTTCTTTGTGCGGTCAATCTTTAAATTTTTTAAGGATTTTTCTGCAATCTTTACACCGCTTTTAGCAGATGCAATAGTAAAATCTATTTTATACAAGTCTGAACTTGCCGAAAGAGTTTTATCAGTGCGTTCGTAATAAAGTTTTATCTGAATAAAATAATCAGAAAAACCATTGAACGCTTCTCCGGTTCCAATTTTAAACAGCCGATCGTCCTGACTTTCTGAATCAGAAATTGCAGCATCGGAATTTGTTACAATGTAACCATACTCAAAAAAAGTATTTAGTACAGAATCTTCAATTATCATCGAATCTTCCGTTACATTATCTGCGCTGTCATCGTGCTGCACAATCTGAAAAGAAATCTGATTTGCAAAACACAAGGTCGCACTTAAAAGTAAAGCGGAAAAGACTGCAATTCTTTTAAAATTCCCCATTGGTACACCCCGTTTGAGCAAAATGCTCTGGCCGGACACAATACTCCGACTCTTATTATTTTAATCGGTGAAAAATAAATGCAGGTTTAGAGATTTTTATGACAATTTCTTTCTAATGTGATAAAATAAACCTAAGGGTTGGGAAAATGGAAAAAAGGATTTACATCATTGGTGCCGGATTTGCAGGGCAAACCATTGCTGATGACATTAAACGAAAAAAAATATTTGGTAAAGTAAACGCTTTTATTGATGATAACAAAGATTTGATTGGAACTTCAATTGACGGGATTCCGGTTCTTGGACCAATAAGTGGCGTTACATCTATTCTTTCCAATTCAGATTTAGATGAAGCAATTATTGCAATTCCTTCCGCCCCAACTGAACGAATACGTGAAATTTACGAAACTCTTACAGAAAACGGTTTTAATCACATAAAGATTTTACCTGGAATAAGTCAGGTTATAGAAGGAACAGCACACCTTGTACAGACCCGCGAAATTGACCCGCTCGATATTCTGGGGCGAACTCCTGTAACGATATCTCTTAAAGAAAGCCTGGGCTATTTGCGTGGAAAGCGCGTTTTTATAACAGGTGCCGGAGGCTCAATTGGTTCGGAATTAGCCCGACAGCTTTTGAGTGGAGGAGCTGAACGTCTTTATCTGTTTGGCCATGGTGAAAATTCCATATGCAGCATTTACCGCGAACTACGGCTTTTACAGGCAGAAGGTGTTGGTGAAAAAGCAACAATTGTTCCGATTATTGGTGATATGCGTGACCGTGAATATGTTGATTATATTATCAGGCAGACACACTGTAATGTAATTTTCCATTGTGCGGCTTATAAACATGTACCTATGATGGAAGAAAATCAGGTTGCCGCAGTTGAAAACAATGTTTTTGGAACTAAAAATCTGCTTGACGCAGCATTGAAACACAATGTTGACCGTTTTGTTTTGATTTCAACAGATAAGGCTGTTGCCCCAGTGAGTGTTTATGGGGTTTCAAAAATGCTTTGTGAAAAACTAGTTCTTAACGCAGCAAAAAAGGCTTCTAAGGAACAGGCATTTATGTTTGTGCGTTTTGGAAATGTACTTGGAAGCCGGGGGTCGATTTTACCACTGTTCCAGAATCAGATTAAGACCGGAGGCCCTATTACAATCACAGATGAAAAGATGGAACGTTTTTTTATGACAATTCCGGAAGCCTGCTCATTAGTTTTACAGACAGGTGGTGTCGGAGAAAACGGAAAATCCTATCTGTTAGATATGGGGGAGCCTGTAAAAATCATAGACCTTGCAAAGCAGATTATAAAGTTCTCGGGGCTTGAACCATACAAAGACATTGACATTAAAATTGTTGGTGCCCGCAAGGGCGAGCGACTTATTGAACCACTCTGGCTAAAAGAAGAAAATCCAACACCTACAAAATATAAAAAACTTTTACAGCTGGACAATAAAGAGTATACTAACGAACGTCTGGAAGTTTTACTTTCAGCTCTTCATCCAATTTGTTTTTATACAAAAGACCACGAACAAGAGTTCCGTGACAAAACCCGGCTTGTAAAGCTTTTGTGTGATGACTGTGAAAGCCTTCGGGATTTTTATGAAGAAATAAAAAACGACGGCCAGCTTCGTACTGATTTATTATAACAAGAGGAAAAAACTATGGCAGAAATAAAAGTACCTTTTCATAGAGCAGCAATTACAAAAGCAGAAGAAGATGCTGTCTTAGATGTTCTTAGAAGCGGCTGGCTTACAACCGGAAAATATGCTCTTGAATTTGAAAAGAAATTCAGTGCTGCAGTAAGTAAAGGTGATGAAGCAGCTGGACGCGCACCAGTAATCAGTCTTGCAGTAAATTCAAACACCAGCGGAATGATTCTTGCTATGGAAGCTTGTGGTGTTCGACAGGGAAAAGCTGTTATTACAACTCCATACACTTTTGTTTCTACTGCAGCTTGTGCCCGACACTTAAATGCCGATGTTTTTTTTGCTGATGTTGAAAAAGACAACTACAGTATTGATCCAATTAAAATAGAAGAAATCTTAAAAAAACACGCAGACATTGTTCAGGCAATTGTTCCAGTTCATATTGCAGGAAATATCTGTAACATGGAACGTATTATGGAGCTTGCAAAAAAATATTCAACTCCAGAACACAAAATCTATGTAATAGAAGATGCCGCTCACTCCTTCCCTTCTCCAACAAAAATGGGGTATGCAGGAACAATTGGAGACGCAGGAGTTTTTTCTTTTTACGTAACAAAAACAATTACAACCGCAGAAGGCGGAATGGTCTGCACAAGAGATGAAGCACTTGCCCGCCGCATGACAGTTATGCGAATGCATGGAATGGATCGCACAACCTGGGATCGCTACACAAGCCCGCGTGCAAGCTGGGAATATGACATTATTGCTCCGGGGTATAAATTCAATCTTCCAGATGTACTTGCGGCCCTTGGCTGCTGTCAGGTAGACCGTGCAGAACTTTTTTATGAACAGAGAAAACGTATTGTAGAAAAATATAATGCCGCTTTTGAAAAATCAGACTTTATTAAACTTCCGCCGGATGGCGAAGGTAACAGCTGGCATTTATACCTGATGCGCATAGTTCCCGAAAAACTTAAAATTACCCGTGATGAATTTGCAAAAAAAATGCAGGAAGCAGGGCTTGGCATTTCAGTTCATTTTATTCCAATTTTCCATTTTACTTACTGGCGTAAACTTTACCCGGATTTTACTGCACAAAACTATCCTAATGCAGAACATCAATACAGCACAACTATTACAATTCCACTTTTCCCTGACATGACAGATGAACAGGCCCAGTTTGTAATTGATACAATCTTAAAGATTGGAAACGAAAACAGGAGATAAGCATAAACTAATGTCTGTAAAGAAAAACGATGCAAAAAAAGATCTGCGTTCTCTTGAAGCTACAGGCTTTTACAGTGATTTTCAGAAAGAAGGAATTTTATATGCTGCACTTATAAGGAGTCCTTCTCCTTCAGGAAAAGTCAAAAATATTACAGTTCCTGATCTTCCAGAAAATTACTTTATATTCACATCAAAAGATCTGCCTGGTGCTAAATCAATTTCTGTAAATAAAACGGTAACAAAAATCTTTGGGTACGGAAACGTAGCTTACAGTGGAGAACCTCTTGGCATTATTCTTGGTCCTGATGAGGAAAAAGTTTATAAACTCCTGAATGAAGTAAATATTACCTTTGATGTAGAAAATCTTGAATCTGCACTGCACAATGTCATTAATCAGCAGGAAGAAACTGCGAACTTTAAGGAGTTTCTTGACCAGATTAATGAAATGCCGTCATTAAATGAGGTAATCGATAAATCTCATATTGAAGAAAATCCAAATGTTGTTGTTGCTACCCGTGAAGTAAAATACGGTCTTTATGAAACTTTACCCCTTGCTCAGGCAGACACAAAACTTTTCGATAATGCGGACTTTACTTCCACAGATACATGGAAAGAAAAACTGCTTACACCAAAATGGCAGGAAACAGAAGGTGCATGTGCTTACACAGAAGGAGATAAAATTCACGTTTATGTTCCTACACGCTGGATGTCCTTAACTCAAAAATCAATTGCCCAGGTATTAGATATAAGCGAAGAGCAGGTTTTTATTCATAAAACAAAATCTGCAGGAATTTATCCATCTGGTTTAATGAGAACAACTCAGATTGCAATACAGATTGCTGCAGCTTCGTGGCTCACTAAAAAACCGGTAAAACTTGTTCTTTCACAGTATGAACAGGAAAACTATATGGTGCCTGGTGTTCTTTCAGAAATTACATACAGAACGGCTTTAGATAAAGAAGGGCATTTTACAGCCTTAAAGATTCTGATTGATATAGACATTGGAAGTTCAAATCCTTTTGCACAGGAAATAACAGACCGTATTGCCATTGCTGCGGCAAGCTATTATAAACCAGAAAACATGTATATTTCTGTAAAAGCACATACATCAAAAAATCCGCCGACTTCAATTTCCATGCAGATAATTGAGTCACAGTCATTTTTTGCCATTGAAAATGAGATACAAAAAATCAGCAATCAGTCAAAAATTTTCCCGGATGAACTTAGACTTTTGAATGCACAGCATGGCAAATTAAAAAACTTTCCTTTTGACATACCGACAGGAGATGTTGAAGCAGTCATTCAGAATGCACTGCGAGAAAGTGACTTTAACAGAAAATATGCATCATTCCATATGGAAGCAATTGACCGTGCAGAAAAAGACAGTAAGCCGTTCTTTGCCCTTCCATTGCGCGGCATTGGTGTTGCGACTGCCTACA
Source organism: uncultured Treponema sp. (assembly GCA_946532115.1). Taxonomy (GTDB): domain Bacteria; phylum Spirochaetota; class Spirochaetia; order Treponematales; family Treponemataceae; genus Treponema_D. The sequence goes on from CAMNBC010000006.1 coordinate 37,950, forward strand.
TTCCATCCGGCTATTACGGACAGACAAGTTTTACAAATGATGCAAAAGTTGAAGTCACACTCAATGCCGATGAAAAACTTGTAATTCATACAATAAAACCGTCTGATGTTATTCAGGACATCTGGAAAAACTCTGCTGCAGAAATTCTTCAGATTCCAAAGCAGAACATTCAGATTAATTCTGATTTTGCATACAACCAGCTTCCCGAACATCCGGAAGATTCTTACAGTTCCATCAGTATTATGAATGAACTTGTAAAAAAATGTTGTAATGACATTCAAAAGAAACGCTTCCACCAGCCGCTCCCTATTACAGCCAAACGCGGCGGCCAATCGGCGACTCGCAACAAATGGAATAAGGAAACTTTCAGCGGCACTCCATTCTATACAACCTCGTTTATAACAACCGTTGTTGAGGTGGAACTCGACACATATACCTACAGCGAGAAAATAAAAGGTATATGGGTTACCATGGACTGTGGTGAACTTTTTGATGAGGCAGCGGCAAGACGTACAATCAAGCTCGAGATTCAGCAGGAACTCAATATGCTCGTAAAAGGCAAGACAGTTCCTTGCGATGCAATCAATATAAGCTTTATTCAGTCAGGCAACCACTCAGGACAGGTTGGCGGACTTATCCACAACTCGCTTCCGGCAGCCTTTTCTTCAGCCCTTTCACTTGCACTTACAACACAGCTTACCGAACTTCCATGTACAGAAGACCTTCTCTTCCAGCTGATTCGAGACCGTACAAAAGATAAGAATGAAATAAAAAAAGCTGAAACAAAAGGAGCGGCAGAATGAAAATCCCAGTAACCTTAAACGGAACAAAAACAATTCTCGACGCTCATGCAGACGAATCTCTTATGAGAGTACTGCACAAAAACGGATGTCCGACAGTAAAAAGCGGTTGCTGCAGCGGCTTTTGCGGAACCTGTACAATTTTACTCGATGATAAACCTGTCGCTTCCTGCAAAATACCGACAGGAATTGTCCGTAACTGTGATATTGTAACCTTAGATTATTTTACAAAAACAGAAGAATACTCAAACATAATGGCCGGCTTTCAGAAGGCAGGAATAAAACTTTGCGGTTATTGTACAGCTGGTAAAGTTTTTTCAGCATATCAGATTTTAAAAATGCCTAAGATGCCAACCCGACAGGAAATTACAGACTATGTAAAGGCACTCTCTCCATGCTGTACAGACCTTGAAACACTTGTAAACGGAATCATATATGCCATTCAAATTTCCAACAGGAGACTTAAGCGCGGCTAACGGAATAACAAAAGAACAGGAATCAAAATGGGAAAGACAATACTTTATGCAAAAAATGCATCAGAACTCATAAAAATACTGAATAATAATCCGGGAACAAAAGTTGTTGGCGGATGTACAAGAATTGAAACTCTGCCTGAAAAATTTATTTCAACTCATGGGATAAAAGACCTTTCTCATATTTCGCGACACGAACGCTACATAGACGTAGGCCCCGGCACAACCCTTTCTGAACTACTTGCTGTTGGCCAGACTCACCTGCCGCCAATTATTTATGAAGCTTTAAATTGTATTGCAAATCCTATAATCCGAAACACAGCAACAATCGGAGGCAACATCTGTTCTGAAAACCACAAGCTTACTTTGTTTGCTCCTCTTATGGCTCTGGATGCCAAGCTGGAATTCAAAAATCAGACAGAGACCCACAGCGAAAATATCAGAAACTTCAAAGCTGTTCCTGAAGGTTTTATTCTTTCAAATATCAGAATCCCGCTTGTAGATGCAGAGCTTTCTATTTTCCGACGTGTTGGTCCGGAACATACAATTACACAGCAGTCAGCTTCGTTTGCATTTCTTGCTGATACTGAAAAAAATACACTGTTGAATGTTCACCTTGCTTTTGCAGGACCATTCACCTTCCACAGCAAGGAGTTTGAAAACTTTATGAGCGGCCGTCGACTGCCCCTTTCGCAAAAGGACATTTCGCAACTCGAAAACTTTGTTGCCGAGCAGTTCCAGAAGGCAGCCACAGACCAGATGATTACAGATGTAATGCGCCAGCAGTTTTTTAATCTGGCAAGATACAGTTTCGAGCAGTTGACTTAGTCTGTCACCCTGAACTTGTTTCAGGGTCTAATCGACAGGAGATGCTGAAACAAGTTCAGCATGACAGTATTTTATCGAATAAACATACAGTCTCTACGTTCGCTTCGCTCACTACCTAGTTTTGCTTCGCAAAACTAGCATATAAACATCGCGTCACCGTATGAAAAAAAACGATATCTTTCAGAAACAGCAGTTTTGTAGGCGTTCAATATGTGTTCGCGGCCGGCAAAAGCTGAAACCAGCATAATCAGTGTACTCTCAGGCGTATGGAAGTTTGTAAACATTTTGTCTACAACCTTAAACTTAAAGCCAGGATACATAAAGATGCTTGTAGAACTTGTGCCTGCACGCACCCATTCATTGTTAGCTCCGACTACCCCGCCTTCCATTTCAATTTTCTGAGCAACACTTTCAAGAGTTCTTACACTTGTAGTTCCAACAGCAAGAATAGGTCTGCCTTCAGCTTTAGCCTTGTTAATGGCTTCAGCAGTTTCCTTTGGAACTGTATACCATTCTTCGTGCATTTTATGATTTTCAATATTATCTTCACGAACTGGAAGAAAAGTTCCCAGCCCTACATGAAGAGTTACAAAACGGCGTTCAATTCCCTTTGCATCAAGACGGGCAAGCATATCTTCTGTAAAATGAAGCCCCGCTGTAGGACAGGCTGCAGAACCAGTATTTGTTGCATACACATTCTGATAGCGCTCAGAATCTTCTTCTGTATCACCACGCTTGATATATGGCGGAAGAGGAATATGGCCGTTACGCTCAAACCAGTCTTCATCAATTGCAAAATCAAATTTTAAGGCACGGAATTCTGTTCCAGCATTTCCTTCGTGCTCAATGATTTCTGCAACAGTTCCATCCGGAAATTTATAGTGCATTCCGGGCTTCTGTTTTTTTGCAGATTTTACCATTGTATTCCAGATGCAGCATTCTTTATCAATTGTATTCAGAAACATGAATTCTGTTTCGCGGCCCGTAGTTTCTTTGATTCCGTAAACACGAGCCCTGCGAACACGGCTGTTATTAAAAATCATCAGTGTGCCGGGCTCAATCAAATCCGGTAAATCATCCATCATATGGTGTTCCACCGCGCCGGTCACTCTGTTTAAAAGCATAAGCTTATCCTGCCCGCGCACTCCACTCGGGTGCTGCGCAATCAAATCTTCCGGCAGGTCAAAATTAAAATCAGAAGTTAACATGTGGGATATATTATCACAAATCAGAAGTCTTAACTATATATTAATTGTCACACGGAATGGGGCTGTCCAAAAAGTATTGTCATGCTGAACTTGTTTCAGCATCTAAACTACATCTAGTTCTATAGATTCCGAAACAAGTTCGGAATGACACTAGGAAGTATACTTATTGGCCATCCCCATTCCTTTTAGAAAAGGCTACCTTGAAGTCCGTCTTTAGAATCAGCAGCATGAGTAAGCCCCAGGTGTGTATAAGCCTTCTCAGTCACCATTCGACCGCGCGGAGTTCTCTGCAAAAGTCCGCACTGAATGAGATACG
>CAMNBC010000007.1 GCA_946532115.1 uncultured Treponema sp.
TGCCTATGAGTAAACATAACATGCAGCTCCTGCAGGAGCTTTCTTTGAAAAACGGTCCTTTGTGTGTTGGCCTAGATACAGACCCTTCTTATATTCCGGAAAATATTCTGGCTAAATATGAGTCACCGGCTCAGGCTGTTCTTGCCTACAATAAGGCAATTATTGACCGTGTTGTAGCCGATAAATCTGCATGCTGTTTTAAGGTACAGATTGCCTACTATGAGGCTATGGGCCTTGAAGGTATGAAGGTCTATGCAGAAACTCTGAAGTATGTTCGTTCAAGCGGACTCATTGCCATTTCGGACATTAAGCGTGGAGATATAGGAGCTACTTCGGATGCTTATGCTAAGGCTCATTTTACCGGCGATTTCGAAACAGACATCATTACAATTAATCCATATATGGGCTTTGATACCTTGAAGCCTTTTACAAAATACAGCACACCGGAACTTGGTGGTAAAGGTGCTTTTGTTCTGCTTTGTACAAGTAATCCTGGTATGGTTGATATTGAACATCAGGAACTTGCTGAAGGCGGCCTGCTGCTTGAGCGTGTTGGGGCAGAAATTGAGCGCATTGGCGAAGAATTCCGTTATTCTTGTGCAGATTATAACAATCAGACTTGCGGTATTTTTGGTGCTGTAGTTGGTGCTACACAGGAAGCTGATGCCCGCTGGCTGCGCGATAAATATAAGGATACCTTCTTTTTAATTCCAGGATATGGTGCACAGGGTGGCGCAGCACGAATTGCGGCTACTCTGCTTGATAAGGCAGGCGGTGCGGTAAATTCAAGTCGCGGCATTTTGTGTGCCTGGAAAAAAGACCAGGAGCTTGCTGGCGCACGCGACGCCGGAAGCCTTAAACTTGAAGACATCGCCGCGTCTGCAGCTCGTGCCAGCCTCTTCAGCAAAAACGATCTGCTTGGGGCTAAGGCTAGTTTGTAAGGTTTTTGGACTGCTCCGGTTCATAAATCAGTTCATAGCCGGAGTAAATAGTAAGAAAACCCGTACGGTCGCCAACTTCCAGAATTTTATAAATCTTACTAAGTTTATTGCGCATGGCACCTTCGCTTCCGTGAATGTTCTGCGCAATTTCTTTATATTTTTTGTTATCAAGAATCTGCTGTAAAAGATACATATCGCTGCGTTCAAGCCCTTTGAATGAGGCAATGTTCAGTATTTTCTCTTTGGTCGCCTGTCTGGAAGCTATTTGTTTTGCATATTCAATAAAAAAGAATATTGCAATGAAAATGACAAAAGAAATGGCAATTTTTATAATCAGATAATCTAAGAAATGTTCAACATAGAAAACGGGAACCACTAAGCAGATAATATAAGTGGCGGCGAAAATTGAAATCTTTATTTTTTTGTTTTTCAAAAAGAAACCGCGTATTGCAAAGGTTGCAATGGAGAGGGCGAACATTGGAATCCCCATATAAGGAAACTGGGTATTACTTAAAAGAATATCAACAGAATAGAAGAGGGCAATTAAGCCAATCAGAATGAATTTCTGGGGGTTAAAAATCAAAAAAATAAAAATGCCTATAAAAATAAAATTTTGTATAATTATGTTTATGTACCTGAAAAATTCTCTTTTTGTTAAAACTTCATATTCAGGATAATTAACAATTATATCAACAATACGCATTCCATTTCTGAACAACAAAAGAACTGTAGATAGAATTGCAATAATTGAAACGGTTTTCATGAATTTTTTTGTATAGATGATTGGCATTGATAGTACCTTACTTTTTAAGATTTCTTATATTATACATTGCAATATTGGAATTTTAAATCAAAAACGCACAAAAATATGTGAATTTATTCACAAAAATTGTTAAAAGTCTTCATATCTGTCATAAAAAGAGAAAAATCCTGTGACATCTGTCATAAATCGTATTTGAAGGATTGACTTCTGAAATAATAGAATGATAATTAAAATATCGAAATTTAATAAAGGGAGAATTCAGAAAAATGAAAAGAAAAACTTTAATATTTACAATTTTATTGTTATTAAGCGGATTCGTTTTTGCAGATGACTACACTCTTAACGGAGTTGAAGATAAGTTTGTTGGAACTTACATTCCGGTTGATGTAGATAATCAGCTGAAGAAAACCAAATTGTTTTATGATGCATTAGCTTTAGGCTATCCAATTCATCATGATGTTTTGTTTATGGGAAAAAACAAGTGTTATAGCGATGCTGGCTTTCATGATGGTTATGCTATAACAGTTGGTGAATTTAAAAATTTCAGATTTGTTGAAAATGCGGCCGGATATTTTTGTCTTGATGATAAAGGTAATTCTTATAAAAAAATATCAGATAAATTGAATGATCGCGGCTATGGATACGAAGAATATGAAAATTACATTTTGAATGTAATTTTTGATTTTGCAAAGGATATGAAAAATGTCCAGATTAAGAATGCCTGTGTAATAATTGATGGTGTTGAATATAATATAAATCTGGATGGAACTTTTTTTGATAGCAAAAACCTGGTCCTCATTCTCGTTTCAGAAAGACAATCTTATGCTCTTATAAAAAATGGAGTTAATGGAGAATTGCATGGTATCAAAAGGGCAGAAGATGAATTTTACTGGCTTGCTGATGAAAAAGTAATAAAAGAATTTCCGCTTATGTTTGTAAAAGCAGATGATGAATTTCCTGCTTACTGGAATTTACCAAAAAATCAAATAAGATATTTACGAAATTTAATTTATGCAAGACATGGTTATATGTTTAAAAGTCAGGAGTTAAAACAATTTTTTGAGAATTTCAACTGGTATAAAGCAAATCCAAAATTTACAGAAGATAATTTAAATGGAGAAGAAAAACATTATATTGAAAGCTTACAGAAGCGGGAGAAACAAATAAAGTAATTAAAAAAATGATGACTTTTGTCACAATTTAATAAAAATCCCTATGACATCCGTCACAAAACGGATTTTGCGGGGTTGCGATTTGTGAAATATGTTTTAGTATAACCTAAAGGAGTAAAAAACAAATGGTAAAAAATTATCTAAAAAAATCTATCTTATCACTAGTGGCTATTACGGCATTTTTTTTATCTTCCCTCGCAGCACAAACAGCCAATTCAGATTACACCGTTCAATTGACAGATAAAATTACAATTGGAACTCGAAAATCTTTTGAATGTGCGGCGACGATTGCGCATCTGGCGGGGTTTGATGAATACAATTATGAAGACTCAGACTATTCTGCGTATGATGAATATTTCAGTAAATACCTGAATGATAAAAGAGTAAAAAAAGCAATTTCGCATTATAAAAAACTTCGAACGTTTGGTTTTTCATACGATGCAGTTGCCAATATTGCTGTATATATTAATCCAGACTGCCATACTTTCAGAGTAAATGATAAAGAAATCTTAAAGAAAAATATTCAGGAGCGTTGTGGAGATCCAAAAAAAATTCTCAAGATTCTTGCAGATTTTTATGATGCCACGGATTTTGAAACTTTCTATCAGTCTCAGTTGCCGGTATATCAGAATGCGGTAGATTTGTTTTTACAAAACAAAGACAAATTAATTACAAGTGTAAGTGAATTTGAAAAATATTTTAAAACACAAGTAGAAGGGATTTATATTTCAGTATCTCCGATAATCGGTCAGAATAATTTTGGTACGAGCTTTAATGATGGAAAGCATTTCTATTATGAACCTCATTATATGGCAGGTTATTTTGATGTAGATTTATTTATCCACGAACTTTCACATCCGCAAAGCAAAATACTTGTTGATGAAGTTGTTAAGAATGATGAAATCATGAAGCTTGTAAGCAAATATTTTACAGGCGAAAAAAAAGAAATAATGATTAAGCAGGCTTATGGAACTCCGGAAGGTTATGTAAATGAAATTCTAAATATTGCCAATACAATGTCTATTCTTAGAAATTTTACAGATGAGTCTTACGTAGCAATGCATATTTTCAACTGTAAGGCACAAAGATTTGATGAACTTAAAGAACTAACAGATTTATTGGATAAATACAGACTTGGAGAATATAAAAATCAACTGGAATTTCTTCCTGAATTTGAAGAGGGTTATCTTGAAATTCTAGAGAATATGTCTGAGCTTATTAAGCCGTTTGAATTTTCAGCAGAAGATACAAAATCATTTTCGTTGTTAGGAAAAACTTACGAGGCAGAGTATTGTGGATATCAAAATTTAACAGGTTTTCAAAATTTTAAGATGCGCAAATACTGGCGAATCAAAAATGCCTATAATGATTTCTGTAACAATTCTACATATGGTTATCTGCCATATAACAACTATCCTTTTGAAGTGAAAGAAGGTGAAGTGTTCAGAATTGAATATCTTATGGACAATGGTTCAGGTTACGTAATGTATCTTCGTTCTGATGGAAATATCTATGAAGATGAACCAATCACAAATGTTTTTTATGCGGAATAATTTAACATCTGTCACAATTCGTATTTGAATTTAAAACAATTGAACAAGATAAATGGTGATTTCTCTGACATGTTGAAAAAAACGCCTTTTGCCAGTATTGTATTGCAAAGAGGTACAACATGTTTAAGGATTGTCAGGGGATTCCGTATCCTGTTTTTGCAAAGGGCGTAGTTACAGAAAGTGCATTTGTTGTTGGTGCTATTCCTTTTGGTAGTGTTTCTTTATTGAAAGTTCGTCTGGAAGCTGGTTCTCAGGAGCCTGCAGCCGGCCAGTTTTATATGCTTCATGCAATTCGGTCTGATGTTTTGCTTGGCAGACCAATTAGTATTTATCATTCTGAAAAAAGAGCTGATGGTTCTGTTGAACTTTCGTTTTTGATTTTGTTGAAAGGCAAGGGAACTAAGGAGCTTTGTTCTCTGGAACCTGGTGATAAGCTTAATTTGATTGGTCCTTGTGGAAACAGATTCCCTATGCCAGCGGATGGGTCTGGCAAAGTTCTTATCATTGGTGGTGGCATAGGTGTTGCTCCTGTTGCGGGTTTTGCAGAAACACTAACTAACGTTAGTTATGATTTTTATGCTTCGTTCAAAAGCGGTTCTTATGGTCTTGAAAATGTAAAAGCAGAAAAGCTTGTTATTACAACCGATGATGGCAGCGTTGGTGTTCACGGAATGCTGCCTGCCGCCCTTACAGAAGAAGTTCTGCGCGAAGGCAATTACAGTGCAGTTTATGCCTGCGGTCCTACTCCTATGCTTGCATATATTCAAAAGATTTGTAAAGCCGTTGGAGTAAAGTGCTGGCTGAGTATGGAAGCGCACATGGCTTGTGGCGTAGGCGTTTGTCTTGGTTGTGTAATCGATACTACTGAAGGTAAAAAACGCTGCTGTAAAGAAGGTCCTGTTTTTGATGGAGATATTTTGATTTTTAATCCGGTAACCGAAGTTGCCGGAATTAAAGTACAGCCTCGCCGTGAGCCTCTGGCCGCTGACCAGGAGCCGGACTTAAGTGTAAACATTGGCGGAGTTCGCCTTGAAAATCCGGTAATAGGAAGCTCAGGAACCTTTGGCTTTGGCGTAGAATACAAAACTCTGTTTGACGTAAACAGGCTCGGCGGTATTTCGAGCAAGGGCCTTACTCTTGAACCACGCCAGGGCAATGACGGTGTGCGACTCCACGAAACACCTTCGGGACTTATGAACAGCATCGGTTTGCAAAACCCTGGCATTCCACACTTTATTGAGCACGAGCTTCCAGAAATGATGGCCCTTAAACCAGTTGCAATTGCAAACCTTTCTGGTTCTTCTCTGGAAACTTATGTGGAAGGTGCAAAGCTTCTGGATAAAACCGATGTCCCAATCATTGAACTGAACATTTCGTGCCCAAACGTTAGTGCGGGTGGTGCGGCCTTTGGTATGACCTGCGTAGGTGCAGCACAGGCCGTGCAGGCAGTACGTGCCGTAACCAAAAAGCCGCTTATTGTAAAACTCACACCGCAATCGCACGAACTGACGCAGGTTGCCCTTTCATGCATCGAGGCTGGTGCCGACGCAATCAGTCTGTGTAACAGCTTCCAGGGAATTGCTATAGATATTGAGCGCGGCGTTCCGGTGTTCGAAAAACTTAAAGCCGGATTTGGCGGACCCGCCGTACGCCCAATTGCGGTGAGACTCGTTTACGAAGTGGTAGAGGCAATTAATAAACTTCCTGCTGAAAAGCGTGTGCCGGTAATTGCAATTGGTGGTGTGGCAACTTGGGAAGATGCCGTTGAGTTTATTATGGCGGGTGCATCTGCAGTGCAGGTTGGTACAAACACTTTTGCTAACCCTAACACTATGATTGAAGTTATAGACGGTCTTGCAGCCTTCATGAAGCGAAAAGGATATCATAATATAGAAGAAATGCGCGGATTGATACAGAAGTAAACGTCATTCCGACCCTGAACTTGTTTCAGGGTTCGGAATCTAATAACAGACCCTGAAACAAGTTCAGGGTGACACCACTTGTGTCATGCTCGGGCTTGCCCCGGGCATCTGTAAATTAAGAAATTCAACTTATTCTAAAATTTCATACCTCGTGGTACTTTTGTATCACGAGGTTTTTTATATGAAAATCAAAAATGTAATTTTAGGAGTAATTTTATTTCTTATGTGTTCAGCAAATCTTTCAGCTAATCCATTCAAAATCAACGATGCAAATTATCAGCAGATGATGGATAAGTCAATTGTAAACACAGGCAACAATGCCAGAATGAAAAAAGTTCTTGCAAAAATAAGAGCCGGAGAAAAAGTATATGTTACAGCTCTTGGTGGTTCAGTAACAGAAGGCGCCGGCCCGGCAAAATTTACAGACGGATATGCTTATCAGTTTTTTAATGCCTTAAAAGCAAAGTATGCGCCGGGTGATGGAAAGAATGTTTATTTCAACAATGCAGGTCTTAGCGGTACCGGTTCACTTCTTGCAACAGTACGTTACCAGCACGATGTTGTAGAGGTTGGGAATACACCGGATCTTATAATCATTGAATTTGCCGTAAACGATAATGGGGATACAATCTGCCAGCGTACATTTGAAGCGCTGATTCGCGAAGCACTTACAGCAAATCCGGATTGTGCAGTTATTGCGCTCTACTGTATTGCAAGCTATGGAAACACTGCAGAACAGAAAAAGCCCGTTGCAGATTTTTATTCTGTTCCTCAGATTAATATGCTGCCAGTTGTAAAAGAAGCAATTTCTAATAAGTTTTTTACAAATGAACAGTATCTCACAGATTATGCGCATCCAACTTTTGAAGGTCACAAATTCATGTGCGATTGTCTTATGAATCTGGTGGATAAACTCGATAAAGCAAAAGCAGATGCAGCAATTCCAGTTCCAGAAAAATTCTTTAAGGAGCCAGCCTTTTTTGGAATTAAGAGAATCTATCCGGATAATAAAGACTCTAACGTAAAAATTGAAGCTGGTGATTTTACTGAAACAGACCGAAAGTGTCAGACACTTAAAAAAACAAATACTTCTGATTTCCCTCAGAACTGGAAAAAGAAGCTTAATGCAAAATCAGAAAATGTTCCGTTCAAAATGGAGCTTACCTGTAAAAACCTGATTTTTGTTTACAAGGGACAGGCTAGTGGGGATGCAGAAAAATTCGGTAAGGCAGAAGTTTATGTTGATGGCCGCAAGGTTGCAACCTATGATGGCGGTAAGGAAGGCAGCTGGAATAACTGCGAGCCTCACCTGATTATTGATGAACGCACTGCAGCAAAGCACACAGTACTTGTAAAGATGGCACCAGGTTCAGAAAAACTTGGCTTTACAATTGTTACGATGGGCTATACTTTGTAACAAAATCTTCGGCCGATAAAGGTCGTGAAAAACAATATCCCTGGAGATAGTCGCAGCCGATTTTATTCATATCAGCTGCCATCTCCAGACTTTCAATTCCTTCTGCAGTAATTGTACAGCCCATCTGTTTTATGGTTTGAACTACCATAGGAAGAATCTTATCTTTATCCTTAAAATAATCCCAGACAAATTCCATATCAAGTTTAATATTTACAAACGGGCATTTTTTCATTCTGGCAATATTTGAATAGCCGCGTCCATAATCATCGAGTACAAACTGGAATCCTAAATCTGTCATAAACTTCATTTGTTTTTGAAGAAGGGCAAAATCAATCATAGATTCTTCGGTAATTTCCAGATGAATTTTATCTGCGGAAACTTTGTATTCGTTCAAAATGGAGGCAAATCTTTTTGAAAGATCTGGACGTAAAAGCTGTAGCGGCGAAAGGTTAACGTTTATCCATTCAAGTCCCATAGCTTTAATATCATGTTCAGAAATAAATTTACAGGTTTTAATAAACATCTGCTCGCCTAAGGCATTTATTCTACCATTTTTTTCTGCGATAGGAATAAAATGAGTCGGATATATTAGGTTTCCATGCTGGTCGCGTAAGCGTGCAAGAGATTCTGCTGAAATAAGTTTATTTGTTCTGGCATCTACAATAGGTTGTAAAAATAATTCAACAGCATTCTGCTCTACAGCAAATTCAACTGCTCGTTTGATTTTTTTATTTACAATCATATTCTGGATACATTCGGAATCAATCAATTTTGAATGATTCTGATCGCCAGTATCATTAAGTGTAGAGACAAGGGTTGTAAATACTATTTCTTTTGAATAAGAAAAAACTTTCTGATCAATTTGTGTAAAATTAATATCAAGATACATATCGATATCTTCACCGGTATTCCAGGAAGATTCAAAACGCTGGTATATTTTAGAACGTACAAAATCAATTTCAGAACTGTTTTTTCCCAGTACAAAAAAACGTCCGTCGTGTAGATAAAAAGAAATTAAATATGGAAATGTTTGTCTTAAATAATTTCCAATAAGGGAAAGTCCGATATCGGTTTGAGTGTTGCTGTAAATTTCCCTTAAATCGTTATAGTTGTGAATTGTAAACCCAAGAATTAATGGAGATTTATTAAATCTAAGTTCATTGAAAAGGGCTTCAAAAGCTTTGATGTTAAACAGACCGCTTTTTTCTTCCAGAAATAAGGTTGGATTTTGAAAAACCAGATAGATGATAATAATAGTTATAAGCGTGAAAAAATTCATTATAAGGAATTGCGGGAAAATAGGTCTTATAATATATCCAATCAAAAGAATGAAATTAAAAACAAGAGAGCCCGCAAAATATGTATGAGAAGTTTTTTTTCGATATATCAGTGTATAAATAATGGAAATGACAACATAATAGAATGAACATATATAAATGGAAAAATATAATGGGCCCTGACTATATTTACCGGTGTCTGAAATGCAGAAAATAGTATTAATAAATAGATTAAGAATTATGATTACATTAGTGATAAAAAAAGGTGCAAAATCTATGATAAAAGAAATTATGGATTTGCGTTTCGGCTTTTTTACAATTAAATTGGTAAGCATAAAAAAGGAAATATTCCTTTGCACGAAGAGAATAAAATAAATTGTATTTTCAAGTCTTAGAATAAAAGGATGAACATTATTAAAATATTCCAGACTAACAGAACTTATTACATCAAAAAAAATTGTAAGAATATCAATAAACAGAATTATAAGAAAAGCTTTATTAATTCTGACAGGAAGTCGTGGCTGCATGAAGTAGAAAACCATAAAAGTGCAGATAATTACAAAATCAGGCAGCACCAAACTGTAATTCCACATGAAAACTCCCCCTTCATAATGGTTATCCTTATATTATGAAGGGGAAAGTATGAATTGGCAATAATATTTTGTTATATGATAGATTGCTTCGCTACGCTCGCAATGACGAGGCGTAGCTGCAATGACGAGGTGATTATAATTCTTCTTGTGTTACATGAACATTTCCGATCCATACATCGTTTGAATCTAAGCCGAGGTTGAATTCAAGGCGTGCTGTAGGATCTGTTTCATTTTCCATTGTAAAGAAATATTCATAATGGTCAATTCTTGTTGTTAGTTGAGGATAATATTCTGGAGAATAAACTGCCCAGCTGTTGTCTGCATCTCCACCAACTTTTATTGTAATCTGTCGGTTTGAACTTGCTTTAGCGTCAAATGCAATTTTATAAGAATAACCTTTTGCAACAGGAAGATGTTGAATCAACTGAACTGAATAGGTCTGATTTCCGATATTTGAGATTTTTACACGACGGCCTTCAATTCCTGTAGAGGAATCTTTTTCTGCTAAAGAAGTTGCGGCTCCACCAAAATCTTCGAGAGCGAGGAAATACCATGCGCGGTTATATACATCCATTTCTTTATTAGAAAACATACCTGCGTTTCCTGGATCAGAAATTACATTCTGTAATGCTGCGTCAAAAATAAAGTTACTTCCATCTGAAGTTTTGTACTGACTGAAATGTTTTTCGTCACGTTCTTGAACTGGACGTCTTACATTTGTTTCGTATGGTTCATCTTTATCATAAACGCGAACCCAGTCTACAAACATTTGAGCAGGTAAGTCAGAATCTTCAGGTAGAACACCACCATCATAATTTCCACCAAGTGCTAAGTTTAAAAGAATATAGAAAGGTTTATCATAAGGAGCTGGATATGCATAAGGTCTTGATTGACCAGCATCAAGCGACCACCACTGTGAAGTTTCAAAATATTTGTTACCATCAACTAACCAGCGTAATATACCTGGCTCCCATTCCAGAGAATAGATATGATATTCTGCGATTGTTCCACCTTCAGCGGGTGTTCCCGGAAATTTATACAAATCACTTGTGTATTTATTTCCCGGCCATGGTTGTCCATAATGTATAGTACCGTAAATACGGTTTGGCAAGCGGCCTTTTGCTTCCATAATGTCAATTTCGCCGGAAGAAGCCCAGAAGCCATAATCATCTGTTGCAGGTAAAAGCCAGAAAGCCGGCCAGATTCCATTTCCTACAGGCATTTTTATTTTGGCTTCGATGCGGCCGTAAGTTTTTGTAAACAATTGTGTGCCGTCGTCTTTTACTGTACGAAGGCGGGCAGAAGTATAATCGTAGCCCTTAAAGTTTTGTTTGCGTGCTTCGAGAACCAGATTTCCGTTTTTTATGTAAGCATTTTCTTTCCGGTAATACTGAAGTTCATTATTTCCCCAGTTTTCCAGACCATATTCGGTTCCGGTTCCTGTCTGAAAATCCCATTTTGTTTCATCTATTTTTTTACCGTCAAATTCATCACTCCATACAAGATGCCAGCCCTGTGGAATTTCAGCCTGATTTTTATTGTAACTGGATAACTTGTCGGTAAGTATTAAGAGAATTGCCAGTAAAACTAAGGCTGCAAATGTACTGCAGATAATAATTTTTGTAGAGTTTTTCATTTATATCCCCCAGATTTATTTTAATAGCCAAGTTTGAATTGCACGCGGTGGAATTTTATAAATTAAAGTTTTGTCTTCTCCTTCAATCTTAAAATTGAAAACAAGCTCAGCTTCTGTGCGATTTGTAATAACAAGAACAATTGTACCATCTGGATTTTTAAATGCAAGTGTTTCTGCTTCATCGGTAAGGTGACCGCTTACGGTTGCGGGTGTCATCATAGAATTAATTTCGGCATCCACACGAACTGCTCCAGGTTGAATGAAACGGCTGAAGTGACCAATGTAGTAATAAGAACTCTGGAAGTGAATGGTTCCATTTTTTTCATCTGCAAGAATTGGAGCATCGCAATAGTTTCCTACGTGATTAGGACCGCCCTGCATATCAAGAACAATATTCCAGTCAATCCATTTTGTAGTTCCACTTTTAAGGTCGTTTATAATGTTGTGAGCATAACGTTCACCAGTAAACCAGGCTCCATTACGAGGGCCGCCTTCAACACAACCTTCAGTAAACATCAAATCAATCTGCGGATATTTTTCTGCGATTGTTTTGATATTGTTATACTGATCTCCTGAATACCAGTGGAATGCAAGTCCGGCAATATATTTTGAAGCATCTTTTGATTTTAAGGATTCTTCAAGACGTTCAAGTGCAAGGTCACGATTATGATCCCAGATGTAAATTTTTACATCTCCAAGTCCAGCTTTTTCCAGAGCGGGACCAAGATACTGACAGGCAAATTTTCCTTCTTCTGCTGCAGAGTATTCACAGGAATCCCAGGTCTGAACTGCGGCCGGCTCATTCTGAATTGTCACAAAACTGATTTTGATTCCGCGTTCAGCCATTTTCTGAATGAACTTTACGAAATATTGAGCCCAGAGTTCCCAATACTGCGGTAACAGATGCCCGCCGTGATTCATGTCATTATTGTCTTTCATCCAGACTGGTGGAGACCATGGGCTGAGTAAAAAGCGTACTTCGCTGTTACTTGCAAGGGCTGCCTTTTGGACTTCGGAAGCCAGCGGAGTGATGTACTTGTCTGTCTGTTCCATAGAAAATGATTCAAGAGTTTCATCTTTTTCCGGAACGCATGCCCAGTTATCAAGAGAGAAATCACAAGAATTCATATGAACTCTGGCAAGGCGGTAACCGTTTCCGGTTTCTGTGTTGTAGTATGCATTTATAGCCTGTTTGCGAACTGAATCTGGAAGTTTTGAAAGAACATAGCCGGAAGATTCTGTAAGTGCTCCACCAAAGCCTTCGAATTTCTGAAAAGTTTTTGAAGGGTTAAGTGTGAGGGTTGTTGGAATCCAGCCGCCTGCATTTGAAACACGGTCTTTAGGAGTAACTTCGGAGATTCGCTCGTTTGTATCTTTTACAGTTTCATATATTTTTTCTACTAACATAATTTTACCTCTACAGTGATTTTTGAGATTTTGCCGTTACGGGCAAAAAGGTCTTTTGTTTCAGCTTCTGTAAGTGTAGTACCTTCGCGGCGATTGCCGTTGATTGTTATTGCCGAACTATCGTTAGTTAGTTTGTATTCTACCGGAGTATTACACCAGGTAAAGTTTAACGTGCCGTTTTCAAAAAATTCAGATTTCTTCAAAATCTTTGGATTGAAGCAGGCACAACCGTTAGTAATGTCTACACCGAGTTCGCCCCATCGAGTGAGCACTTCCTCTTTAACCTGACCAGTCATACCAGGCTGTTTAGCCCCCTGCAAATTAGGAGTATGAGAATAAGGGTCAGCAGGGAAAGCGCCATAAATTTCCGGGGCTTTGTTGAAACCGATACCAGCGCGGATCTCGTAGTAGGCTTTTGTGAGTTCTTCTACAGTTGCCGTGTCAGCACCTTTTGAAATCGCAGCAAAAGTGTTTTCCTGAGCAGCAAGAAGCAGCTTAGAAACCATGTGCCAGTAGATGCTTCCAAGACCTTCGTAAGCATAGAAAGTTCCACTGCGGCCAGTAAAGCTCTGATGATTGAAAGTCTTTTCGTAGAGGGCTTTTAATGCTTCGAGCTGCGCCTGAGCTGGTTGCACATTTTCAGGAAGTGCAGCGCATGCTTTTTCCAGGAAGCTTACGTTGCGGAATTCGCCGTTGAAGTGCCAGATTCCGTTGCAGTCTTTCTGCAAAAGTGCGCTGCCTGTTTTTCCGATAAGGGCTTTGAACTGAGAAGCATCTGCATCTGAAACACAGTTTTTCTTTTCAAACTCTGCAAGTTCCTTGTTAGGGTAGAGCATATAAGAGTTCTGTCGTGGCTCGTACATGCGGCTTGCACGGAGAGACTTAAGAAGGTCGAGTGCTTCTTCAGGAGAAAGAAGTCCAGAAGAAAGTGCTGCAACCTGACCTTCGAGCATTTCCTGAAGATATTCAATTTCGATTCTGTCGTTGAAAATCTTCATTGTGTTGTATGCGTGATAAAGTCCGTCACTGCGGCGGTTAAGTTTGATTGTGTTAGTTATATGTAACTGAATTGCCTTGAGGTAAGAAAGAATGTCTGCCTTGCTGATTGCTTCTTCTGATTTACCGTAGCCGTTTTTATAAAGATTATTACGTTCTGTTTCGAAAATAGCTCCTTCTGCATCTGTGAACTTTTTGCGGAGTTCTGCATTGTTAGCTGCGTCTGCGGCAGAAGTTTCAACATAAAGCTTTCCGAGTGCTGTAAAGCATTTTGCAATTTCTGAAGGAAGTGTAAAGCTTTCTGCATTTGATGCTTCAAAAAGTCCTGTAAGGAATTTTACAAAGCGGTGCAGGTAGTAGAGAGTTACCATTGAAAGGCCGTAGCCTGCAAGTGCGTTGTTAGCATCGTTCCATTCAGGGCGCTGAGTGTTGAGCCAGATTCCGCCTCCAGGAATGAAGTTTGCCATTTTTGCAATTACAACCTGAATAAGTTTTGTAGCAAGAGTTACGAGAGCAACTTCGTCTGTTGAGCCATTAGTCATAACTAACTTAGCATCTGAGCCTGCTGTTTTTGCCTGTTTGATTACGCGGTCGCTGAGTTCGCAGTCGAACATAATTGTGTTGCGAGGGTCAGCTGAGATTTCTTTGTAAGATTTGATTCTGTAAGGAACATTTGAACTTGCGTAGATTTTTTCGCCAAGTTCGCTTACAAGCTGATTTTTATTAAGCTTTGCATAAACTTCGAGAAGTTTCTGAAGATAGATTACCTGATGATCGCCCCAGTAACCAATCTGTGCCCATGGGTCATTTGGATTTGGAGTTTCCCAGTCGATTCCTTCGCGTGAAATGCGGTAAGGGTTGAAACCTTCGATTGTCATTGCGTTAAGGAATTTTGCTGTCATGTTTTTGATGTACTGTGGATAAGACCATGCGAGTGCTTCCCAGTTCTGGAAGATGTCGCGCCAGTTTCCTTCGTAATTCAAAATCGGGTTTCCGTCACTGTCGCGGAGATAGATGTTAAAGCGGTTCCATGGGCGGCTTGGGTCACCGTGACGGCGGCTGAAGGTAAGAGGCATGTATTCATAGAAGAGTCGGCTGAGCTGTGGATTCATCTCTTTTTGTACGGCAGCCTCGAGCTCCCCGTAATTTACAAAGCCGTCTTTGTCTGCAGCTGAGGCGAGGGCTGTGGTTACTTTTTCAGCGAGTGTGATGAGCGAGGTGTTGCGAACTCTTACGAATTTTACGAAGTCGCCAAGATTGATTTTTCCGTTATTTGCGAAGAAGCCGCCGCGCATGATGTTGAACATTACGTTTTCTGAGTGGTGAACGCAGGTCATGGTTTCGGCGGTGTTCTGTGAACCGTCAGCCTCGCTGATATAGGTTTCCATAAGGGCTTTGCCTGCGGCGATGTCGGCTTCTAGAGCGGCTGTGAGTGCCTTGCGGTCTGCAAGTTCATTTTTAAGTGCAGCAATTTTTGATGCATCGAGTTTTGTGTCGAAGACCTGGTACCATTCTGACGAACTACCGTTAGTTAGTGTACAATCACGACAAATATAAGCTGCAGGTCTCTTTCCCTTTACAACAGTCATTGGTGTAACGCTGTCTTTTTCTGCGAATTCTGCAGGTGCGTCCGGGTTCAAAATTAGTTCGTCGTCTGTATTGAACCAGCTTATGTTTGCAAAAAGTCCTTCGCTTGGTTCTGCTTTATCAGTTACTATAGAAGAAACTGCAAAAAGTGCCAGCTTTGATTCTGAATCTAAATCTGTTTTTTTGTAGGCATCCAGAAGTACGCTGTTGTTGTTCTGGAAATCTGCTGATACGCAGGCCGGCAGAATGTTGCGGCAGCCATCAAGAACTTTAACTGTTACTTCTTTATCGCTGAGGTTTATAATTTCTGCTTTACGTACAAGACCATATTTTGCTGAAGAAGTCCAGCCATAGCGGAAGGCAAGTTTAAGTTCGTTATTGATTTCTTCGAACCATACTTCGGTTCCTGCTGTGTTTTTATAGATATTTCGGGTGATGTTTTTTTCTACAAGTTTTCTGATTGCAGGGCTTGCTGAAAGTGAAGCAAACGGTTCCCAGATTTCTTCTCCGGCTTTGATTGCTGTATATGAGCCTGTGTAAGATTTTGCATCGCTAACTTTGTCTGCAGTGTAATATGGAAAAACTGCATGATCGCAGTCTATTCTTCCGGCTGTGATTCCTCCCTGTGACCAGCAGAAATTCCAGATGTCGGAAGAGCTGGTAATTGTCATAAAGAAATCGTCCATGTAATCGTAATTTTCGATTTTATAAAACTGTTCACCATTTAATGTTGTGAAGTATCCGTTTGGCTTTTTCATTTTTCCTCCAGCTTGTCATGCTGAACTTGTTTCAGCATCTGTTAATAGATCCCGAAACAAGTTCGGGATGACAGATTATCTATAAACTAAACGAAGATATTTCATAAATCAATAAGAAAGGGTAAGAATTTCGGCTGAAAACCGAAAATTTTACACCTTTATGAAAATTTACAAACTTTTCATATAAGCAAAGTGCGTCTATACTCCAAACAGTATAGTGAGGTACTGTCATGAAACAGAAAAACAATGAACTGCAGCCTTTAGTCAAGAAAACTTTTTGGGCTAGACTGCGCGAAGAAAAATATCTGCAGGTAATGGCGCTTCTTGGTATTTTGTGGATGTTGATTTTTAACTACATCCCTATGTACGGAATTCTTATTGCTTTTAAGAAAAACTTTTTCGTAACTACTCCATTGTTCAGCAAGAAATTTTTTACTACTCCATGGGCAGATCATCATGGATTCCAGCACTTTTTGAACTTCTTTAAGGATGAAGAGTTTTTCAATGTTATGGGAAATACTCTGGGCATCAGTCTTATTAAGCTGGCTGTAAACTTTACATTGCCGATTGTATTTGCTCTTCTTTTGAATGAAGTTCGCAACGTAAAATTTAAGAAGGTTGTACAGACTATTACTTACATGCCTCACTTCCTTTCTTGGGTTGTGCTTGGTGGTATTCTTACTACCTGGCTTGGTGAAGGTGGGCTTTTTAATGAAATCCTTATTAATATGGGTGTTCTGAAAGAAGGTATTCCTTTCCTTGCTTATCCAAAATACTTCTGGGGAATTACTGTTATTTCTGATTTGTGGAAGGAACTTGGCTGGTCGGCAATTATTTACCTTGCAGCAATTTCTGGTATTGATCAGGAAATGTATGAAGCTGCTAAGGTTGATGGTGCAAGCCGATGGAAGCAGATCTGGACTATTACTCTTCCTTCTATTGCTCCTACTGTAACAATTATGTTCATTCTTGCGGTTGGTGGTCTTTTGAATACTAACTTTGATCAGATTCTGGTTTTGAATAATCCTTTGAATGCACCACGCAGTAATGTACTTGATATCTACGTTTACCAGACTGCTATGCGCGGTATGAGATATTCATATGCATCGGCAATTGGTTTGTTTAAGTCTGTGATTGCATTCATCCTGCTCTTCATTGCAAATCAGGTAACTAAGAAATTGAACGACACTTCGTTGTTCTAATGAGAGAAATGAGAGGTATGAAAATGGCACATTCAAGATTAAATAGAGTTACTATAGGTGACATTGTTATTGGAGCAATTATGGTTTTGCTCTGTGCAGCAGCCCTTTACCCTGTGTGGTATACAATTATCATTTCTTTTAATGATGCAAATGATGCACTTAGAGGACATATCTATTTCTTACCAAGAAAGTTCAGTCTGCAGAGCTATAAAACTGTTTTCCAGGATAAGACAATTATCCGCGCCTTTATGATTACTGTTTTGCGTACTGTGATTGGTACTGTAACAAGCGTTTTCTTTACTGCAATGGTTGGTTACGCTTTTTCTAAAAAGCACATTATGGGAAATAAGGTTTATACAATCATCGGAACTATCACAATGTTCTTTGGTGGCGGTTTGATTCCTTACTTCATTACGTTGAAGAACCTTGGTCTTTACGACAACTTCCTGGTTTACATCATTCCAAGCTTGTTCAACTTTTATAACATGATAATCTTCATGTCTTTCTTCCGCGAGCTTCCTGCTGGCCTCGAAGAATCTGCTAAACTTGACGGTGCAAACGACATGCTGATTTTTATAAAAATTATACTCCCTTTATCTATGCCGGTACTTGCAACAATTGCCCTGTTCAACGGTGTAGGCCACTGGAACGATTACTTTGCCGGAGTTATGTACATCAACAAAGCTGAGTTACAGCCTATTCAGACTTATTTGTATCGTGTTGTTGCCAGTGCTTCTGCTTCAAAGGCAGTTGTTGCAATGCCTGCCGGCGTTTCTGCGCAGCAGGTAAGTTCACAGTCGGTTCGTCTTGCAACTATGGTTGTAACAACTTTCCCGATTATGTGTGTTTACCCATTCCTGCAGAAATACTTTGTAAAGGGAATGTTGATTGGTTCTATCAAAGGTTAATATTTATAGGAGGAAATAAATATGAAAAAATTCAAGGTAGTAGCATTAGGTGTTGCTATGGTTGCTGCAATGGCTCTCGTTGGCTGCAGCAAGAAGCCAGCTGCAAAAGCAGCAGAAACAAAAGTATCAGCTGATCTTCCAGGCTGGAAGGCAAATGCAGACAAACCAATTAAGTTTGACTGGTATATTAACTTCAGCTGGTTTGCTCGTCACTGGGGTGACTCAAAGGTTTCTAAGTACATCACACAGAAAACTGGTGTTGATGTAAACTTTATTGTTCCTGCTGGTAACGAAGCAGAAAAATTAAATGCAATGATCGCAGGTGATGCACTTCCAGATCTCATTACTTTGGGATGGTGGGAAGGTCAGATTCCTATGATGATTGATGCAGGTCTTCTTTATTCTTTGGATGAACTTGCTGATCAGTACGATCCATACTTCTGGAAGGTTACTGACCCTGTAAAGGTAGGCTGGTACCGCCAGGCTGATGGTCACATCTATGGATATCCAAATGCTTCTTATACTTCTACAGACTATGAAAAGTATCAGGGAAAACTTACTTCTAACGAAACTTTCCTTGTACGCAAAGATATGTATGAAGCTATCGGAAGCCCAGACATGACAACTCCAGAGGGATTCCTTGGTGCTCTCCGCGCTGCAAAGGCTAAGTTCCCAACTGTAAATGGTCAGTCACTTATTCCATTCGGAACAAACGAATTTGGTGATACTGGTTGTTCACAGCTCCAGGGTTACCTTTCACACTTCCTTGCAATTGCTCCAGAAAAGGACGGCAAGTTTGTAAACGCAGACCTCGGTCTTACAGATGATCCAGAGTATATCCGCTGGATGAAGATGTTCCGCCAGGCTCACGAAGAAGGTCTCTTTGCTACAGACGTATTCGTAGACAAGAGAAGCCAGATTGAAGAGAAAGCTGCTCAGGGCCGCTACTTCTGTATGCTTTATCAGAACTGGGATATGCAGGCTCCACAGAACGCTCTTTATGCACGTGATCCAAACTCTATCTACATTGCTGTAGATGGTCCAAAGAACTCTAAGGGTGATGATCCAGTTCTCGCTGGTGGTGGTATTGCAGGTTGGACAGTTACTTTGATTTCAAAGAACTGTAAAGATCCAGCTCGCGCTATTCAGTTCCTTTCTTACCTCATCTCAGAAGAAGGTCAGATGGATACAAACTTTGGTATCGAAGGTGAAACATACACAATCGAAAACGGAGTTCCAAAGCTTACACCAGAAGTTGCTGCACTTGATAAGAACGACAAGAACAAGCAGGAAACAGACATTGGTGTACAGTACACATACTGGATGTTGATGGATACAGCTTGGCAGGCACAGTTCGGTGCAGACTACGCTCCATCTCTTGAACAGCCACAGCTCTGGACACGTCCATATGTACACTCATATGCAGCATACGATGGACTTACACTTCCAGTTGGTTCAGATGAACAGCTTATCTACGAAGATATTCAGCGCCGCTGGGGTAAAGTTCTTCCACAGATGATTCGTGCTGGTTCAGAAGCTGAGTTCGATCAGATTGTTGCTGACTTCAACCAGTACAAGAAAGACAAGGGTATCGACAAAGTTATCGATGCTCAGTCTAAGTTGATGAACATCAACAAACAGAAATTAGGTATGTAAGACTCAAACTGGGTAAAACATACATGGTCAAATCCCCTTCAATACGGCGAAGGGGAGGCAACCGGTTCTCCATTTATGTAGGGGAATTCGACAATACGAGGTTTATCATATAAAATGATAGCAATGAACTTTTCCCAGAAATTAGTATTTGCCTATACCTGTATTGTTGTAATTCCCCTTTTTATTTTAGTGATAACTGCGATGGGGCTAATCCGTCGTTCGCGGGTAGAAGAACTAGAAGCAAATAGTGAAGGTTTACTCCAGGAAAATTACGAAATTGTTCAAAAGAATATTGAATCCTGCAGCCTTTTTGAACAGCTGGTAAACAGACCAGGCAGGCTTACACTTTTTTTTGCAATGCCAGAGCATAGTACAGAAGAAGAAATCATTGACATAATGATTTCTGAAACTACCATGCTTGAACGCACTCTGGAAACCGTGCCAAATATTTACGGACTACGGGTTTTTAGTGACAGTCCTCTTATTCCGGAACGCTGGCCAATCTTTATGAATTCTTCGCGGACAGATCTTGCTTCGCTTGACCGCTGGGAATATGGTTATACCGCAGATTATCTTGGAAACCTTGGTTCATTAAAATATGAATCAGTATGTACAACAAGAAAACTGGAAAAAAATCATAAGAAATTAGGTTACATTCAGATTGCAATGAAGACTAGTGATTTTTTTCCTTTCCTCTTTAAGACAATAAATGATTTTAATGATGATTATGCTTTCCGCGAAGTGCTTAATGAAAAAACAAATCAGATGGAGCTGATTCCAATCACAAATAAACTTATTGCGGAAGCACACAAACCCTTAAGTCAAAAAATAATGAAAGATTTTTATGACACAGTTTACAGACGTAAGCAGGGGCAGATATCGTCTAATGGGAAAATACTTTTACGTGACAAAGGCGATGTTCGTTATTCAAGCTGGATTCGAGTTCCGGACATGGATATCATTTTACTTCATACCTGTTCTACTGAAGAAATACAGAGAGGGCTTTTTCTGATTCAGTCTGCAATTTTGGCAGGACTCATACTTACAGTTTTTCTTTTGTACTTTCTTGTAAGGTATCTGACTTCACGACTTATGGGGCGAGTTTACCATCTGATTAACGGAATGAAAGAGGTACAGGCCGGAAAACTGGAAGCCTCTGTAAAGGTTACCGGACATGATGAAGTTACTCAGGCACAGATGACATTCAACCAGATGACAGAGCAGCTTCGTAATCAGATTGAAGAAATTAAAAAGGAGCAGAATCTTATTGCCGACACAGAAATGAAGGCCATGCAGAATCAGATAAATGCTCATTTTATTTATAATGCACTTGAGACAATTAAAATGCAGGCAGTTATTGCCGGTGAAAGCGATGTTGAAGAAAGTATAAATGTTCTTGGAAAGCTGATGCATTATTGTCTGCGCTGGCGCGTTCATACAGTTTCACTGGAAGAAGAAGTAGATTACATTCGTGCCTATGTTTATCTTTTGAACATTCGAAACGATTATGTAATTTCTCTTGAAACAGAAATTAAACCGGAATTTAAAAATATTATAATCCCAAAAATGAGCCTGCAGCCTCTTGTAGAAAATGCATTTTATTATGCAGTAGAACCAGAAGGAAAAGATGCAGTAATCCGGGTGTATACAGAAGAGGAGACAGATACAGCTGACTTAAATTCTGAAAAACGTTCAGACCGAGTCTGGCTTTGTGTCCGTGATTTTGGTAAAGGAATGTCAAAAGAAAAGAAAGAAGAACTTGAAAATTATCTTGCAGATGATTCTTATGAACGTGATTCAACAGGAAGCATTGGCTTAAAAAATATTCAGCAGAGATTGAGCATGTTCTGCGGTAAAGACTACCGACTGGTAGTTGAATCAACGGAAGGAGAGGGAACACTTATTAAAATTCCAATTCCATTACAATTACGCAACAACAATAACGAGGAACACAAATGATAACAATTGTTCTGGCAGATGATGAGAAATTAATACGAGCGGGACTTAAAAAAATCCTTCTTGAAAATGTAGATATTCCGCTTGAAATAATAGAAGCAAAAAACGGTGAGGAAGCACTGGAGCTTTGCAAAAGAAAGAAACCTGAGATTTTGATAACAGATATACGTATGCCGGTTATGGATGGCGTAGAGCTGATGAAAAACATTTCTTTGATGGATGATTATGTAAAGCCAGCAATTATTGTGCTCAGTGGTTACGATGAATTTTCTTATGCAAAGGCTGCAATCCAGAGCGGTGCTCTAAGTTATATTTTAAAACCTGTTGATAAAAAGGAACTTATTAGTGCCGTTAATACAGCAATCATGGATTGTATGAAAGAAGAGAAAATCCAGAACGAAATAAAGTTCCGTCAGATAATTGAAAAGGGTAGGCTTGATGATGTTTCGGGGTTGCCGGAAGTTACAGTGGAAAATGGTTTGAACTGTATTGTTATATATGGAAAGAACGCATTGAATGTTCTGGAAAAAGTTATGGCGGACAGGAAATACTATGTTCTGGAAGAGACAAAAAACTCGGTGCTTATTGTATACCCGTTTGATGGCAGGGAAGTTGAGTATGCGCCGGAACTTTTGAACTCTTATATTGTCGGGATCTCTGCTTCGGCGATTGAATATTCTATGCTTAGAAGTTTGAAGCGCCAGGCAATTACTGCGGCGATGCAGTCGTTCTTTGATTCGGACAGTGGATGTGCGCTGGAGGATGGTAAGCGCGGCGGCTTATATTATTACGAAAGCAAAAATCATATGTCGGATTTTCAGCAGATTGATGAAGAGTATGAGAAGATGATTGGCCGCTGCGATATTGCTTCTGCAGAAGAAGTACAGGCAGATGTAGAAAAACTTTTTAATATTTTTGGAAAAGATGCAAAGCTGAATTCAGAAATGCTTTATTATTTATATGGAAAGATAACGTCGAATATGTTTACAAGATATCCGGGTTATACTGATTCAGATATGTACCTCCATATTAAAGGTATTATGATAGAAAACATTTTTGAATATCAGAAATTTTCAGAATGGAAAGGCTGTGTACGGGATTATGCAGTTTATCTTGCAGCATTACTTAAGCAGAATACGAAAGAATCTCCATATATTACAGAGGCAATAGAATTTATTAAAACTCACTTTAAGAAAAATATAAATATGGCCATGGTTGCAAATCAGGTAAGTGTAAACTATACTTGGTTCTCAGAAAAATTTAAGGAACATATCGGTGTAAACTTTAATGAATATCTTAAACGTCTTAGAATTGAAGAGGCAAAAAAGCTTCTGGAAAAAGGCTGTTATAAAGTTTACGAAGTTGCTGAACGAAGTGGATTTTCTGATGTAAAATATTTTATGAAAATATTTCGTGAAGAGACAGGTATGTCTCCAAGTGAGTGGAGCGCTAAACACGTATGACAAAAGAACTTGCAGCAAAGTTACGTGGTCTTGCAGATAAATATGAAGTTTCCTCTTTTTGCGATGAAGATCCTTCCCAGTTTTTACGCTGGTATAATCCTGCAGAAGGGCACGGAATAGTGGCAGATGTAGAAGCAGCCTCTTTTATTGCTGCAATGTTAGCCTTTGGTAACAGAAAACAATTTATTCCGAAAATTAAAGAAATCTTACAAACTTCCGACCGTTCGTTAGGAACTGTTTCGAAATGGCTAAAGACCGGTGCTTATAAAAAAGATTTTCCTTGTGGTGAAAAAAAGTTTTATCGTTTTTATTCTTATGACGATATGCATGTCTTCTTTGGAGAAATGGCTGAGATTTTGAATCAGGCAGAGACTCTGGGAGAATATTTTAGAATGAAGGGGGAAGTCTCCCCCTCGTTCCAGCCTGCTGCGCAGTCTTCCACTACCCCTTCTAACGGGGGACACCCCCGTAACGCCCCCGTCGCCTTGCATGAAATTGTATCTTCCTCTTTTTCAAAATCAGCAATAGTGCCAAAGGGCCGGACGTCTGCAAACAAACGCATTCACATGTTTTTGCGCTGGATGGTTAGACGCAACTCACCGGTTGACCTTGGGCTCTGGCAATGGGTGGATCCAGCTTCACTTATAATTCCTCTTGATGTTCATGTAATGCAGGAAGCAGCAAAACTTGGTTTAATTCCAGATAAGGCAACAGCTTCCCGCAAAACAGCAGAGCTTTTGACATCCGCCTTAAACGAAGTATTTCCAGGAGACCCGTGCCGCGGCGACTTCGCTTTATTCGGTCTTGGCGTAGATAAATAAAATCCCTTATTAAAATTCATTACAAATATGTTATAATTGAAGGAACCTCATAGGATTATAACTGCACCATGTTCGTCATTGCGAACGCAGCTAAGCCATCCATAACACAGGAGACAAAAATGTCAGATTTAACTATAAGATTCTATTCAGATGTACTGAAACGCGACGTTTCATTTTTAATGCAGATTCCAAACGACATCCGCAGAGACTATCCTCGTGACGACTTAAAGCGCGATGGAAAACCAATGAAAACCCTTTTCCTTCTCCACGGCTATACAGGGGCAGCATTTAACTGGGTGCCGGGAAATCTTGCAGAACAGTATAATTTTGCAGTTATAATTCCTAATGGAGAAAACTCTTTCTGGATTGATGGTCCGGCTACCGGTCGTCAGTTTGCAACCTTCCTTGGTGTTGAGCTTCTTGAGTATGTTCGAAAAACTTTCCACCTTGCAATGACTGCAGAAGATACTTACATCATGGGCTTTTCTATGGGCGGCTTTGGTGCTTTGCATACAGGCTTTGCATATCCGGAAAAGTTCAGCAAAGTTATTGCACTTTCTTCAGCCCTTATTCACAACGAAGTTATGCACATGAAGGAAGGCGACAGTAATCCTGTAGCAAATTATGATTATTACAGAATGTGTTTCGGTGACCCGGCTAAACTTCCGGAAAGCGACAACAATCCTGAATATCTTCTCAAAAAGCAAATTGCCGCTGGCAAAAAAATCCCTGAAATTTACATGGCCTGCGGCACCGAAGACTTCCTCCTCGAACCAAACCGTGCCTTCCACAAGTTCCTCGAAGAACAGGGCGTAAAACACACCTACGAAGAAGGCCCAGGCATTCACGACATGCGCTTCTGGCAGGAATGGGCCGGTAAGTTTATTCCGCAGGCATTCGGGGAGAATTAACGACAAATTTGACATTTATGTCATAATTCATTATTCTACAGAGCGAAGACTGTTACCGGGGTGCCGGAATGGATCTTCGCTTTTTTATTGCCCGGCGAGGGTTTATAAGGTGGTAAAGCTAAAAATTGCTTTCGCAATTTTTTTAACGCTTTGCTATCTATCACCGGCCACCAGTGGCCTTACTCACATTAAAAGACTTGATCCAAGGAGGACAGGTACTATGACTCATCAAACTTAAGGCATTCCCTGCCATATAGGCGAATTCTTTTAACAGGGGGAATGTATGATTCTTACAATCGACGTTGGAAATACATCTACGGCCTGCGGGCTTTTTGAGGGCGACGAGTGCGTGCTCAGATTCCGTCGTGCTACAGATATTAATTCAAGTTCAGATGAAATCGGAATTTTTTTGCGTTCAGCATTGCGTGAAAACGGTTATGACTGGCAGAAGATTCAGAAAGTTGGCTGCTGTTCTGTTGTGCCGGCGGTAAATCATTCGCTTGCAAGAGCATGCTTAAAATATCTGAATCGCGAACCGCTGTTTATTCAGGCTGGAATTAAGACTGGTCTTAAGCTACGCTATTCAAATCCTAAAGAAATAGGTGCAGACCTGATTGCCGCTGCAATGGGGGCTGTTGCTGAATATCCGGAGAAAAATCTGATTATCATAGATATGGGAACTGCAATTACTGCAGAACTTGTTTCTAAGAATAAAGAATTTCTTGGCGGCGTGATTATGCCGGGCTTAAAAATTTCTGTGGATGCACTAGCAGGCGGAACTGCAAATCTTACATCTGTAGAAATCATGAAACCAGAGCATGTTTACGGTTCATCAACTACAGAAGCAATTCAGGCAGGGCTTTATTATGGAACTGCTGGTGCTTTAAAAGAATTCTGTCACTTATTCAAAAAAAATGTTTTCCATGGTGAAGACACACTTATTATCGGAACCGGGGGTTTTGCAAGAACCTTTGAAGAATACAGGCTCTTTGATGAAATTGTTCCGGGGCTTGTTCTGTCTGGCGTAAAATGCGCAATAGACATCAATTAATTATGGAGATTTAAATTATGACAACAAACAAAACATTATCATTGAACAAAAAACTTACTTTGACAGGTGCATTGAGCGCACTTGTAATTGTACTTGGAATTACCAGACTTGGTTTTATCTCTCTTGGTGCTGCATCAATTACTATTTTGCATATTCCTGTAATACTGATTTGTATGCTTGCTGGTCTTCCTGAAGGACTTTTTGTTGGAGCAACATTTGGTATTCTTTCTCTGGTACAGGCAGCCATGAGCACAAGCGGTGGACTTGATCCGTTATTTGTAAATCCACTTGTTTCTGTTCTTCCACGTATGCTTATTGCTGTAATTGCCTGGGGACTCTGGAAAGCTTTTAATCTTATTCCTCATATGCCAAAGGCTGTTTCTGCAGGAATTACAGGTTTTATAACTACAATTGCACATACACTGCTCGTTCTTGGAAGCCTTTATATTTTCCAGGGAGCTGCTGTTCGTGATGCTCTTGGAGGAATGGGATATTTTGCTCTGGTTGCTGCCTGTGGATTAAATGCTGTACTTGAAGCAGCAGCTGCAACAATCATCTCTGTAGCAATCTATACAACTCTTTTCTTTACTGGCAAAAAAACTTCTAAGTTGTCGCAGGAGTAGAAATAGTAGTATAATATATAACTATGAGAATAGTTATAGTGGGAGCTGGGTTCACAGGAATCCAGCTGGCCAAACTTTTAATAAATGAAAAAAATCAGGTTGCCGTTGTTGATAATGATGAGAACACTATCCGTCATGCATCAAATCAGCTTGACTGTACTGTAATGTGTGCAGACGGCAACAATCTTGAAACGCTGGAAGAGCTTGGAATTGCAAAAGCCGATGCCCTTGTCTGCGTTACCTCTTCCGATGAAGTTAATATGATTACCTGTTCTCTTGTAGACGCAGTGTATCCCGATATCTTAAAAATTGCCCGTGTTCGTAATTATGCCTACTACGTTAACACTGCCAAGGCCGAAAAAAAGCATTCAAATACATTTGCAGGAAAGCACCGTCCTCTTTATGGAATCAATTATATGATTCATCCGGACGTTGAGGCTGCTGATGCAATTGTTCAGGCAGTTGAAAACGGAGCGGTTGGAAACGTTATTACCTTTGATAATTCAGACCTTGAAATTGCACGAATTACAGTTGTAGCCGGTAGTGTGATTGATGGCGTTATGCTAAAGGAACTGCGTTCTAAAACTGATGTAAAATTTCTTGTTGCCTATATTGAACAGAATGGTGAAACAATGCTTCCGAGCGGAGATACAAAGCTTACTGCTGATACAACTCTTGGTGTTCTTGTTTCTAAAGATGATATTTCCAGGGTAGTGGAACTTTGCGGTGCAGAACAGAAAGAGCTTCGTAAGGTTGCTTTGATTGGAGCGGGCCGTATTGGAACTATTGTTGCAGAAAAACTGATGGGTGGTACGCAAAAGGCAAGCGGAATTGCACGTTTGTTTACAAGTATTAAGGCCCGCAGAAACTTCGATTTTGTGATTATTGATTCGGATGATGAATTGACGAAGGCCGCCTCGGAAAAGTTCCCGGATGCGCGGGTAATGAGGGCGGATGCAACTGATGAAACATTCCTCCGTGATGAGGGCATTGTAAATTTTGACCTTGCTATCTGTACAACGCATAATCATGAAATGAACATGGTACTCGCCGCTTATCTTGAATCGCTTGGGGTGAAACAAACGGTAAGCCTTGTAGGTAGTTCGGCTTTTGCGGAGATTTCACGTAAGCTTGGTATTGATGTTCCGGTGCCGCTTCGTGATGCGGTTGTAGATTCTATTATGAGTCACCTCCGCGGTAAATCTGTAAAAGAAATTCATACAGTAACAAACGGACAGCTTGAAATTGTAGAATGCGAAGTAACTTCAGATTCAAAAGTTAATGGTAAAGAACTTAAGGAAATTTCAAATCCTGGAACCTTCCTTGTTCTGCTTGATAAAAAATCAGGAACGGATCAGTATCAGATTGTAAACGGAAATACCCGAATTACTGCCGGAGATCATATAGTTCTTATCACTGTTGCCGAGAACAGCAAAAAAGTTCTGGCTTATTTTGGAAGTGGGGTATAATGTTTGCAATTTCATTTCTAAAAATATCTTCCATTCTTCTTTCAATAGTTGGTGTCCTTTTTGCAATTCCACTTGGTTTTGCATTTTATAATGGTGAAACATCAGTTTATCTGCCATTTATAATTCCAATGGCAATAAGCTTTATTTTTGTATTGGCGGTAAATATTCCAACCCGTAAGTTTAAAATAACAATGAATACCCGTCAGACTTTTTTGATTGTTGCACTTTCGTGGATTGTCGTTAGCCTTATGGGTGCGGTTCCGCTTTATTTTAGCGGCAGTATTCCACACTTTGTAGATGCTCTTTTTGAAAGCGTGAGCGGTTTTTCAACAACGGGTTCAACAATATTAAGTGAAATTGAAACATTACCTGTTTCAATCAATATGCTTCGCTGTCTTACTCACTGGATTGGCGGTATGGGAATTGTAACTCTCACTGTTGCCCTTATGCCGCTTTTAGGAGTAGGCGGTTTTCAGCTGATAAAGGCTGAAACTACGGGCCCTGAAAAAGGAAAGGTTACTGCGCGAATCACAACTACTGCAAAAATTCTCTGGGCTATTTACCTTGGATTTACAGCAGCTGAAACAATTGCTCTTATGATTGCCGGAATGACTTTTACAGATGCACTTTCTCATGCTTTTGCAACGCTTGGTACCGGCGGATTTTCAACACGAAACGCTTCCATTGGTTCTTATGATTCTGTTGCAATTGATGTAATTATAATGATTTTCATGTTCCTTTCTGGAATCAACTTCAGCCTTTACTTCTATATAATAACAAGAAAATTCCGCGATATTACAACAAATTCTGAATTCAAGGCTTATCTTATAATTGTGGCTGTTCTCATAATCAGTGTTACAATTTCACTCAGAAATTTTTACGGTAATTTTGGTGACCGCCTGCGCTACAGTTCATTCCAGGTTGTTTCACTCATGACTACAACCGGTTTTTCAACTGCAGACTTTATGCAGTGGCCTGCTGTTTCACAATTCCTTCTTTTTGTTACATTCTTTATTGGTGGATGTTCGGGGTCAACTTCGGGTGGTGTAAAAGTTATCCGCTGGCTGGTACTTAGTAAACAGGTTCAAAATGAAACCCGCAAAATGCTTCATCCGCACGGAGTTTTTGCAATCCGCTTAAACGGACGTCCGGGACGTAAAGATATTGTTTTTAATGTTGCTGCCTTTATGGTTGTTTACTTTGGACTTGTAGCAGTCACAACCTTTGTAGGTTGTCTTGGAAATCTTGATGTATGGTCAAGCTTTACTGGTGCGTTGAGTATGGTTGGAAATATTGGGCCAGGTTATGCACTTCTCGGTCCTACAGAAAATTTTGGTTTTCTGCCTGATTTTGTAAAATACTGGTACAGCTTTGCAATGCTTGCCGGACGTCTTGAATTATATACAATGATTATTTACTTTTTACCGGTTTATTGGGAAAAATAATTGAGGAGAGAAAACTAAATATGGATAAGAATCTTACCCCAGACGATATTGCAGAATGTATTACTTCACTCATTGCCCGAAATAAATTGTGGGCAGGAAAAAAAGTATATGCATATTTTCTTGTTAATAAAACAGCGGGATGTTTTACTAATTCCCATAAATCAGAAAAATATAAAAAATTTTTTTCAAAAGTTTTAGAGGAAGAAAAGTCAAAACCTCAGTGTGTAAAAGAAGTTTCATACCGGATTTTTTCAACTGAATATGCAGGACACGCAAAAGATCTCACGAAATCAGTAATAGCTCAGCTGATTGCTACAGATGAAGCCGATACAGAAAACATCATAATTACTGCAGGTGGTGATGGTACTTCACTTGAAGTTCAAACTGCTCTTTATAAATGTGCAATGGAAGGACCAAAACACCGTGATGCAATTATGAATAAAATTGCACTTTTACGGCTTCCATTAGGAACCGGTAATGATGGTACAGATGGTCATACAATAGAAGAAACCGTTGGGCTTTTACGTGGCGGCTTATTATTTACAAATGCCCGTGCAATTCGTGTTTATCCAGAAAATACACCAGATGAAGCAGCGGTCCGGGCTTGCGGAAAAAATCCTGAAAAATATCAGGATATGAATTTTCAGTCTCCATGGTATGCTTTTAATATTGCAAGTATTGGTCTTGACGCATACGTTGTTTATATGACCAATACTGTAAAGAAAAAGCTCCCGGGAAATTTTTATCATCTTTGTGTTCCACTTAGTGGCGTAGTTTATGATAAACACTTTCCTGTAGATACGATGAAAATAGAAATGTATGGTAACAAGGATGATTCTGTTCCTGCTCAGGAAATAAATACAAAAATTACTTTGCTTGCATTTGGAGCTTCTGGAAACAGAGTTTATGGAGGTGGACATAAAATCCTGCCGAATGAAAATAATCTTTGCGTAACACCAAAAATTAATCTGGCTGGACTTATAAAAGAAAATCATCGTTTTGTAGACGGATCTTTTGTAGGTACAAATCTGGCAAGTTTGCATCAGGCAGATAAAATCAGACTGAGTTATAATAAAGCAATTTTGATGCAATGTGATGGTGAAACTGTAATGCTAAGCCCGGCACATTTTCCTTTGATTATGGAACTGACGGATCCGTGTCTTCGTGTTTTGCAGCCAATTTCAGAATAGATTATAAAATTTTTTATAAAACTATTTGTAAAAAAACATTTTTACTTTTTTTGTGTTTTGAGTTAAAATAGTCGTATTAATGATGAGTGAGTTGGAAGATCAATTAAATTTCGACAAAGGTAGAATACAAGTCTCTGTTAGCCTGCAATTGCCAATAGAAATGACTACATATACGTTACCCAAAAATACCGAAGTGTATATCCGTAATGTTATGGAGATTTTTCTTGAGGAGTGTCATCAGGAACACTTAAAGGAATATCTTAATTTCTGTTTGAGCGAGCTTCTTACCAACGCAAAAAAAGCAAATACAAAACGTGTCTACTTTAAGGAAAAAGGTTTAGACATTAACGATCCGAAAGATTATGAAAAGGGTATGGAAACATTTAAAATGGATACCCTTACAAATATAGATCATTATCTTGAACTCCAGAGAAAAGAAGGGCTTTATATAAAACTTGCCCTTAGAATTCAGGCAGATAAGATTTATATAGAAATCAAAAATAATTCAAAGCTTACAGTTTTTGAAAAAGAACGAATTCAGCAAAAGCTGGACAGTGTTCAGCAGTATAAAAATATGGATGAAGTTCTTACAAATGTACTCGACCAGTCAGAAGGTGCGGGTTTGGGAATTATCATCATTATTCTTATGCTGCAGAAGGTAGGTCTTTCAAAAGAAAACTATCAGGTTATTTCTGATGATGACGAAACAATCACAAGAATCATTTTGCCTTGTAACAAAACAGTTTTTGCCGGTGTAGAAATGATTTCTTATGAATTTATAAATCTTGAAGATAATCTGCCAATTATAAAATCCAGTTTTGAAAAAGCAGAAAAAATTGTAAATTCAGAAGGCCCTATAGACCGTAATGAATTGTACAAAGTTATCCGCAAAGATCTTACACTTTCTCTATTAATGTTTAAGGATGTTCTTGAAAAAGATAAGAAGTGTTTCAGTTTGCCAAAGGCAATGGCAATGCTTTCTGATTATGATTTAAAGTTTATCTATAATATAAGTAATCCTAGAATCCGACTTGTTGAAGATGACGAAGTTTCAATCCGAATCTGGAATCATTCTCAAAGAGTTGCATTCTATGCTTATAATCTATACAAGAACAGTATTTATAAAGATACTTTCCAGGAAGATGAAGAATATATTTATCTGCTTGGGCTATTAAATAGTCTCGGCGGATTTTTGATTGCCAATGCAAGTGAAAATCAAATATCTTATATTACTGAATTAAGTCAGCAGTATACAGAATATGGCGATAAGATTCTTGATATGTTCCTGCATAGAAATGCTTCAACTTATCTTACAATGGTTGCGGCAAGAAATTACGGTTTTGATATGAATACCTGTTATGACCTTGTTGGATGGAATGGACTGGCACGAGTTCCAGACCATGCAAAAAAACGAGTGGGTATTCTTCACCTTGCCGAAATGTGTGAATTTTATGATCGGGGAATTGTAGACTTCTATCAGATAGATAAAGAAGTTCGCAGAGATTTTAATCTTGAAAATGAAGCAGAGTTTAAAACCTTGGTGCAGCGTCTTAAACAAGGTTATGAAGATCAATAATCTCACTTCATTTTTTTCTTGTCGGTTATGCGGTTAAACTGTTATAATTGATGTTATGAAAGCTTCTACACTTAAAACAGAAAAAAACGATAAGCCTGTAAAAACTGTTGGAATTTTGACATCTGGTGGAGATGCACCAGGTCTTAATGCTGCAATCCGTGCACTTTGTATTTCTGGTCAAAATAATTATGGCATGAAATTTATTGGTATTCACAACGGATACCGTGGCCTCATAGATAACGATACATTTAAAATGGATGAAATTGATCTGGAACCTCTTATTTCTCAGGGCGGAACAATTCTTGGAACTTCGCGTGTAAAGCCATTTAAGAATCCTGTTCCGGATCCAAAGACAGGTCTTCTTCCGGTGGAAGGAATAAAAGAAACTTTCAAAAAAAATAAACTTGATGCCCTTGTGTGTCTTGGTGGTAATGGAACTAATACGACTGCATCGCTCTTGTCTGAGGCAGGTTTTAATGTAATTGGTTTGCCTAAGACTATTGATAATGATATTGTTGGAACAGACGAGACTTTTGGTTTTCATACAGCAATTGATGTTGCTACTCATGGAATTGAAGCCATACGGACAACTGCAAAGAGTCACAGTCGTGCTATGGTTGTTGAAATTATGGGGCACAAAGTAGGATGGCTTGGTTTATACGCTGGACTTGCCGGTCGTGCAGATGTAATTCTGCTTCCTGAAATTCCTTACGACATTAAAAAAATTGCAAAATATATGAAAGCTAAAAAGGCTAAAGGGCAGAACTATTTTATTATTGCCTGCTCTGAAGGTGCTATAGATCTGGATGAAGCGGCACTCGGTAAAAAGGAATTTAAGAAGGCGCGTGAAGCGATGTCTCAGAGTGTTGGTTTCCGCGTTGCAAAAGAAATTGAAGAAGCTACAGGAATTGAAACCAGAACCAGCGTATTAGGCTATGTTCAGCGTGGTTCAGATCCTGTGCCTTATGATATGATTCTTGCTACCAAACTTGGAAACGCTGCAGCAGATTTTCTTGCAGAAAAGAAATTCGGAAATCTGGTTGCAGTGAAAAATGGCGGAATTGTTGCAACTCCGCTTTCTGTGGTTGCGGGACGAGTAAAGGAAATTACAGAAACAGATCCTGTACTCAAAACTGCCCGTGATTTAGGAATTTGTTTTGGCGACTAATGGTGATTTGAAATGCCACCGTTGTGCTGTATGTGACGGCTACGGCTGCCCGGGTATGCTTCCTGGGCTTGGTGGTGTTTTTGAAGGAAAAAACTTTCAGTTAAATTATGAAGGCTGGCGTGAACTTTTAGAAGCAGCTGTAGAGAATGGAGCAGGTGAAGAAATCCGCAATATTCCAGTGCGCCCTTCCACCCTGCGCTGCGGCCCCGTGACCGGCGCAGTTGAAAACATCGGCTACACAAGCGAGTCAGATTTTTATTTACCGTATTTGCAGAATGCAGTGCGCGCCGGATTAGGGCTATGCGTAGGCGACGGCTGCCCTGATGAAAAACTAAAACTCGGTGTTGCCGCCACACGGGCCACAGGCACAAAAGCAGCCTTCTTTCTCAAACCATACCCTCAGGAAAAATTATTTGAACGAATAGAATGGGTTCGTCCTTATGCCTCACATATAGGAATAGATATAGATTCTTATAATATTGTCACAATGCGAAATCTTGTAAATCTTGAGCGAAAGACTGCCGCTCAACTGCAGGAGTTCCGTGAACATACAAAGCTTCCTTTTGTAATAAAAGGTGTATTTACACCAGACGACCTAACGTTAGTTAGTTTAGTTCGCCCAGATGTTGTTTACATTTCCAACCACGGCGGCCGCGTAGAAACCCGGGTTGGCAGTACGGCGCAGTTTCTTGCAGAAAATGCAAAGGAGCTCAAAAAGTATTGTAAGGAAATCTGGGTAGACGGCGGAATCCGTACAAAGCAGGATATTCAGACGGCACTTTATTATGGAGCAGATCAAATAATAATGGCACGGCCTTTAATCCGTGCCACCTTCGATGAACATTATACTGAAACTATAAATGATATTTTAAAAGGTTGAACTTGTTCTGGAGCAATTAAAACTTAAGCATATAGCCGCTATATGTTGCAAGTAAACTTACTCTATCAGGCAGACCGATAATTGAAAATATCTGATGCATCCTGTTTTTTAAGGTTCCAATTGTTATTCCGGATTCTTTTGCAATATCTTCATAGCGTTTATCCTGTAATATTGCCGAAATCCATACTTTATCGCGTTCCGTTAATTCCGGATACTGTGATAAATCCCAGATTTTATTAACTACAGGCTCATGTGTGCTTCTTAAGAAATGAACAAAGAATACCATGGAAATTGAATAAGTCAAAAGATATCCTAAAGAATCAATCAAAGAATCAACGAATTGACTCCAGCTTATTCTGAGGTCAATCAATATGAGAGCTGCGTATAAAAACATCGTCAAAAGAACTTTATATTTTGTATGTTTTCTGTAATAGCCTCGCAATACACATGAGGATGTTCCAAGAAGATAGAGCGCTGTACCTAATTGTTTTTTTCCAAGAGAAGGTGTAAACATGTAAACAAAAGAAAAATAAAATGCTATGAAAGCTACAACTTCAATATGCTGAGGCGAAAAGAGCAGGAATATAAAAACAATAAGGCATAAGCTGTTTGAAATAAATAAGCCTTCCGGAGAAGCAAAGAAATCTTCCAGGGAAGTGATATTTGAAAAATCAAAAGCATAGCCCATTCTGTAAAAGGCTCTGGATAGATAAAAAATCTCCGCAATTATTCCCACAATCGAAAAGAGGCGAAACATTTTTAATACTTCAGGTGAATAAATATTTTTAATTCTCATTTTTTTTCCTTATCATTAATAATGATACCATTTATATGAAAAAAATTCAAAAAAAACTTGACATCTCGATTGTATCACTGTATTATGTGCTTAATACAACAATACAAATTAAAATACAGGCCTTTTTTTGGCTTTTACAGGAGTTATATGGAATATCAGTTTACGAATGATAAACCGATTTATCTTCAGCTAATAGACTATTTTAAGTCTCAGATTATTTCCGGTGAACTAACGGAAGGTAGTAGACTTGAATCGGTCAGAGACCTTGCTGTTAAGGCTCACGTAAATCCGAATACCATGCAGAAGGCTCTCTCTGAGCTGGAAAGAATGGAGCTGGTTCGTACCGAAAGAACTTCGGGACGTTTTATTACAGACGATAAGGAAAAAATAAAGGCTATGAAAGAAGAAGTTGCAAAGACTGAAATTTCTGCATTTCTTGAAAAAATGAAATCACTCGGTTTTGATAAAGAAGAAGTCATCAAAATAATTGAAGAAGAATAGGGAGTATAACATGGAAACAGTTTTGGAATGTAAAAATCTTACAAAAAAATATATAACAAAAACTGCGCTTAAAGGAATTGATATATCTGTTCCAAAGGGCGCAATTGTTGGTTTGCTTGGACCAAATGGCAGTGGTAAAACAACCTTGCTTAAACTTGCGGCCGGGCTTTTAAAACCTACTTCCGGTGAGATTCTGGTTTGCGGGCTCAAGCCTGGTGCGGAATCAAAAGAAATTGCGGCTTATCAGCCAGACAGAGTTTATTTTAACGACTGGATGACGGTGAACGACCTTGTTCAGATGATGACTGATTTCTATAAAAACTTTAATAAAGAAAAAGCATATGAAATGCTTACGAATCTGAAAATTGAAAAAGGTGATAAATTAAAGAGTCTTTCAAAAGGAACAAAAGAAAAGGTTCAGCTGATTTTGACAATGAGCCGTGAAGCACCTCTTTATATGCTTGATGAACCGATTGGCGGTGTTGACCCTGCTGCACGAGATTATATTCTTAATACAATTATTTCAAACTACAGTGAGAATTCTACCGTTATAATTTCAACTCATTTGATTAGTGATATTGAACCGGTTTTAAATTATGTTTTATTCTTGAAGGAAGGAAACATTATCCGCCAGGGAGATGTTGATTCTATTCGTGAAGAAAAAGGAATGTCTATAGATCAGCTCTTCCGTGAAGAGTTCAGATGCTGATTGTGAATGATGGAGTTTACTAACTAACGATAGTTTGTTTATAGGAGTGATATGATGGAAAATGAAAAGACTATGAGAAATCCCTTCCCTTGGATTGGAAAGGTTTTTAAATATGAGATGAAGCATCTTGCGAGAATTCTTCTTCCGGTTAATATTGCAATTATTGCAATTGCATTCATAACAGGAATGATGACTCCTGTTTCTAGTGATGGAGGATTGAACTTTCATTTTACTTATAGAATTGGCGGGGATGAAAATGTTATGGAAGGACTGGCAGGCTTCTTCTACTTAATTTTCTGTGTGCTTATAATAGTTTCTGCTGTAGTGACAATTAATGTTATTTCAAAACGCTTTAAGAATGGACTTCTTGGAGATGAAGCATATCTTAATCTTTCTCTTCCGGTAACAATTGGTGAGCACCTTTGGGGCCGTATCCTTACGATTATTGTCTGGGATTTGATTTATACAGCTGTGATGTTTGTTTCCTTAGTTCTGCTTTTTATTAAGAACCTTAGTTATATTAATTTAGGAGAAAACTTCCTTTCTTGGTTTTGTGTATTACTCGTGATGGATTTAGCCTTTGCTTTATGTCTGATTTTATTTGTTTATTTGATTAACAGCATTGGCCATCTTTCAAAAAAGAATCGTTCTATTGTAAAACTTCTGGCTGTAATTATCTTAATCAGTATTACATCAAAAATTGTAGGAGCTGTTACCTACAATTTAGCAGATGCTGATGCAATAACGGTTTTATATATTAATTCATTGATTGCTTTTATACTTTCCATAATTTATGGAGTTGCGACTTACTTTATTTTGAAGTTGAAGTTGAATCTGGAATAAAAAAATCGTGTCATGCTGAACTTGTTTCAGCATCTCTTGTATAAGATCCCGAAACAAGTTCGGGATGACGATATTTTAATAATATGCAATAGCGTAACGCCCGCATTCTTCAAAGCCGAGTTTCTGGTAGAGCGAGAGTGCGGGTTTATTTTTTCCTTTTACAAAAAGCACAGGTTGTTTTTGGGCGCGTGTGGCCCGGTTGCATAGGGCTTGAATGAGAGCGCCTGCATAACCGTTGCGACGGTAAAGCGGGTGAGTGTAAACGCCGCCAATCTGTACGCAATTGATTCCTATGGCATTTGTGTTTGCCTTTGCAACTATTTCGCCGTCTACAGTCATTGCAAGGCAAATCTGATTTTTAAGGATCTGGCGCAAGGTGATGTCTACTTCGGCATCTGTGAGGGTGCGGCCGGGAACTGCAACTTCATCTTTCATGTAATCTTTTTGAAGGGAATGAAGAAAATCCATATCATGTTCGGTACAACGGATTATTTCTTCGCCGCCAGATAAGGTTGTTACGGCGGTTGAGTCTGTCGAAATCACCTTATTCGTAGAGTTAGTCCACTTCATCATCTTGTACGGGTAAAGCTGTTTAGGATTCGGAAAAAACTTAATAAGGTAATCTGTTGAGCTTGCTTCACCACTTATGCAGCGCACAGGCTTTTTCAAAAGATAAGGAAGATCTTCAAGAAGAGATATTTTTTCTATTTTATTAATGTCAGGAATACAATGGTAGAGTGTAGAATCCAGATTCAGGATTCCAAGTATGTTAGATGTGGTCGAGCTTGTAGAAAGTACCGAGCTTTCAGAGGCTGAAATAAAAACAAGCTTGTCAGTTTTTCTGCGGATTAACGATGCAAGGGAAACGCAGGTTTCTTCGTAAGGGGCTATAAATTGTTGTGCCGCAAGAAAGTCTTGCGGCGTTTCAACAGGAATTAATTTCATCTTTTATGTGTTACAGTTCCATCCTGATTGATTATTGTTTTAGAACCATCCGGATTTTTGTATTCAATTTCATCGTCACCAAGGGCATAGGTGTAGGTTCCGCCTTTTCCATCAGGTAGAATCAGGCAAGAAGTAAGTAAGACTGTTGCAAGCAGCAGGCTCGCAATTAAAATAATTTTTTTCATAAACACCTCCTGTATAGATTCCCCGAAACAACCAGTTGTTTCGAGCATTTTTATATGATGAGCCTAAAAAATGCAATGCATTTTTTTTAACGGCTCTTCTATTAGAGCAGATCAAGCCGGGGAATGATGATGCAATCGAGCCGGGGAATGACAATTGTGTCATTGTCCGGCTTGACCGGACAATCTGTTAATTTCTGAACGAATGAATTGGGGCTGGGATACGGCCGCCACGGTTGATGAAGTCTGCACAACCGAATTTGCTTACAGGCATTACAGGACAGCCACCGAGAAGGCCTCCGAACTCAACCCATTCTCCTGCTTTTTTACCAGGTGCCGGAATAAGGCGGCAGGCTGTTGTTTTAT
Source organism: uncultured Treponema sp. (assembly GCA_946532115.1). Classification (GTDB taxonomy): domain Bacteria; phylum Spirochaetota; class Spirochaetia; order Treponematales; family Treponemataceae; genus Treponema_D. The sequence continues at coordinate 38,684 of CAMNBC010000007.1, forward strand.
TGTTTACCATACCAATTGCAAACTCATCAGCGAGAATACCGGAAATTGTAGTTGCCGGAGTGTCCCCAGGTATTGCAATCATATCAAGACCTACAGAGCAGACTGTAGTCATTGCTTCTAGTTTTTCAAGACAGATAGAACCATTCTTTGCGGCTTCAATCATACCTTCATCTTCTGAAACCGGAATAAAGGCACCGCTGAGACCTCCAACGTTTGTAGAAGCCATTACACCGCCCTTCTTTACCATATCAGTAAGCATAGCGAGGGCTGCAGTTGTTCCTGGAGCACCACAACCATCAAGACCAATTTCTTCGAGGATGCGGGCAACTGAGTCGCCAACAGCAGGAGTAGGAGCGAGTGACAAATCAAGAATACCAAAGTCAACGCCAAGACGTTTAGCGGCTTCTGAGCCCACAAGCTGACCCATACGGGTAATCTTAAAGGCCATCTTTTTGATTCCGTCAGCAAGCACGTTGATAGGCTGCCCCTTATATTCCTTTGCGGCTGCAAGAATTACGCCAGGACCAGATACACCAACATTGATTACACAATCAGCTTCTCCTGGGCCATGGAAAGCACCTGCCATAAATGGGTTATCTTCTGGAGCATTACAGAAAACTACCAGCTTTGCACAGCCGTTTACTTCGCAGTTTTTTGAAACTTCTGCAGTTTTTATGATTGTTTCACCCATCAGCTTAACTGCATCCATGTTGATTCCGGATTTTGTGCTTCCAACATTTACGGATGAACAAACAAAATCAGTTGTTGCAAGAGCTTCCGGAATTGAATCAATCAAAATGCGGTCTGCAGGAGTAATGCCTTTCTGGACAAGTGCAGAAAAACCACCGATAAAGTTTACTCCAAGCTCGTGAGCACAGCGGTCGAGAGTTTTAATATATGGAACGTAATTCTTTGCTTCGCTGGCACCTGCAACGAGGGCAATTGGAGTTACAGAAATACGCTTGTTGATGATTGGAACACCAAATTCCTTTTCAATATCCTGTCCTGTCTGAACCAGTTTGCCGGCCTTTTTCATAATCTTGTCGTAGATTTTGTCGCAGGCACGCTTGCTGTCTGAATCAGCACAATCCAGAAGAGAAATACCCATTGTAATACAGCGGATATCCAGCTTCTGGCGCATAAACATATTTACAGTTTCCTGAATCTCATTTGGTGAAAAAATCATATTGCTTTCCTATTAATTTAGTGTTTCTAATATTATACAGCGTTATTAAAGGAATGATAATAGGGGGGATGTTTATTGTCATTCCCGCGCTTGACGCGGGAATCTGTACATGATATGTCAGTTATAGATTGTCGGGTCAAGCCCGACAATGACAGCTTTTTATGTAATTTACGGTCTGTTAGGGCGTGAACGTGACGGGCGGTTTGGTCTGCTTGGGCGGGAAGGTGTTACGTAAACTGTGCGAGGTGGAGTTGTTACGGCATGGAAAACACCGCCGATGATGCTTCCTACAACAAGTGCACCAAGTACATCGTCGGCATCAACAGTGTCTTCAACTACAACTGTTTCAACTTTTACATCTGTTGGTTTTTCTGCGTAGTAGTCTTTTGGCACTTTCTGTTTTGCTTTGCCGATAACTGTATCATCATAATTATCAACAAGCTTTGCACTGATGATGTAGTTTGGGCCGTCTGTTTCGATTTTTCCGGTACAGATATAATCAGCTTCATCTGATTTTGCAACTACTTCCATTACATCTGAACAGTAAAGCGAGAACTGAACTGATTTGGAAATCTTTTTGCGTTCATTATTGCTTAAATCGGAAGTAAATACTTTTACGGCAACGGTTGCGCCTTCATCATCAAAATTTTTCAGAAGTTTTTCAACGAGGCTGTCAAAAGGGTCTGGTGTGCTCTCTGCAAATATGAGACCTGCGGATACGGTGAATAAAATAAATAAAATAGAAAGAAATTTTTTCATTGTTTTCTCCTTCAAAGTATTATAACACATGAAAGGAGAAAAAGTGTCACCTTAAATAAAAATGTCATCCCGAACTTGTTTCGGGATCTTTTTATAGATGCTTGCCCCTTCGCAGCACAGCTGCTCGGAGACTCGCTTAAAATGCTCCACTGGAGCATTTTATCGGCTTTCAGCCGTCGCTCCCTAAGTTCAGAATGACGTGCTTTATTTTGAAATCTTTATCCAGTTCCAGAAGCTTGGATCTTCCTGACCTATGCGCCAGAAGCCCATTTTCTGTATGCCGGCTTCTTCGTAAAGGCGGGCTAGCTGCAGAACAGAATAGGTGTCGTTGA